>NZ_JAUHIU010000003.1:0-452247 GCF_032381555.1 Bradyrhizobium sp. SZCCHNPS1003
ACCGGCTGGAACGACATTTGCCGGAAGGGACTTTCACCCTCTCAAGAACCGCGCCTTTCCACGGCGCACCTTATACGCAGTCTCCCTGGTGCGCCGGGCTTGTTGGCCACCATGGCGACAATGCGCTTGCGCGCATTGCGCTGGACACCAGCATCGGGGTGTCAGGACGCTGCGATTTCACGTCCGCGCCGTGCCGTTCGTCCGCGTGCAAGCACGCTGCGGCAAAACGCGGCCATCGCCTCCCCACCTCGCGTGTCGAGACGATCGCGCGCAACGCCCCTCTCGTTGAGGTGGGATGGCGGCAGTCAATCATAGTTTCCGGAAAAACGAAAGGTGAATATTTTTAGCGCAAGGACTGGACAGGGGTCTTCGCGTTGAAATGACTGCAGGACTTTGCGTTTTGCGTCCTGCTGGACATTCCATGTCAGGTTCCGGCTGCGGCCTCATCTCGGAATCCGCAGTATCCCAATGGAGACCCTGACCGCCGTCTTGTATAAGCCCCGCGATTATGCTCTCCGGAGACATCCACAGCAGCGAAATCATCGTACTATGCTACACTCACGCTACCACGAACGCCGTCGAGATCACGTTCTCATAGCGGCCGTCGATGCGGACGGCGTTGCGTTGCAGCCCTTCGGCTCGGAAGCCGACGTCCTTAAGGCGATCGCATTCATGTTCTACTCGCGCACGGTCAGCTCGATGCGCGTGAGGCCGAAGGCAAGCGCGGCGTCCATCGTCCGTCGAATGAGAGCACGACCAATTCCGCGGCCGCGATGAGCTGGCAGCAGACCTATGCCGAGGGTGCCGCAATGGGCGTAATCACTCGGCAAGCACGTGTCCTGCGCCAGACGAGGGGAGGCAATGGCGCTGTCGGCGCAACGCAGGTCGCGCAGCTCCCCCAAGGCAGCATATTGGAAGACGGCTGTTCTCGCGTGCCACCGCGAGCGCGCGATCCGCAAGTCCCGTCGACGTGTCCAAGCGAGCCTGGCGGCAGGGCGATGACCTAACCTCCGTCTCGAAGCTTCGGCTCAAGCCGCCTCTGCCACCGGTTCCGATCCATCGCCAGAGGCGCCGCGCGCCGCTGTGCTGCCGGATGACAGGCCACGTCCTTTCACCAGACCGAAGATGGCGGGGATCACGATCAGAGTGAGCAGAGTCGATGAGATCATGCCGCCGATCATGGGGACGGCGATGCGCTGCATGATCTCGGAGCCCGTACCATTGCTCCACATGATCGGAAGCAGACCCGCCATGATGGCGACCACGGTCATCATCTTCGGCCGGACGCGCTCGACGGCGCCCTCCATGATCGCGTCCTGGAGATCGCGCCGGGTCAAGGGCGCGCCCTCAGCGGCCCGCCTGGCTTTCATCTCGGCGAGCGCGTGGTCGAGATAGATCAGCATCACGACGCCGGTCTCAGCGGCCACGCCGGCGAGTGCAATGAAGCCGACCGCGACGGCGACCGATAGATTGAAGCCGAGCCACCACATCATCCAGATGCCGCCCACCAGCGCGAACGGCAGCGACAGCATCACGATCAGGGTCTCCGTCATGGCCCTGAAGTTCAGATAGAGCAGCAGGAAGATGATGGAGAGCGTCACGGGGACGACGATCTTGAGGCGGGCAGCGGCCCGCTGGAGATATTCGTACTGGCCGCTCCAGACCACGTAGGTGCCGGCTGGAAACTGGATGTTCTCGGTGACGGCGTGCTGCGCGTCGGCGACGTAGCTGCCGATGTCGCGATCGCGGATGTCGACATAGATGTAAGTTGCAAGCTGTCCGTTCTCGGTCCGGATCGAGGTGGGTCCCCGGACCGGCTCGATCCTGGCGACCTCGCCGAGCGGCACGGCGCCGCCGGCCGGCATCGGCACCAGGACATCGTCGGCGATGGCCTTCGGATTGTCGCGGAGATCGCGCGGATACCTCATGTTGACCGTGAAGCGCTGGCGGCCCTCCACCGTGGTGGTGACCGTCTGGCCGCCGAGCGCAGCCGCGATCGTATCCTGGACGTCCTGGACCAGCAGGCCGTAACGGGCGAGCGCCTCGCGGTCGGGTGTGATCTCGAGGTAGTAGCCGCCGATGCCGCGCTCGGCATAGGCCGAGGACGTTCCGGGGACGGTCTTGATGACCCGTTCGATCTGCTTTGCCAGACGATCGATCTCGGTCAAATCAGTGCCCATCACCTTCACGCCGATCGGCGTGCGGATGCCGGTCGAGAGCATGTCGATGCGGGCCTTGATCGGCATCGTCCAGGCGTTGGAAACGCCGGGGAATTGCAGCGCCTTGTCCATCTCGGCGATCAGGCTGTCGATCGTGACGCCAGGGCGCCATTGATCCCTCGGCGTGAGGTTGACGACCGTCTCGAACATCTCGATCGGCGCGGGATCGGTTGCGGTCGCCGCCCGCCCGGCCTTGCCGTAGACCGAAGCGACCTCCGGGAACGATTTGATGATGCGGTCCTGCATCTGCATCAGCTCCGCGGCCTTGGTCACGGAGATGCCGGGCAGGGTCGTGGGCATATAGAGCAGCGTGCCCTCGTTCAAGCTGGGCATGAACTCGGTGCCGAGCTGGCGCGCCGGCCAGATGGAGATCGCGAGCACCGCGACCGCGGCGAGGATCACGATCGTCTTGGCCCGCAGCACGCCCTTGATGACGGGCCGGTAGATCCAGATCAGCAAGCGGTTGATGACGTTGCGGCGCTCGGGAATGATTCTGCCGCGCACGAAGATCACCATCAGCGCCGGCACCAGCGTGACCGACAGCAGCGCGGCCGCCGCCATCGAGAACGTCTTGGTGAAGGCGAGCGGGCTGAACAGCCGGCCTTCCTGCGACTCCAGCGTGAAGATCGGCATGAACGACACGGTGATGATCAGGAGGCTGAAGAACAGGGCAGGGCCGACCTCCGCGGCCGCGTCGATCAGGATTTGAACACGCGATTGGTCGGGCTTGGCCCGCTCGAGGTGCTTGTGGGCGTTCTCGATCATGACGATCGCGGCATCGACCATGGCGCCGATCGCAATCGCGATGCCGCCCAGGCTCATGATGTTCGAGCCGAGCCCGAGCAGTTTCATCGCGCCGAACGCCATGAGCACGCCGACCGGGAGCATCAGGATCGCGACCAGGGCGCTGCGGACGTGCAGCAGGAAGACGACGCAAACGAGGGCGACGACGATGCTCTCCTCGAGCAGGGTGTGCTTGAGCGTGGCTATGGCGGCATAGATCAGGTTCGAGCGGTCGTAGACCGGAACGATCTCGACCGATTTTGGCAGACTGCTCGCGATCTCATGCAAGCGCTTCTTGACGTTCTCGATGACATCGAGCGCGTTGACGCCGAAGCGCTGCAGCACGATACCGCTGGCGACTTCGCCCTCGCCGTTGAGCTCGGCAATGCCGCGCCGCTCGTCCGGACCGAGCTCGACGGTTGCGACGTCGCGCAGCAGCACCGGCGTGCCGCCGGACGTCTTCAGCACGATGTTGCCGAGGTCGTTTATATTCTTGATGTAGCCCTTGCCGCGGATGACGTATTCGAACTCCGAGAGCTCGACGGTGCGGCCGCCGACATCGGCATTGCTGGCACGGATCGCGTCGCGAATCTTCTGCATGCTGACGCCGCGATCGCGCATCCGCTGCGGATCGAGAACGACGTTGTACTGCTTGACGAAGCCGCCGATGCTCGCGACCTCGGCGACACCTTCGGCCTTGGCCAATGCGAATTTGAGGGTCCAGTCCTGGATCGTGCGGGCGTCGGCGAGGTTCAGCTCCTTCGACATGACGGCGTATTGATAGACCCAGCCGACGCCGGTGGCGTCGGGGCCGATCGTGGGTGCAATTCCCGCCGGTAGCCGCGACGCTGCGCTGTTCAGGAATTCCATCACGCGCGAGCGTGCCCAATAGATGTCGGTGCCGTCCTCGAAGATGACGTAGACGAACGACACACCGAAGAACGAGAAGCCGCGCACGACCTTCGACTTCGGCACCGTGAGCATGGCCGTGGTCAGCGGATAGGTGACCTGATCCTCGATCACCTGCGGCGCCTGACCGGGATATTCGGTGTAGACGATGACCTGTGTGTCCGACAGATCGGGGATCGCGTCGAGCGGCAGATGAATGAGCGCGTAGAATCCGGCGGCTGCGGCGAAGCCGGTGCCGAACAGGACCAGCAGGAGATTGCGCGCGGACCAGGCGATGATGCGGGCGATCATTTGTGCGCTCCCATCCCGGCGTGATCGGCGTTGGCGGGCTGCTGTTCAGCTGCTTCGGCAAAGCTCTTCAACGCGGCCTTGAGGTTGCTCTCGGCATCGATCAGGAAGTTGGCTGACGTGACGACCGCCTCGCCTTCCGACAGACCGTCCCGCACCTCGACATAGCCAGCGCCGTGGCGACCGAGCTTGACGGCGCGCGGCTCGTAGCGGCCGTCGCCCTTGTCGATCAGGACCGCCTGGCGGCTGCCGGTGTCGAGCACGGCCTCCGCCGGCACAGCCAGCACCGGCGCCGGGGCTGCGGTCTCGATCTCGGCATCGACATACATGTCAGGCAGCAGCGCGAGGTCCGGATTCGCGAGCTCGATCCGCACCCGCGCCGTCCGCGTGTCCTTGTTCACCTGGGGATAGATCACCGCGATCGCGCCAGCGAAGGTCCGCCCCGGGAAGCTGCGCGCGCGGATCATCACGGGCTGACCCACCGCGATGCTGCCGAGGTCGCGTTCGGCGACGTCGACGAGGGCCCAGACCAGCGAGATATCGGCGATGCGGAACAGTACGTCGCCCGGATTGGCACGCATGCCTTCGATCGCATTGCGCTCGAGCACGATGCCGTCGCGCGGTGCCGACCATTGCACCGTCACGGGGGCGACGTGCGACTTCTCCATGGCCGCGATGACCGGCTCCGGCACGTCCAGATTGGTCAGCCGCTGGCGCGAGCCGCGGCCATAGGCGGCATTGCCGCCGACGATGTTGGAATTGATGGTGGAGAGATATTCGGCGGCGGCCGCCGCGATCGCCGAGCTATAGATCTCCATCAGCGGCTGGCCCGCTCTGACGCGCGTGCCGGTCGTCACGTCGGCGATCTTCTGCACGAAGCTTTCGGCGCGCATCGCGATCACGGAGATGCGCCGCTCGTCGAGCTGGATGGTGCCCGGCGCCTTCACCGCGACGTGGAGCGTGCGCCGCTCGACCGGCGTTGACTTCACGCCGCTGCGCTGGATCTTGCCGGGCGACAGCTTCACCACGCCGTCGTCGGCCTCGTCGCCGTCGTAGACGGGAACGTAGTCCATTCCCATCGGGTCCTTCTTCGGAGTGGGAGACGTGTCCGGCAGGCCCATCGGATTGCGGTAGTAGAGAATCTTGCGTGAGGGGTCCGCCTGCTGCTTCGGCTTGGCCGGCTCCGGCGCCGCTTGATCGTCGTCATAGACGGGCAGATAGTCGCGCCCGCGATCGTCCTTCCTGGGGGTCGCCGACCAAGCGGGGGCACCGCCTGGGTCGCGATAGTACAGCGGCATCCGATCCGCCGCGGCGGCGGCAAGAGGGGCGCGAAACGACGGAGGCGTGGTCTGGATGGATACGAGCCCACCCAAGCCGAGGCCAGCACCGACCGCAATGGTCGCGAGCAGACGCAACGTGTTCATGGCATCACCGTGAGGCGCGCTGGGCGCGCACTATCCGTTGGGAGACTGGGGCGCTCGTCGGGAGCGCCCCGCGAGCTCACTTCGTCGCCTTGACGATGACCTTGCCGGTGACCGTCTCAGGCTCGCCCTGCACCTTGGCGGACAGCGTGACCTGGTAGCGCCCGGCCATCGGCAGGTCGGTCTTGAAGGCGTAGACGCCCGGTTCCTTCGACGGCAGCGGCGCCACGTCCGACACCATGTCGGCCATCCCGTCGGGGGCCATGTCGACGCGCGTCTTGAAGATGACCGCGTCGGCGACCGGCTTGCCGGTCTGCTTGTTGGTCAGACGAATGGCGACCGTGACATCGTCGCCCTTCTTCATCTCCGGAGTGACCGGCTCGAACGTGTAGTCAGTCACGCCTGCCAAGGCGGCTGATGTGGCAAGCGAAAGGGTGGCGGCGAACGCCGCGATGCTAAGTCTGGAAAGCATGGTCCTGTCCTCATCAATGAATCTCGGCCGTGGCGCCGATGGCGCGCACGTCAGCGGTCGGCGCGCAGGCACGCGCGCGTCGGTAACGAGATCAGACTCGAGGAGGTCGGAAAGGAGGACTGCCGCTATCGAGGGAGGCCACCTGGTCGGCGGGAAGTGCCAGCGTGGTCGCCGCGATGGCGAGTGGAGCGACGACGATGGTCCTGATATCGCCGAGGGCAACCGTTCCGCCGGCGCAGCAGAAACCCATCCCGCATTTGTCGCCGTGTGACGGGGAAATCGTTCCCTTCATGTCGTCAGGACAGCACTCGTCCATCGACATGTCGGCGCCATCGCCCATGGCCATGCTTGCCTGCATGTCGTTCGACGACATTGCGACCGCCACCGTCGATGCGCCAATCGGCAGCATCGCCAGCGAGAGGGCGATCGCGAACGCCAGGATGGTCCGAACAAGCCGCATCAGGATCCGAGTTTGCCTTGGCCGCAGCATACCCTACTGCGCTTCTGGGGGCAGTCCTTGAGACGGGTCAAACTGCGCCATCGCGGACGCGATGGCTGCCAGGGTCGACGTCATCGACCACGATATACCCCCATGGGGTAGATTCCGCAAGCCGGGGTGAATGCCCGGGCGAGCCGGGCATGACGAGCGAAAGTCCGGTGAATTCCTGCCACGCTGGCGCGCGCCCGGTCTGAAGCGATGGTTCCGACAGGAGTCCCCCGGGGGCAAATGCCAACGTCAATCAAACCAGTTCTTGTAGATCGCCTGGTAGCTGCCGTTCTCCGTGGAGATATGCAGCCACTGATCCATGAACGCCTTCAGCGCGACATCGCGCTGCAGCCAGTAGGCCTTCTCGGAGAAGTCGAACGGCTTGTCGGGGTGGACGGCGCAGAGCACGCCGGGATGCAGCTTCTGCTGATAGCGCGTCTCGGAGGCATCGGTCATCATCAGGTCGGCGTCGCCCTTGGCGATCTCCTCGAAGATCGTGACGTTGTCGGTGTGGACGCGGATGTCGGCGGCCTTGACGTTGGCGCGGGCGAAGCGCTCGTTGGTGCCGCCGGGGTTGACGACGACGCGGGTGCCCGGTCTGTCGATGTCGGCCAGCGTCTGGTATTTCGACGTGTCCGAGCAGCGAGCGATCGGCGTCTTGCCCTCGCGCATGATCGCGGTCGAGAAGTAGCCCTTCTTCTGGCGGTCGAGCGTGATCGACACGCCGCCCATGGCGACGTCGAACTTGTCGGCCTCGAAATCCTTCATCAGTTGCGGCCAGCTGGTCGGCACGAACTCGACCTTGACGCCGAGCGCCTTGCCGAGCGACTCGGCCATGTCGACGTCGAAGCCGGAGAATTTGCCGGTCGCCTTGTCGAGATAGGTGAAGGGCTTGTAGTCGCCGGTCATGCCGACCCGCAAGCTACCGCGCTGCATGATCTCGTCGAGGCGCGAGGCCTGCTCGGCGGCCGCCGGGACGGCAAGGCTGCAGACGAGGACGAGCCCAGTCAGAACGGACAGCGGACGATCGAAGAACCCCATGATGCGACACCTCGGCTTGAGTGGGACGAGGTTCTTCTTATACGAAGCGGTGTCGCGGGACGAGGGGCAGAGGCGGCTGTCGTACCGTTCGGAGCGGCTCACGGCCGCCGCCGGCGGTCGATGCTGGTCCACCAGGCGATGCCGCGCATCGTTCAACGATGCGGGGCGACGGAGCGCTAGGTCCGGCCGGGTCCTACCGGAGCAAACGCACCCTTGCCGGTCATCTCGTTCTTCAGCGCCTCGAAGCGCTCTGCCGCCTCGTGCGCACGGGTGTCGACCATGTCGACGGCGGCTTCGGCCGTCATCGGGCCGCTGCTGACGGCGATCGAGGTCGGCCCGACGGTCTCGTCGACGTAGTAGCCGTCTTCGCCGCGCCGCGCGGTCCAGCGGAAGCGGATTGCAGAGATCGGGCCGGGCCCGATCTTGGTGTAGCCGTCGGCCTGATCGAACGACACCACCGTGCCTGCGGCTTTCTTGGCGGGAGAGTTGGGAGCAGGCGCGGCCGCCCGGTCGTCACGCTTCGCAGACTCCGGCTTGTCGAGGATGCTCGCTATCGTTGCGAGCGCGTGCTCCGTCGCAACACTCATGATCGCCTCTGTTCCTACTGACGCGCGCAAACGCCGACGCCAATAGTTATAGTTGTAGCGAAATCTGGGCGAGATGCAATAATGCGTTCAAATTTGGGCAACAAAGCGGTGGATGAGGATCTCGAGGAGTGCAGGAGGACGCTCGACTCAGCCGGCCCGTTCTCCAAAAATGGATGGCCGGGACGGAGCCCGGCCATGATTATTCGTGAGAATTGAGCATGGGTCAGTCCGAGGACGGTACCAGCTCGCGACTCAGAGCACGTCCTGATTGATCACGTTCTGCCGGATCGGATCGCCGTCGAGCACACTCAGGATGTTGCGCGCGGTCTGCTCGCTCATGCGGTCGACGGCCTCGCGGGTGACGCCGGCGACGTGCGGCGCCATGATCACGTTGGGCAGCGCATGCAGCGCGTGGCCGACCGGCGGCGGCTCCTGCTCGAACACGTCGAGGCCGGCGCCGGCGAGGCGGCCGGACACCAGCGCGTCGTACAGCGCGGCCTCGTCGATCAGGCCACCGCGCGCGGTGTTGATCAGATAGGCGGACGGCTTCATCAGCCGCAGACGCGCTGCATTGAACAGGCCGATGGTCTCCGGCGTCTTCGGGCAGTGGATGCTGACGAAATCGGCGCGCGGCAGCGCGGCGTCGAGGTCGGTCACCGGCTCGCAGCCGGCGGCGGTGATATCGGCGGCGGGCTTGTACGGGTCGTAGACCAGGACGTGCATCTCCATCGCCAGGCAGCGCTTGGCGGTGCGGGTGCCGATGCGGCCGAAGCCGATGATCAGCACGGTCTTGCCGTAGAGATCGAACGGCAGCACGCCGAGCCGCGCGCCCCAGGTGCCGTCCCTGACCATCGCATGCATCTCGTTGGCGCGCTTGGCCAGCGTCAGCATCATGAACAGCGCTTGCTCGGCGACCGACGGCGAATTCGCGGTGCCCGCGACCATCAAGGGCACCTTGTGGCGGCTCAGCGCCGGCACGTCGACCGCGTCGAAGCCGACGCCGATCCGGGTCACGACCTTCATGTCGCCGGCAGCGACGAGCTCCGGCTCGCCGAACCGGGTCGCACCGAGGGCGACGCCATGCACCGGGGCATGGGAGGTGAGCAGCGCAGAAAAGTCCGCCGCCGAGATCATGTTGGGGAACTCGATCATCTCGACGTCGTCGCGCGCCGCGAGCAGCGCGCGTCCCTTGGCCGAGAAGGATTCCGTGACGAGGATCTTGTTCTTGTTGGTTGCCGTCCTGGTGGTCATATCCTGCCCTTGAAGCTTCTTGTGCTCGTCAGATCACGAGCCCGGTCGCCTCGTTTAGCAGGTGCATGTTGTTGAGGTCCATTGCCATGCGCAGAGGGCTGCCATCCCGCGCGCCGGCGTTGGGGTTCACCCGCCCGCAGACCGGCGTCTCGTTGAGGGTGAAGTAGACCAGCGTCTCCAT
Organism: Bradyrhizobium sp. SZCCHNPS1003; assembly: GCF_032381555.1. Lineage (NCBI taxonomy): Bacteria > Pseudomonadati > Pseudomonadota > Alphaproteobacteria > Hyphomicrobiales > Nitrobacteraceae > Bradyrhizobium > Bradyrhizobium sp. SZCCHNPS1003. Next base: position 9,640 of record NZ_JAUHIU010000003.1, read on the forward strand.
GCCCATCGGCTCGGTGACGTCGAGCAGCGCCTCGAACGGCTCAATCCCAGGCTCCGCATGCGGCTTGGTCTCGGTGATGTGCTCCGGCCTGATGCCGAGCAGCAGCGGCTCATTTCGTGACACGGACTGATAGCGCGCGGCGCGCGCCGGCGGCAGCGGAAAGGTGATGCGGTCGGTGAGGCGGATGTGGAGCCGGCCATTGGCCTCCTCGAGCCGGCACGGCACGAAGTTCATCGCGGGCGAGCCGATGAAGCCGGCGACGAAGCGTGTCGCTGGATTGTGGTACAGCTCGTTCGGCGTGCCGATCTGCTCGATGCGGCCCTTGTTCATGACCACGACACGGTCGGCCAGGGTCATCGCCTCGACCTGGTCGTGGGTGACGTAGACCGTCGTGGTGCGGACCTTCTGGTGCACCTTCTTGATCTCGATGCGCATCTGCACGCGCAGCTTGGCGTCGAGGTTTGACAGCGGCTCGTCGAACAGGAAGACCTTGGGATTGCGCACGATCGCACGGCCCATCGCCACGCGCTGGCGCTGGCCGCCGGAGAGCTGCTTGGGCTTGCGGTCGACGAGGTCGGCGATATCCAGCATGCGCGCGGCCTCCGCCACGCGGCTCTTGATCTCGGCCTTCGGATAGTGCTTCAGGCGCAGCCCGAACGACATGTTCTCGGCCACCGTCATGTGCGGGTAGAGCGCGTAGTTCTGGAACACCATCGCGATGTCGCGGTCCTTCGGGGGGACGTCGTTGACGACGTCGCCGCCGATGGTGATGTCTCCGTCGGAGATGTCCTCTAGCCCTGCGATCATCCGCAATGTCGTCGACTTGCCGCAGCCGGACGGGCCGACCAGCACGACGAACTCGTGGTCGGCGATATCGAGATCGATGCCCCTGACCGCCTCGACGTCGTCATAACGCTTCACGACCTTGCGCAAGCTCACTTCAGCCATGTGTGGTCAACCCCCGTCATCAGCCCTTGGTCGCGCCGGCCGTGAGTCCGGCAATGTAATAGTCCATCAGGAACGCGTAGATGATCAGCGGCGGCGCCGCGCCAAGCAGCGCGCCGGTCATGATCTGTCCCCAGTTGAAGACGTCGCCCTTGATCAGGCTCGTGACGATGCCGACCGGCAGCACCAGTTGGTCGGTCGAGGTCGTGAACACCAGCGGATACAGGAACTGCGCCCAGGAGACGGTGAAGGCAAAGATCGTCGCGGCGATCAGGCCGGGCAGGGCGACGGGAATGAAGATCCGCGTCAGCGTCTGCAGCCAGGAGGCGCCGTCGATGATGGCGGCTTCGTCGAGCTCCTTCGGGATCGACGCGAAATAGCCGATCATGATCCAGGTGCAGAACGGCACCGTCAGCGTCGGATAGATGAACAGCAGCACGTACCAGCGGTTGATCAATTGGATGCCCGTGACGTCGCCGATCAGTGCGAACATCTTGAACAGCGGGATGAACAGCAGGCTGTCCGGAATCAGGTAAGTCAGGAACACGCCGGTCGCGAGCGTGGCCGAGCCCCAGAATTTCATCCGCGACAGCGCGAACGCCGCGGGGATGCTGATCAGCATGGTGATGATCACGACGACGATCGAGACCATGGCCGAGTTGAAGAAGAAGCGCATGAACTGGTTCGAGGTCAGCAGCTCGAGATAGTTCTCCAGCGTCGGGTGGAATACCCACCACGGATTGGTCGCCGCGGAGATCTCCGCGCTGCCCTTCAGCGAGGTGATCAGCATGTAGAGCGGCGGCACCAGCGAGAAGATCGCGAACAGCGTCAGGAAGAAATACGACCAGCGCAGCGCCCAGGCGCGGTCGCGGCTCATCGAGCCATATTTGACGTTGCGGGTCGGGCCGGCCTTGTCGATCGTGACGGTGCTCATCAGGATTCGTTCCCCCGCTTGTTGACGTCGCGCAGGATGAAGATGGCGGCCACCGCCAGGATCGGCACCATGAACAGCGAGACGCTGGCGCCGAGCGGAATGTCGCTGCCCTCGATGCCGACGCGGAACGCCCAGGTCGCGAAGATGTGCGTCTTGTCGAGCGGGCCGCCGGCGGTGAGGATGCGGACGATGTCGAAATTGGCGAACGTCACGATCAGCGAGAACAGCGTCGTGATGGCGATGATGTTGCGCATCATCGGCAGCGTCACGTACCAGATGCGCTGCCACCAATTGGCGCCGTCGATCGCTGCGGCTTCGTAGAGCTGCTCCGGGACGGATTTCAGCGATGCCAGGTACATGATCATGAAGAACGGCGCGCCGTACCAGATGTTGACCAGGATCACCGAGAACCGCGCCCAGGCGGCGTCGCCGGTCCACGGGATCGGGCCGATGCCGAAGAAGGCGAGCGTGTAGTTGAAGGCGCTGTAGGACGGGTCGAACAGCCACAGCCACGCCAGCGTGCTCATCGCCGGCGGGATCACCCAGGGTACCAGCAGCATGCCGCGCCATTTGCGCTGCCCCTTGGCGGGGATGTTGTGCACGAAATGCGCGACGATGAAGCCGATCAGCGCCTTGAACACGACGGCGGTGATCGCGAAGATGCAGGACTGCTTGACGACCAGCCAGAACGTGTCGCGCTTGAACAGGAACTCGAAATTGCCGAAACCGACGAAGCGCTGCATCGACTTGTTCAGCGTCGCCAGATGCACCGAATACAGGGCGGGATAAACGACGAGGAGCACGATCAGCAGGATCAGCGGCAGCGTCATCAGGAAAGCGGCGGTCGATTTCCGCTTCAACGCCCTGTGCAGACCATTGCGGCGGGCCGCGCGAGGGCGGGCGACGGCGTTTTCACCGATGGCGGCATCAACCATGAAAAAAGGCTCCTCGTGATGTCCCCCGCGACGGCGGGGTCCTCACTGGATGGGGAACACTGACAAGGTGAAAGGAGGCGGCCCGCCTGCTGAAGCGGACCGCCGGCGTTGCTTCAACATGCCTCAGCTGCGCATGAAGCCTTCGCACTCGCCTTCGGCCCAGGCGAGGGTCGATTCCATCTTCTCGCCCTGGGCGTAGCGCAGGCACATCTTGGTCATCGTTGCCTGCGCATAGATCTGCTGCGCGATCTTGGGCGGAGCAGGGGAGGCTGCGATCGACAGCGTCTGGTGATTATAGGGGTTGGGATAGTGATAGAGCGTCCCCTTCGGCGGGCCCTCCTCCTGCCACACCTTGAGCGTCGTCAGCTTCTGATAGGCCGGCAGATCGTAGCCGCCGCTCGCCACCACCATCTTCTCGATCGATGACGGCTTCGACAAGTGCACGATCAGGCTCTTGGCCGCCTCCTTGTTCTTGGAGAACGACCAGATGCTCCAGAAGTAGGGCAGGAACGGCGCGAAGCGGCCCTTGGGGCCGACCGGGAAGCCGTGGGTCCAGCACTGCTCGGCAATCTGCGGCGCGTCGCGCTTGGCCACCGCCCAGGCGCTCGGCGGATTCATGATCATCGCGCCCTTGCCCGAGACCAGCCATTTGTTGTTCGATGCGTCGTCCCATGAGGCGACATCCGGCGGCAGTGCCGCGATCAGCCGCTTGTAGAACTCGAGCGCCTGGCGCACGGCATCCGTCTTCACCGTGACATCGCCCTTGGCATTCACCAGCTCGGCGCCATACGCCTGGAAGAACGCGCCGGCGGAGTCCACGCTATCGGTGGTTTCGCCGAGCCCGATGCCGAACGGCACGCCAGCCTTCTGGCAGGCCTCCGCCGCTTTCAGGAAGGTCTCTGTGGTCCAGCTGTCGGCCTTCGGTGGAGAGCCGGCCGGATACAGCTCCTGCACGTCGATGCCCGCATGCTTCTTCATGAGATCGATGCGGGTGCAGGGGCCCTTGATCTGACTGCCGACGCAGGCCGGCACGGCGAGCCATTTGCCGCCGGACTGTCCGAGATATTTGACGGTGCCGTTGACCTCGCCATTCTCCTGGATGATCGGCCCCATGATGTCGTTGACCGGCTCCAGCAGTTCGGCATGCGCATGCGGCCACCAGGTCGGCATAGCGATCAGATCGTGGCCGGACTTCGCGGCGCCCTCGGCGGCGATCGTCAGCTCGATCTTCTTGCCCTGGCTGGTGATGTAGTCGATCTGGACCTCGACCTTCTCCTTGGCGGCCCACTCGTTGACGAGATCGGTCGAGGCCTGGTTGGCGCCCGGAACCCAATGGTCCCAGAAGCCTATCGAGAGCTTGCCGGCGGCGTAGGCACCGCGCACATAGGGCGCGGCAATCATGACCGCCGAGGTGGCAGCGGTCGCAGCAACGAATTGTCGACGGTTCAGCTTCCTCCGTGACATGGCGTTCCCTCCCTGGTGAGCCAAGCATTCTGTCAATGCGAATCCGATTTGTTAGTTGTTGCGTCGCGTCATGCGCGCATGGATTTCGCTTGGGTGCAATCAGAGCAGAATTGCGAGCGGCTGTCGAGAAAGCAGGTGAGGCGAATCCTTGAACTAATGGCGGGCACAATTCGTCGCAGGTCCGTAACTGATTGCATCGCAGCGCTGAGCGCTGCAGTGCAAGGCGCGTCCCCGGCAGAGCAGGAAGCAGAGCAGGAATCAGTCTAGCCGAACGCGTTCGATGCATCGCACTGCATGCGGCCGATGGACTTGCGCGTTGCGGCAACGATAGAATTCGTTGGAATCATGGCCGTCACGACCAGCGACTGCGCGCGACGGTCGGACGTGTTGCACGGAGCCTGAACTGATGATGACGAGCCCCGCCGGCATTTGGCGCCGGTCTCTCCGGTGCATCGCAATAGGAGTGTCAATAGGCCTCATCGGCCTCGCGGGCCTGCCGCGTCAGCTTGGCGCGCAGGGCCTGTTCAAGGGCGTCGAGCAGGGCGCGCGCGAAGGCAACAAGGCGGCGGGGCCGGTCGGCGGTGTGCTCGGCGGCGCGATCGGCGGTGTCGTCGGCGTGGTCACCGGCGTGACCGGGGCGTTCACCGGCAACAGCGGCCAGCAGAGTACGCAGCCCGAGGCACCGCCGGCCGAGGGCAGGAAGGCGAAGCCTTCCAAGGCGACGAAGACGAGCAAGGTCGCCAAGGCGACGCCGATGTTGACGCAGCCGGGCGTCCCGCAACTCACGGCCGAACAGATCGTCGCCAACAGCGACAGCAATATCGAGCGCCTGAAGACCGGGCTGAGCCTGACGGAAGAGCAGGCGAAGAACTGGGGTCCGTTCGCCGACGCGATGCACGCGCTCGGCCGCAACGGCGCGGATCGACTCGAGCTGCGCATCGCGCGGTCGAAGCGCGATCCGCCGGATGACATCGTCGAGCAGATGCGCAACGAGGCTCAGTTCCTGGTCGATCGTGCCGCCGACCAGCGCGCGGTGGCCGACACGTCCGAACCGCTGTTCACCAGCCTCGACGACAAGCAGAAGCAGATCTTCATCGACGAGATGGTGCGCCTGAGTCGCGAGCGCGGACTGGACTAGCTCAACGGAGCTGGCGTCGTCGGGGCTGCGCCGTTGGCAGCAGCGGCGCCTGCGGCATGCCGTGACGCATAACCCATCGCGGTCGCGCTGCGTCACGGTACATTAATACCCTAAGAATGGCAATTGGTCGCGTTGACGGCATGGTCGGGAGAAAGCAGGCTCCGCGGCATGCACATTTATCGGGCACGAGCGGGCGCGGCTCGCGCAACGTGCCGGCCACCATCGCTGCCTCTGCAACCGAATTGCGATGCAGGTTTGATGTACATTGCAATTGTATTACATGGAGAGTCGGAGCCGGCAGGGCGGCCTTCGCAGGCGTGCTGAATCGCAGCAGCGATCGGGCGGCAGACGATCAGCAGGCCGTTCGGCTCGATGTCTTGGAGGATTATTGTTGTCGAGAGTGCGACTGCGCCGGTGGATCGAGAACCGATTGGGGATTGGCACCGCCAGCACCGAAAGCCGCCTCGATGCGGACGTGAAACGCTTCGTCGATGCGCTGCAAGCGGAGTTGGTCGCTGCGAAGGATGAGTCCGAGCGGTACAGGCGCATCACCGAAGAGAGGGGCGTGATCATGGGCCGCCTGCGCGACGAGCGCGACGGCTACAGGCTGGAGTGGGAGGCGGCGTCCGCGGAGCTTCGCCGGCTGGCGCGTAAGCGCCTGGCCGTGGTCTCGGACAATGGAGCGACGCGCCCCTCCGGCAATGGCCGCGACGCGGCCCTGAGGAATTCTCCACCTTCCACGCTGCGGGTGCTGTGCGTCGGCACCGGCCGGGACGGCACGACGTCGCTGACGCGGATGATGCAGGAGGTGTTCGACAACCAGGGCAACGGCGACAGGGCCGTGCACGAATGGGCGTCGAGCGAGCTCAATGAGCTGTTCTGCCAGCTCAAGGAAACCAACGATCCCAGCTTCGCGGATCAGATTCGTCAGACGATCCTCGATTGCCCCCATGCTTGCGTCGTCGGCAACGGCTACGCGGCCGTGCTGCCGATCATCGCCGAGCTCCTCGGCGATCAGGTCACGCTGGTGCATCTGCGCCGGCGCGACCGGGCGGCGTGCATCGCAAGCCTGGTGGAGAATGCCGAGCTGTCGCCGCAGAACCACCTCTACTACGCCGATTCGCCGGCCGCGCGTCGCAAGCGTCCGACCGCTTTCCACTTCGGAGAGATGTCGAGGCAGCAATGGATGGATCTGTCGCTGGCCGACAAGTTCGGCTGGTACTACGACAGGACCCACGCCTTGATCGAACGCTACAAGAGCCTGTTCCCGAACACGCTCTCCGTCGATACCGAGGATCTCAACGCGGACAACGTGCGCCTCGCGCTGGCCCAAGCGGCCGGCAGTGCCGAGGCGCCGCGAGCCTTCCACGTCAACCGGTTCGTCGATCTGCGCCATGTGCCGCCCGATCGGCGCAGCTTCGTGCAGCGGTTGCTCGGCCAGCTCGATGTCCAGAAGCTCGCCCATGACGACCTGTACGGGCTGCGGCAGGTCCTCAACGAGATGGTCTATCATCTCTCGCATTTTCCCGACGCGGCGCCGGGCGCGCTGGATGAGCTGCGTTGGACGCTCAGCGAGATGCACGGCCTTCTCGACAACCGCATCCGCGACGTTCGCGAACTGATGGAGCGGGTCGGCGTGCCCTCCGAGACCGCCGGCGCCGTGAACGGCCACCGCGCGCCGCAGGCAAGCCATGGCGCGCACCCTGGTCGTTGACCGGACGCGCAGCTCTGAGCAGGGGGGCTGCGGGCGCGCTCGCCAGCGTTGTGCGCGGCCAGCCGATCCATCGGATCGGGGATCAGCGGCAAGTTCGGGGACGTGGAAGGAGACTTGGCGGAAGGGGTGGGATTCGAACCCACGGTACCCTTGCGGGCACGCCGGTTTTCAAGACCGGTGCCTTAAACCACTCGGCCACCCTTCCATCCGGCATCGTCTCCGGAACGGCGATACCCGCGCCCTGACGGCGCGGTAGCGACGCGATCCTTGTTTAGGGTGCTGGCTTGCGGCTCGTCAACGGCGCATTCACGCCTGCCCGAACGGCATCAGCTCAAAGCCCGCGGCTTAGCGGAGTGCGAAAACCATCAGACCCGAGCACAACACTGCCGTGCTCAGCGCTGCCAGGGCGAGAAAGCTACTCGAAAGCAAGTCCGGACGTCCAACGTCTTGACGTCGTAGGTATGGGTATCGCATGGGCCACCTTCTACAGCTGGGCTGCCGGTCCGACCTCACGTCGATCGGAAGAAGCGGAGGACCGGACGAAGAGCGGTCTGAAAGATCTGTTGGTCGAAACTGCCGGCTTCAGGGATGTTCCTGAAGTGTCGTTCTTGAAGCGGACGAAATCTTTGAAGCGGACGAGAGCCGACCATGACGTCGGCTGTCCGATCCGTCCGGAATCAGGCCCGCGAGCGGACCCCTTCAAACGCATGAGCAAGGAAGATCCCGGCGCCAACCAAGCCCATCACTGCCGTCATTGCTTCGATCATAGCGAACACACCCTGTTGCGCCCCACGTGAAGCAAACGACGTGCAGCCCTGCACAGTCAAAATGATTCAGGTCCCGGGAAATGAGAACACTCTCAAGTGAGGATTTCACGCAACATATGTGTCCAAAAAGGTGCACTCGCAACGAGGAGGCGGGGCGGAGCGCACGCTTAGGCGTCTATCGTCCTCCGGAAAGCTCCGGTTAACCACGGCGGGGCCTACCCCATTTCCGCCGTGTTCGGGTTGCGTTATCCTTGTGCGTTGAGTTGCGGGGGACGCGACTCGCGGGGACAAGCGCGCGGCGCGCGGGGCTGATGGGATGGCCCGGCTGCGACCGGCACATTGGTAATTGGGGTCGATGGGGATTGGTCAAACAGATCCGGTCGAGAGAGCGGTGCGCAGTGCCGTCGCCGTCCTCGCCTGCCTGATGGTCGCGAACTGCGCCTCGTCCAACAAGTTCGCCAGCAAGGTCGATCCGAAATACGGCGTGTCGTCGAGCCCGCGCGTCGTCGGATTCGGCGAGCCGGTGCCGAAGGGCGGCGGCGTCTACCGCATCGGCAAGCCCTACACCGTGGCCGGCAAGACCTACGTCCCGGAGGAGGACGCCAACTACCGCGCCGAGGGCATGGCGTCCTGGTATGGCGATGATTTTCACGGCCGCCTGACTGCCAATGGCGAGGTCTTCGACATGACGTCGCTGACGGCCGCCCATCCGACATTGCCGCTGCCGAGCTACGCCCGCGTCACCAATCTCGCCAACGGCAAATCGCTCATTGTCCGCATCAATGATCGCGGGCCATACCACGGCAACCGGCTGATCGACGTCTCCAACAAGGCGGCCGATCTGCTCGAGTTCAAGGGCAACGGTATCGCCAAGGTGCGGGTGGAGTATGTCGGCCGCGCCCCGCTGGAGGGCTCCGACGACGTCCAGTTGACGGCGACCTTGCGCACGGGCATCCCGGCGCCGGCACCGTCCCTGGTGCGCGTCGCCTCGGCCAGGCCGTTCGTGCCCGAGATGGGCACAGGCCGTCCGATTCGCGGCGAGATCCCGCTTCCCGAAGGGCGCCCCTATACGCTCGGCAACGGCTCGGCTGATCTCGCCTCGATCGGCGCGACCTCGGAAATGTCGGCGTCCAGCAGGACGCGGGGCCGCAACCTCGAGAACCCGCGCGCTGTGTCCTACGACCAGGACGGCCGCTACGTCTCGCAGGGCAGGGCAGAGCCGAACGACGGCGCCAACGAGGCGCGCGACATCATGAGCGGCCGCGGGCTGTACTGAACTCCGCCAAGCACGGCTTGTTCACGTGAACCGCCCCATGCCGGGGCGGTTTTGATTCCGGCGATCAGCAAAGCTTTATTGGGCCGAGAACGGCACGCGCGCTCTCGCCGAGTAGGTCCAGACGCGGGTGGTGCTGCCGATGCCGCCCAACTCGGCGCCGAGCCCGACGCTGGCGCCGCCCTGAGTCCTGATGCCGAGACCGCCCGTGGCGCGCGCCGACCAGCCCTGCAGCAGCGGGGTCGAGGCCAGACCGGTGCCGCCGTTGGCGAGCGTGTTGGCATCCTCCTTGTTGAAGTAATAGTCGCCATACATACCGACGAACGGCGTCAGCACGATGCCGCTGTCGAACCAGGCCACCGGGTAGGCGGCTCTCAGGCCACCGGAGGCGCGGCCGCTGGCGAAGTCATTGGTGACCTGCCGGGTGCCGAGCGAATCGGTATAGGCATTCTGGTGCTCCCACAGCGCGTAGACCTTGGCCGAGGGCTCGAGCAGGAAGCCATAGGCCTTGTACATGCCCGTCAGTCCCGTCGACGCCATCCAGCGCTCGCCGTTGAAATTGCCCTGCGCCGTCCCGGCCGTGCCGTTATAGCCAATGCCGGAATAGGCGACCGTCGCATCGTAGCGGAGTGTCGGCAAGATCTTCCAGCCGAGATAGGCGCCAACCGTCCAGCCGTCTCCCTTGAGCTTCCCGTTGATATCCTGCTCGGTATAGCTGAAGGTCTCATACCCGCCGAGCACGCCGATCAGGACATTCGGCGTCGCCTTGTAGGTCAACCCCATCAGCGCGTTGATCTGCTGGCCGTAGAGCGAGGTTTGGCTTGCCTGAGTGACACCGAACGCGCTGGTCGTGCTCCAACGGTCGATGTTGGTGCCACGCACATCGGCCCAGAGCAGCCACTGCTTGTCCTCGTGCCATTTTGGCAACGCCTTCTCCGGCGTCTGCTGGTCGATCGCTGCGAAGGCATTGTCGATGCGCGACCGGCCACGGGCGGATCTGCCGCCCGGGCCGGGGTTTCCGCCACGGTCTGTAAAGGCGCTGCTGCCCGAATTGGCCGAGCTCGGGACCGCCGCGGCGTCGTCCTGGTCCCGCGGGTCAGCCGAGAAATTGAAGCGCATGCGGCCGTTGCTGGGCGTCACGAACGCGCCGCCATCGTTGAAGCCATCAGCGATGGCATCGTCGATCGCCCCGGAAATGGCCTGGCCTGAGTTCTGCGCCACCATCTTGGTGACGTTGAGCTGCAACGCGCGAAGCCTGACGCTGTCGAGCGGAACGTTCACGGTCTGCGCAAGGCCGGGTGAGGTGCTCGCCGCAAAGGTTGGGCTGCCGGTATAGCTTGCGATGATGGTGTGGCTGCCGACCGCCAGCGCGGATGTGGTGAAGGCCGCAACGCCGCCGCTCAGCGTCGCTGTTCCGATCGGTGTGCCGTTGTCGCTGAACGTCACCGTGCCCGTCGGCGTTCCACCCGACCCTGTGACCGTTGCCGTGAACGTCACGGGTTGACCGCCCTGGCTCGGGTTCTGCGACGAGCTCAGGGTTGTCTGCGTCGTCGCCGACAAATAGGTGAACCGGTCCGCGACTGAGGTCGCGGACGTCTGCCCGTTGTTGGTCACGGTCACATCGACCGCCCCGGTGCCGGGGGGCGAGGTGGCCGTAATCGAGGTCGCGGAATTGACGGTGTAGCTCGCCGCATTGACGGCGCCGAACTTCACGCCTCCCGCACCGGTGGTGCCGGCGAAGCCGGTGCCGGTGATGGTCACCGTGGTGCCGCCGGCCGCGGGGCCTGACGTCGGCGAGATCGATGTCACGGTGGGCGCGCCGATATAGGTGAACTGGTCAGCCGCCGAGGTCGGCGAGGTGCCGCCGGCGGTGGTGACCCTGACGTCGACCGTACCGGTCCCCGCTGGCGATGTCGCGGTGATCGAGGTGGCCGAGTTGACCGTGAAGCCGGTCGCGGCGGTGGCGCCGAAATTCACCGCGGTCGCCCCCGTGAAGCCGGTGCCGGTGATGGTGACCGAGGTGCCGCCGATCCCAGGTCCGGAGGTCGGGGAGATCGAGGTGACTGTCGGAGCTGTCGTATAGGTGAATTGATCCGACGCAGAGGTGGCCGAAGTGCCGCCAGCGGTGGTCACCCTGACGTCGACGGTGCCGGTGCCGGCCGGCGCGGTCGCGGTGATCGAGGTGGCGGAGTTGACCGTAAAGCCGGTTGCCGGCGTCGCACCGAAATTCACCGCCGTGGCGCCGGTGAAGCCGGTGCCGGTGATGGTCACGGACGTGCCCCCCGCCAACGGCCCGGCGGTCGGCGCGATCGACGTCACGGTCGGTACCGGCGAGTAGGTAAACTGGTCGGCGGCCGACGTCGCCGAGGTGCCGCTCGGGGTGGTCACGCGGACGTCGACGGTGCCGGTCCCCGCCGGTGAGGTCGCCGTGATCGAGGTGGCCGAATTGACCGTGAAGCCGGTCGCCGGTGTGGCGCCGAAATTGACCGCGGTCGCCCCTGTGAAACTGGTGCCGGTGATGGTCACCGAGGTGCCGCCGGCGACAGGCCCGGATGTCGGCGAAAGCGAGGTCACGGTCGGCGGGCCGATATAGGTGAACTGGTCGGCCGCCGAAGTCGCCGAGGTCCCGCCTGCAGTGGTGACCCTGATGTCGGCGGTGCCGGTGCCGGCCGGCGAGGTCGCGGTGATCGAGGTGGCCGAGTTGACCGTGAAGCCGGTTGCAGGCGCGGCGCCGAAATTGACAGCGGTGGCGCCGCTGAAGTTCGTGCCTGTGATGGTCACCGTGGTGCCGCCGGCCGCCGGGCCTGACGTCGGCGAGATCGAGGTGACGGTCGGTGCGGGGATGTAGGTGAACTGGTCGGCCGCCGAGGTCGCCGAGGTGCCGCCGGCAGTGGTGACGCGCACGTCGACGGTGCCGGTGCCGGCCGGCGAGGTCGCGGTGATCGAGGTCGCCGAGTTGACTGTGAAGCCGGTCGCCGGCGTGGCGCCGAAATTCACTGCCGTTGCGCCGCTGAGGCCAGTGCCGGTGATCGTCACCGAGGTGCCGCCTGCACCAGGGCCCGATGTCGGCGAGATCGAGGTCACGGTCGGTGCGGCAACGTAGGTGAATTGATCAGCGGCACTGGTGGCCGACGTTCCGCCAGCGGTCGTGACGGTCACGTCGACAGTGCCGGTGCCGCCCGGCGATGTTGCGCTCATCGAGGTGGCGGAATTGACCGTGAAGCCGGTGGCAGGCGTCGCTCCGAAATTGACTGCAGTCACGCCGGTGAAGCCGGTGCCGGTGATCGTCACCGTGGTGGCGCCGGCCGTCGGGCCTGCCGTCGGCGAGATCGAGGTCACGGTCGGCACGGCAACATAGGTGAATTGATCCGACGCCGAAGTGGCCGAGGTGCCGCCTATCGGAATGGTCACTATGACGTCCACCGTGCCGGTGCCGGCCGGCGATGTCGCGGTGATCGAGGTTGCCGAATTGACCGTGAAGCCGGTGGCAGCCGTGGCACCGAAATTGACCGCGGTGGCCCCGGTGAAGTTCGTGCCTGTGACGGTCACCGTCGTACCGCCGGCGACTGGACCCGCTGTCGGCGAGATCGAGGTGACGGTCGGCGCGGCGACATAGGTGAATTGATCCGAAGCCGAAGTGGCCGAGGCGCCGCCGGCGGTCGTGACGCGAACGTCGACGGTACCGCTCCCCGCTGGCGAGGTCGCGGTGATCGAGGTGGCGGAGTTGACCGTGAAGCCGGTGGCAGGCGTCGCGCCGAAATTGACCGCGGTCACCCCGCTGAAGCCGGTGCCGGTGATCGTCACCGAGGTGCCGCCAGCACCAGGACCCGAGGTCGGCGAGATCGAGGTCACGGTCGGTGCGGGAATGTAGGTGAACTGATCGGCGGCAGACGTGGCCGATGTTCCGCCCACAGTGGTGACGGTCACATCGACGGTGCCGGTGCCGGCCGGCGACGTCGCGGTGATCTGGGTGGCCGAGTTGACCGTGAATCCGGTCGCAGACGTGGCGCCGAAATTGACCGCGGTCGCGCCGGTGAAGCCGGTGCCGGTGATGACGACAGATGTACCGCCGGAGCCGGGGCCCGATGTCGGCGCGATCGACGATACCGTGGGCGCGGCCACATAGGTGTATTGATTCGCCGCCGCCGCCTGGGATGGCGCGCCATTGGTGACCGTCACATTGACGGTGCCCGCCGACCCGGCCGGCGCGACCGCCGTGATCTGGGTGTTGGAGTTGACCACGTAGCTCGTCGCATTGTTCGAACCGAACTTCACGCCGCCGGCGCCGGTGGTCCCCGTGAATCCAGTGCCGGTGATGACGACCGAGTTGCCGCCCGCGGTCGGGCCGGAACTCGGTGACAATGCGGTGACGGAGAGGCTGGGCGTGACGTTCGAGAGCGAGATGGTCAGGCCACTATCGGTGGTGCCGAACGTGCCAGTGCCAACATCAGTCGTCGACGAATAGTTCAGAATGATCGTGTCGGAGGTCGTCGGCGGCGCCGTCGTCATCGTCAGATTATAAGTTACGTAGTAGGCATTGCCGTTATTGGGATCAATCGTCTCTATCGGCGTGATCGTGTAGACGCCCCCATTCGAACCAGCGATCGATGCGGACGTGTCGGATCCGGCCCCTGTAATCGGGAAACCAGTATTTGTGTCAGTTCCGCACGCATTGTACAGGCCGCTGTTGGCGATTCGATTGTATTGTGTGCCCGTTTTCGGCACGAGCGTCGCGCCGGGACCGGTGGCGCCATTGACGCTGAATGTGATCTGCGAGTTCAGCTGAATGCTCGTCGACACCGTCAATGCGGACACTGCCGTGCAATTGGCAGCCCAGGCGTCACTTGCAGCAAAGGATACGAGGCCCACGACTGCCGAGACCACTGCCGAGACGACGGCGTAGCGCCGCGCGCCGGCTTTGCCGGGCCGGGAGGCAGAGGCTGTCGCATGGGGGAGGACGGGCGTGCCGGCGGTCTGTCGAGCGAGAAGCCGAAAGCGTGGGCGAATGCGTACCCCATGGCACGGACCACCATCCAGATCCCGGCAGTGAGATTCACAACGCCCCCTCGCGGCCCGTCCTCGAGCTGGACGATGCCGCTGCAAATTCTTTGATAAAAAATTCGACTGTTATCGTGTGTATTAGGTCGTTTGCGTGCATTAGGCCGTGACGGTGCGCGGCGAGCAAGCAGGCAGACGATTGTTCCCGGCAAAACCCAGCCATCGCGAGCACTTTGCGACCGTCAGTTGCAGCTCAGCAACAGGGCAGTGTGTGGTGGAACCGCCTGGGCCCGCCGCGCCCTCCCGCAGCAGCGCCGGTTGCGTGGCAGCCAACTCAGCGGCGCTCGCTGCGCGAGCGACACCGCCAGAAGTTGTTGCTCGTGATGATTGCGCGTGCGGGCTTGACTGTGCCGGTTCCGCCCACTAACAATCTTTGCGAGCATATGCGTCGTGACGCACTGCGTTTTTGACCCATCGCGCGTCGATATTCCGCGCTTCAATGAAATGGCGATCCATCGCCTGATGGAAGAGGGGGGAGCATGCCGTTACAGCCCATCCTGGGTCAGATCATGCCCTTTGCCGGCACGACGGTGCCGAGAGGGTGGGCGCTGTGCAACGGCGCGCTCCTGGCAATCCAGACCAATCAGGCGCTGTTTTCATTGCTCGGGACCTACTACGGTGGTGATGGCGTCAGGACGTTCGCGCTGCCCGACTTGCGCGGCCGTGCGATTCTCGGATCCACCGGCGGCAGCGGCAACTTTCCTGCCGGCATGACCAGCGGCACGGTTTCGGTGACCCTGAACGCACAGCAGCTTCCAAGCCACAACCACATCGTTTTGGCATCGACAGCGCAGGGAGCCGGACGAGGCGCTTCGGCGACCAACAATCTGTTCGGCACCAACACCATTCCGCCAGCCGGCCCAAAGTCTATTTTCGTGACCGCAGGCAGCGGCGAGGTGCCGCTGGCGCCGGGCACGAATGTCCTCAGCGAAGGCGGCAATCAAGCTCATAACAACATGCAGCCGTACCTGGTCATCAACTACATGATTGCGCTCAACGGCGTCTTTCCGTCTCGCGACTGAGACTTCGACCGCGAAGCGTTCAGCTCCAGCAAACCGCTTCCATGATTGAGCTTTCCCGAACTGCGCTTCGTGAGAGGCGACACGTTCCCGACATTGATTTGCAATCGATACTTGAAAGGGACTTCGGCGATGTCAGACCCCTTTATCGGCGAAATCCGGCTGTTCGGGTTTCCACGGGTGCCGGATGGCTGGCTGGCCTGCAATGGACAAAGCCTGGCGATCGCACAATACGATACGCTCTATGCCATCATCGGCACCACCTATGGCGGCGATGGCGTGCAGACCTTCAATGCGCCCGATCTGCGCGGCCGGGTGCCGATTGGCCAGGGGCAGGGACCGGCTCTGCCGCTCTATGTGCTCGGCGAGGTCGCCGGAGAGGACGGACACGTCCTGATCGAGAACGAGATGCCCGCGCATAGCCACGCGCTGATGTCGTCGACCGTCACGGCGGAAACGCAGACGCCGGGTGCGACCGTTCACCTGGCGACGGCGTCGGCCGGAAATCTGTACGCGCCGGCAGCAGACGCCGCGCCGTATGAGACGATGGCGGCCGGCGTCGCGCTTGCAGGCAACAGTTTGCCGCACAACAACATCATGCCGACGGTCGTGGGCAACTACTGCATCTGCTTCGCCGGCATCTTTCCGTCATCGGGCTGATCGCGCCTCGTCCTACGCGCGTCGGCAGATTTCACGCTTCACTGGATTTGAGGAGAGACCACGTGTCGGACCCGTATATCGGCGAAATCCAGGCCTTCCCGTTTACCTTTGCCGCTCAGGGCTTCAACCAGGCTTGGCTGCCATGCTTCGGCCAGTTGGTGCCGATCCAGCGATTCACACCCCTGTTCGCGTTGATCGGCACCGCCTTCGGCGGCAATGGGACCAGCAATTTTCAACTGCCCAACCTCAGCGGCTGCATCACCAACAGTCAAGGCGACGGTCCGGGCCTTCAGCCACGCGTGATCGGCGAATCGATCGGGAGCAGCACGGTCGGCCTGATCACCAGTGAGATGGCGGCGCACACCCACGGTCTGCAGTTGGGGAGCAAGACGGCCGCAAATGCGGCGCCTGGTCCGGGAACGGCCGGGACCATGGCCGCCGTCGATCCCATCTTCAATGGTTTCGTGCCGCTGCCGAGCACCACCACGCTCGCACCGAACGCCATGACGTTGACCGGGCAGGGCATTCCCCATGACAACACGCAGCCGACCCAGGCGCTGATCTGGTGCATCGCCTATGCCGGCATCTACCCGTCGTTCAACAACTCCTGACCGGTGAGCTCGGTCGGCGTGACGACGATCGAATCCGAGATAGTCTCACGCGACGCCCGATTGCGGCTGCGGCTTGCCGAGGCCGCCGACGAGCCGTTCCTGCACAATCTGTTCAAATCCGTCAAAGGCGCGCAACTTGCCGCAGCCGGCTTGCCGCCTGCGATGCTCGACCTCGTGCTGGCGCAGCAATATCGCGCACAGGTCGAGGGCCATGCGGCGCAGTGTCCCGCGGCGCAATCGCTGATTATCCTCCGTGACGGCGCGACGGTCGGGCGGCTGCTGCTCGACCGCGCGGCGCAGAGATGGCACGTGGTCGATCTCGCGCTGCTGCCGGGCGCGCGCAACGCGGGTGTCGGACGCGAGATCATGCAGGCGGTCGCCACGGCGGCACGGGAGCAGGGTGCCGAGGTGCTCTCGCTCGCGGTCGCGACGACGAATGAGGACGCGATAAGGTTCTACGTCCGGCTTGGCTTCCGCGACGTCGCGGACGAGGCGACGGCGTCGCATCGCACGATGGAGCGGTCGCTCGCGTGCTAGCGAGCAGGAGCCACCTCGCGCAGGAACGCAATCAGCGCCGCATTCACCTCGGCAGCGCATTCCTGCTGGATCCAGTGCCCGGCGCCGTCGATGATCAGCTTGCGCCGGAGATCCGGCAGCACGCGCGTCATCTCCTGAACGCGCTTGGCACCGATGATCCCGGTCACGACCGCGTCCTCGCTGCCGGCGATGAACAGCGACGGCTGGCGGATCTGCGCGTCCTGCCACGGCGCGGTGAGCTCCCAGTTGCGATCGATGTTGCGGTACCAGTTCAGGCCGCCGCGAAAGCCGGAGGCGCGATAGGCCGCGATAAACTCCGCGAGATCGGCCTCGCTGAGCCACGCCGGCAGAGCGAGATCCGGCGTCACGTCGCCGAGAAAGCCTTTGTCCAGTGCGACGAACAGCGACTGCGGATCGGAGAAGCCGCGCGCCAGCATCGCGCGCATCGTCAGCGCCACGTCGCGCTCGAGCTCGGCCTCGGCCGCGCCGGGCGTTTGAAAATGCTGCCAGTAGAAATTCTCGATGCCGCCGGCGCGGAGCGTCTCGAGCGGCCGGCTGCGGCCGCGGAACGGCGGCGGCACGCTCAGTCCGGCAACGGCCCTGAACAGGTCCGGTCGGAACAGCGCCGCATGCCAGGCGACCGGCGCGCCCCAGTCGTGGCCGATGATGACGGCCTGGCGCTCGCCGAGCGCCCCGACCAGTCCGACCACGTCTCCGACCGCGTCGAAGATGGTGTAGGCGCCGATGTGGTCAGGCGCCTGCGAGCGGCCGAACCCGCGCATGTCGGGCGCCACGACCCGATAGCCCGCAGCGGCAAGGGCAGGGATCTGGTGCCGCCACGAATATGACAGTTCGGGCCAGCCGTGGCACAGCACGACAAGCGGGCCTTCGCCCTGTTCGCGTACGAACAGCTCGATTCCGTTGGCCTTGATGATCCGCGTCGATGACACCGTTTCCCCCTTGATTGCTCGACTTTGATTGCCGGCCCAGGACGTATCGCACCGCGCGAAAGGCCGTGCAAATCCACGGGAGAGCGGTCTGATCCGCGGGATTGCCGAGTTGTTTGCGCCCCCCGCAGCTGCTAGATTCCCAGTGCGCTCCAGAGCTTAGCCGATGGATTTCATGACCTTACCGCTGCGTCGCGCCGGTTTCACGTCCGGACGGACGACGCGTGCGCTCATCGCCTTGGCCGTGGCGGTTGCCGTCGGCTGGAGCGGTGCGCTTTTCGCTGCCAACCAGAGCGTCCAGGGCGCGCGCAAGGAGGATGGCGGCTTCGACGGCGATGCGCCGACCGCGATCCTGATCGAGGCCAACAGCGGCAGTGTTCTGTTCGAGAAGAACGCGGACGAGCTGCGCGCACCCTCCAGCATGATGAAGCTGATGACCGCCGAGGTGGTGTTCAACGCCGTCAAGGAGGGCACGATCAAGCTCAATGACGAATACCGCATCAGCGAGAATGCCTGGCGCCGGGGCGGAGCGCCCTCCGGCACCTCGACGATGTTCGCCGCGCTCAACAGCAAGGTGTCGGTGAGCGACCTCCTGCACGGCGCCATCATCCAGAGCGGCAACGACGCCTGCATCGCGCTCGCCGAGGGCATGGCCGGCAACGAGAAGATCTTCGCCGCCGACTACATGACCAAGCGGGCGCGCGAGCTAGGCCTCACCAAATCGACCTTCGCCAATTCCAACGGGCTGCCGGACCCCGGCAACAAGATGACGGTTCGTGAGCTTGCCATGCTCGCCCGGCACATCATCCTGGATTTCCCGGAGTTCTATAAGATCTTCGGCGAGAAGGAGTTCACCTGGAACAAGATCCGGCAGCAGAACCGCAACCCGCTGCTGAACGCGATGGAGGGCGCCGACGGCCTCAAGACCGGCTACACCAAGGAAGGCGGCTATGGCATGGTCGGCTCGGCCGTGCAGAACAGCACGCGGCTGATCGTGGTCGTCAATGGCCTGGAGGATTCCGAGGACCGCGCCACCGAGGCCAAGAAGATGCTGGAATGGGGCTTCCGCAATTTCGAGACCCGCACCCTGTTCGCCGCGGAGCAGCCGATCGGCTACGCCAAGGTGTTCGGCGGCGAGAGCCGCTCGGTCAAGCTGTCGAGCCCGGTGCCGGTCAAGGTCATGGTGCAGAGGAACGGCGGCGACAAGCTGATCGCCCGCATCGTCTACAGTGGCCCGGTCAGGGCTCCCGTCGAGCCCCGGCAGAAGGTCGGGGTTGTCAGGGTTTGGCGCGGCCCCAATATCGCCATGGAGGCCCCTGTCTATGCTGCGGAAGCGGTGGGCAAGGGGTCCACGATGCGGCGTGCGATCGATGGGGTCAGCGAGCTCGTGATCGGGATGTTCCGCGCCGGGGCCGAGAAGCTCTAGAGACATGGCGGAAGCAGCTTTGAAACGTGGTCCTGGCCGCGGCCGATTCGTCACCTTCGAGGGCGGCGAGGGCGCCGGAAAATCGACGCAGATCAAGATGCTGGCGGACCATCTGCAGAAAGAGGGTGTGCGCCTGGTCCTGACCCGCGAGCCCGGGGGCTCACCGGGCGCGGAGATCATGCGCCACCTCGTGCTGTCGGGCATGGGCAGGCTGCTGGGCCCGGAGGCCGAGACGCTGCTGTTTGCCGCCGCTCGCGACGACCATGTGCGCAACGTGATTCTGCCGGCCCTGAACCAGGGCAGCTGGGTGCTGTGCGATCGCTTCTTCGATTCGACCCGGGCCTACCAGGGCAGCCAAGGCAAGGTTGCGCCGGACGTGCTCAATGCGATGCAGCGGGTCACGATCGGCGACCTCAAGCCGGATCTGACCCTCATCCTCGATGTTCCCGTCGAGATCGGTCTCAAGCGTGCCGGGGCGCGGCGCGGCGCCGGAACCCCGGACCGGTTCGAAGGCGAGGACATCAAGTTCCACAAGGGGCTGCGCGACGCCTTTCACAAGATCGCCGCCGAGGATCCCCGGCGCTGCGTGCTGATCGACGCGACGGCGAGCGCGGAAACGGTCTCGCAGCTCGTTTGGGACGCCGTGCGCGAGCGCCTGTTCACGGAAGTGGCGGCGGCGTCATGAGCGCACGCAAGGTCGAGCCGGAGATCGCGGTCCGCCATCCACGCGAAACCACCGCCTTGTTCGGGCATCGCGACGCCGAGGCGGCGCTGCTTTCCGCCTACCGCAGCGGACGGATGGCGCATGCCTGGCTGATCGGCGGCCCACAAGGCATCGGCAAGGCCACCTTGGCCTACCGCATGGCGCGCTTCGTGCTGGCCCACCGCGATCCCACCACCGCCGAGGTGCGTGCTGCCGATTCGTTGTACGTCGATGCGGAGGACCACGTCGCGCGCCTGATCGCCTCCGAGGCTCATGGCGGGCTGCTCACCTTGGAGCGCTCGGCCAACGACAAGGGCGTGCTGCGCACCGTCATCACCGTGGACGAGACCCGCGAGACGATCTCGTTCTTCGGCTCGACGGCGGCGGTCGAGGGCTGGCGGGTGTGCATCGTCGACACCGTCGACGAGCTCAATCCCAACGCCGCCAACGCGCTGCTCAAGATCCTCGAGGAGCCGCCGCAGCAGTCGCTGTTCCTGCTGGTCAGCCACGCGCCGGCACGGGTGCTCGCCACCATCAAATCGCGCTGCCGCCGGCTGGCGCTGCGGGCGTTGTCGACCGACGACGTCGTCAGCGCCGCGGCCGAGGCCAGCGGAATGGACGGAGCCGATCCGGCGCTGCGCGAGGCCGCCAGGGCTTCCGAGGGCAGCGTCGCGCGGACCCTGATGCTGTTGGGCGGCGACGGGCTGCAGCTGCAGACCCGGACCGCCGCGCTGCTCGCGAGCCTGCCCCGGATCGACCCGGGCGAGCTGCATGCCCTGGGCGATGCGCTCGGCACCAGCGACCGCGTCGCGCTGGCGAGCTTCCTCGACAGCATCGAGCGCTGGGTGGCGGAGCGGCTGCGTGCCGCAGATCCCAACGCGGAACTGCCGCGCCTTGCACGGCTGGCGGAGGTATGGGAAAAGATCGTCCGCGCCGCGCGCGACACCGAATCCTATAATCTGGAGCGAAAACCGCTGGTTTTCTCGGTGTTCGGGATGCTCGCCGAAGCCACGCGGTAACCGCGCCGACCATCATCCCGGGATCATCAGGATCAATCCGTCGACCGACGTCGTCAAAGAGGAATTTGCCGTGGCGAAGGCCAACAAGACCACCGTGAAGAAGGGCAAGCCCGCGGGCAAGAGCGCCGCGAAGAAGGCTGCCGCCAAGGCGCCCGCGAAGGGCAAGGCCAGCGCGGCCAAGGCGAAGGCGGCGAAAGCGAAGAAGGACAAGGACGCCAAGAAAAAGACCGCCACGTCCAAGACGGCGCCTGCGAAAGCCAAGAGCAAGGCGCCGAAAGCGAAAGCAACCAAGAGCGCCGCCAAGAAGGCCGTGAAGGTGCCGGCGAAGAAGGCTGCGGCCAGGCCTGCACCACCGCCGGTCAAGAAGACGGCCGCCAAGCCCGCGGCAGCAACGAACAAGCCTTCGGCAGCGAAGAAGCCCGCCGCTCCGAAACAGCCGGCTGCACCGAAGAAGGTCGCGCCGGCCATCGTTGAAGCGCCGAAGCCGCCACGCGCCGCGAAGCCGAAGGCACCGCGCAAGCCGAAGGTCGAGGCCGTGGTCGTCGAGATCGACGAGGTCGTAGCGCAGATCGCCGCAGCTCCCGTCGACAAGAACACCTTCTACGTCACGACAGCGATCGCCTATCCCAACGGCAACCCGCATATCGGCCACGCCTATGAGGCGATCGCGACCGACGCCATCGCGCGCTTTGCGCGGCTCGACGGCAAGGACGTGTACTTCCTGACCGGCACCGACGAGCACGGGCTGAAGATGGTGCAGACCGCGCAGAACGAGGGGCTGACGCCATCGGAGCTGGCGACCCGCAACGCCTGCCGCTTCCGCGACATGGACGAGCGACTGAACGTCTCGTTCGACCGCTTCATCCGCACCACCGAGCCCGCGCATCATCGCTCCGTCCAGGCGATCTGGAACCGCATGCGCGAGAATGGCGACATCTATGCCGACAGCTATGCCGGTTGGTACTCGGTACGCGACGAGGCCTATTACGCCGAGGACGAGACCGTCGTCGGCGAGGACAACGTCCGCCGCGGACCGCAGGGGACGCCGGTCGAATGGGTCGAGGAGAAGAGCTATTTCTTCCGCCTGTCGGCCTATCAGGAGAAGCTGCTGGCGCTGTATGAGAGCCAGCCCGATTTCATCGGGCCGGACGCGCGGCGCAACGAGATCATCAGCTTCGTCAAGGGCGGGCTGAAGGACCTGTCGATCTCGCGCACGACGTTCGATTGGGGCGTCCGGGTGCCGCATGACGACGAGCACGTGATGTATGTGTGGGTCGACGCGCTGACCAACTACATCACCGGCGTCGGCTTTCCCGACGAGAGCGATGCGAACTGGAAATACTGGCCGGCCGACGTGCACGTCATCGGCAAGGACATCATCCGCTTCCATGCGGTGTACTGGCCGGCGTTCCTGATGTCGGCCGGCGTGCCGGTGCCGAAGCGGGTCTATGCGCACGGCTTCCTGTTCAACAGGGGCGAGAAGATGTCGAAATCGGTCGGCAACGTCGTCGACCCGTTCAACCTCGCCGACCAGTATGGCGTCGACCAGCTCCGCTACTTCTTCCTGCGCGAGGTGCCGTTCGGCCAGGACGGCAACTACAATCACGAGGCGATCGTCGCGCGCATCAACGCCGATCTCGCCAACGACCTCGGCAACCTCGCGCAGCGCTCGCTGTCGATGATCGCAAAGCAGCTCGGAGGCCAGCTGCCGGAGCCCGGCGAGTTCTCGGCCAACGACAAGGCGATCCTGGCGGAGGCCGACGCGATGATCGGCGCCGCACGGAAAGCCATGGCGACGCAGCAGATCCACCAATGGCTCAATGCGGTCTGGTCGGTCGTGGCCGAGGCCAACCGCTATTTCGCGGGTGAGGCGCCCTGGGCACTGGCGAAGACCGATCCGCCGCGCCAGCACACGGTGCTCTATGTCACCGCCGAGGTGATCCGTCAGGTCGCGATCCTGACCCAGCCGGTGATGCCGGCAGCGTCGGCAAAGCTGCTCGACAGCCTCGGCATCCCTGAGGACGAACGGAATTTCGCGCAGCTCGGCGGCGAGGTCAGGATTGCGGCCGGGACGCAGCTGCCGGCGCCCCAGGCGGTGTTCCCGCGCTACATCGAGCCGACGGCGGCGTGATGCTGGTCGACAGCCATTGCCATCTGGACTTTCCGGATTTCGCCGAGGATCTGGATGGCATCGTCACGCGTGCCGCCGCCGCCGGCGTTGGCCGCATGGTGACGATCTCGACGCGGGTGCGGCGGCTTCCTGAGCTGCTCGCCATCGCCGAGCGGTTCGACAACGTCTTCTGCTCGGTTGGCACCCATCCGCACAACGCGGACGAGGAGGACGGCATTCCGGCCGAGGAGCTGATCGCGCTGACGCGCCATCCCAAGGTGGTCGCGCTCGGCGAGGCCGGACTCGACAATTTCTACGACCACGGCTCTAAGGACGCCCAGGAGCGTGGTTTTCGCGCGCACATCGCGGCGGCGCGCGCCACCGGCCTGCCGCTGGTGATCCACACCCGGGAGGCCGACGAGCAGTGCGGCCGCATCCTCGACGAGGAAATGGCGCGCGGACCTTTCAAGGCCGTGCTGCATTGCTACACCGGCGGGCGTGAGCTGGCGATGAAGGCGATCGATCTCGGACTGCACATCTCGTTCACGGGCATCGTGACGTTCAAGAAGTCCGAGGCATTGCGCGCGCTCGCCGCCGAGGTGCCCGCCGACCGCATCATGGTCGAGACCGATGCGCCATATCTGGCGCCCGGCAAGTTTCGCGGCAAGCGCAACGAGCCCGCCTACGTCGTCGAGACCGCGAAGGTGCTGGCAGAAGCGCGCGGCGTCTCGCTTGAGGAGTTCTCGCGCCAGACCACCGAGACCTTCTTCAAGCTGTTCTCCAAGGTGCCGCGGCCAAAGGAGGCTGCATGACTCTGACGCTCACCATCCTCGGCTGCGGCTCCTCCGCGGGCGTGCCGCGCCCGGCGCTCGGGTGGGGCGCCTGCGATCCGAACAATCCCAGGAACCGCAGGCGGCGCTGCTCGCTACTGGCCGAGCGCCGCGGCGCGCATGGCGTCACCCGCGTCGTGATCGACACCTCGCCCGATCTGCGCGAGCAGCTGATCGACACCGAGGTCGATCACATCGACGCGGTGTTCCTGACGCATGAGCATGCCGACCAGACCCATGGCATCGACGATCTGCGCTCGGTGGTGATGCATCAGCGGCGGCGCATTCCGGTCTATCTGAACCAGTCGACCGCCAAGGACATCATGCACCGGTTCTCCTATTGCTTCATCTCGCCACCGGGCAGCGACTATCCGCCGATCCTGACGCAGCATGCGATCGAAGCCGGCGAGACCCAGGCGGTGGAAGGCAAGGGCGGCGAGCTGAAGCTGACGGCGTTCCTGGTCCAGCACGGCAACATCCCCGCGCTCGGCTATCGCATCGGCGATGCCGCCTACACGCCGGACCTCAACGACATCCCCGAGGAGAGCTGGGGCGCGCTGGAGGATCTCGACCTCTGGATCGTCGACGGCCTGCGCCCTGCCTCGCATCCGAGCCATTTCTCGGTCAACGACGCGCTCGCCTGGATCGAGCGCTTCAAGCCGAAGCGCGCCGTCATCACCAACATGACCGCCGATCTCGACTACGAGGTGCTGCGCCAGAGCCTGCCGGCGGGCGTGGTGCCGGCGTATGACGGGATGCGGCTGGAGCTGGATTCGTAGGGTGGGCAAAGGCGCGGCCGCGCTCTCTCCCCATGCGGGATTGCGATGGCGCCGTGCCCACCATCTTGCTTCTTGAGTCCGCCGCCCGACGGTGGGCACGCGGCGCCTGACGGCGCCGCTTTGCCCACCCTACGCAGCGACTATCATGTTCGCGAACTAACAAGGAGCAGCCTTGCCATGCTGTCGCTGTTCTTCGAGGTCGAGGTCAAGCCAGGTCGGCTCGACCAATATCTGCAACTCGCCGCGGCGCTGCGGCCCGAGCTCGATGCGCTCGGCGGCTGCCTGTTCCTTGACCGCTTCAGGAGCCTGTCGCGTGACAATCTTATCCTCTCCTATCAGATCTGGCAGGACGAGGGCGCCATGACCGCCTGGCGCGTCCACGCCCATCATCACGACATCCAGACCCTCGGCCGCGACAAGGTGTTCTCGGACTATCGCCTGCGTATCGCCGAGTTGGTCCACGAGGTGAAGCCAGGGCAGGCGGCCTGGCAGCCGGAGCGGCGAGGCACCTACAATGATCCGAAGCGGCGTGCGCCGACGTATGTGCTGGCCGTCGAGACGGCGAGGCCGCAGTTGGGCAGCGTGACCGACCTGCCGGTCGCGAGCTTCTCGAGCGTCTATCGCGAGGGCCGCTTCGCGCATCTCGTCGAGCTGCCGGACGAGGCCACCGGCCTTGCGCTGAGCAAACAATTACTCACCGAGCCGGGTGCCGACAACATCCGTATCGTCGAGGTCACCCGCGACTACGGCATGTACGACCGCCGCGAGGCGCCGCAATATTACGCGGAGAAGACACGAGACGCGTAGCGAGCTCAGGTGGGGCAGCGCGGAATGCCATCGACCACGGCCTGATCAGGAGCAATCGAGCGCAGATCGACGTCACGTGCCAGCGTAACATAGTCGATGGTCTCCGATGTCCTCAGATAGGTCGTGAAGTTGATGGGGCCAGCCGGCAGCGCTACGGTGGTGCAGGCCTTCGGGGCGACCGAGATCGTGATCGATCCGCCACCGGCAGAGTTCTTTTCCGCCATCAGCTCGGCGCGAAAAGACTGTAGACGCGCCGTGTCGGCCTCCTCGAGGCGGTAGGCGTAGATGCGCGTGCCGGCTCCGGCCTCCTGCGCCAGAGCCGGGGGATCCGGAATTTCCCGCAGCACGAAGTCCCGCTGCTGTTCCGCGCCGCGCCCGCGTTTCACGGCAATCCTCAGCACCACGCCACCTGGCAGCGGCCGCAGACTCGTGGGCAGTCTCACGGCCGCGCGCAGCTGTGCGGGGTCGCTGGTCTGGAAATCGACCCGGGCCAGCTTGACCATTGAGGTCACCGGCATATGGCCACAACCAACAGCGCTCAACGTTAGTCCGATGGCCAGAACGAGCCGCTTGAAGGGATGCATGGGCATGAGGAGGAGCCTTCGTTTGACAGTCATTAATTATCGTAATACGATAAATTATTCACTGGTCAATAGGAGGCTCGTCATGGTGGACCGTGCGGATCAATCCCGTCGCCTGCGCCACTTCTCCCGGGTAATGGCCTGGATCACGGGGCTCGGCATCGTCTTGATCGCCGCCGCGACGTGTCTCGTCTTTATGATTCCGGAGTGGACGAGAGGTCTGCTCCTGGCGCGCCTCGGCACGGCTGGCGCGGAGCTGCAAACCACGCCGGATCGCGTGCTTTTGGGCGCGGCGGTGACTGCGATTCCGGTCGGCGTGATGCTGTACGGGTTGTGGCGGGTGAGAGCCCTGTTCCTGGATTTTGCGGAAGGGATGGTTTTCACGCTGGCGACAGCGCGCCGCTTGCGCGATTTCGCCGTCACGGTCCTGGCGCAGGCCTTGCTTGGTCCGCTGTCGTCGACGGCCCTGCTGATCGCCTTCACCATCAGCAATCCGCCTGGCAGCCGGCAACTCGGTATCGCGCTCTCGGTCAACGACTACATCGCGCTGATCGTTGGCAGCGTGCTGCTCGCCGTCGCCTGGGTCATGGCTGAGGCGACCCGGATCGCCGAAGAGAACGCCAGCATCGTGTGAGGCGTGATGCCGATCATCGTCAATCTCGACGTCATGCTGGCGCGCCGCAAGATGCGATCCAAGGAGCTCGCCGAACGCATCGGTATCACCGAGCAGAACGTCTCGCTCTTGAAATCGGGCCGGGTGAAGGGCGTGCGTTTCGACACCCTTGCGCGGATCTGTGAGGTGCTGCGCTGCCAGCCCGGTGACATTCTCGAGTATCGCAGAGGCAACGAAGACACCACCCTGCCGGAGACCGCATGAGCATGGCGCACGCGTGCGCCTCGCTCATGCGCATGTCCTTGGCTTACGCCGAGATCGCCTTGGCCGAGTCGATCTGATTGCGCAGCAGGAATTTCTGGATCTTGCCCGTCGATGTCTTCGGGATCGGGCCGAACACCACGACCTTGGGCGTCTTGAAGCCGGACATGTGGCTGCGGCAATAGGCGATGATCTCGGCTTCGGTCGCCTCGGCGCCATCCTTCAGCTCGACGAAGGCGCAGGGCACTTCGCCCCATTTTGGATCGGGCTTGGCGACGACGGCGGCGAACAGCACGGCGGGGTGCTTGTAGAGGATGTCCTCGACCTCGACGGAGGAGATGTTCTCGCCGCCGGAGATGATGATGTCCTTGGAGCGGTCCTTGATGATGACGTAGCCGTGCTCGTCGAGCACGCCGAGATCGCCGGTGTGAAACCAGCCGCCGGCGAAAGCTTCCTGCGTCGCCTTCTCGTTCTTGAGATAGCCCTTCATGACGATGTTGCCGCGGAACATGACCTCGCCGATGGTCTCGCCATCGCGCGGCACCTCCTGCATCGTCTCCGGATTGAGCACGGTGACGGCTTCCTGCAAGGGATAGGGCACGCCCTGGCGCCGCTTCAGCCGCGCGCGCTCGGACGCGGGCAGGTCGTCCCAGCCGGGCTGCTCGGCGCAGACGGAGGCGGGGCCGTAGACCTCGGTCAGGCCGTAGACATGCGTCAGCTTGATGCCGATGCTCTCGGCGCCTTCGAGCACCGCGACCGGCGGCGCGGCACCGGCGATCAGGCCGACGACGGGCTTCTCCCGCTTGCCCTTGGGCGCGTCGGGCGCATTGATCAGCACGTTGTAGACGATCGGCGCGCCGCACATGTGAGTGACGCCGTGGGTTTTGATCAGCTCGAAGATCCTGGTCGGCTCGACCTTGCGCAGGCAGACATTGACGCCGGCCGCGGCGGCCATGGTCCAGGGGAAGCACCAGCCGTTGCAGTGGAACATCGGCAGGGTCCAGAGATAGACCGGATGCTGGCCGAGCCCGCCCGCGAGAATGTTGCTGACAGCGTTCAGATAGGCACCGCGGTGATGGGTGACGACGCCCTTGGGATTGCCTGTGGTGCCCGAGGTGTAGCTCATCGCGATCGCGTCCCATTCGTCCGCCGGACGGCGCGGCTCGAACAGCGGATCGCCCGAGGCGACGGCGGCTTCGTACTCGATCTCGCCGATGCGGCTGCCGCCGGCATAGGAGGCGTCGTCGACGTCGATCACGAACGGCTTTGCGCCGCTCATCAGCTTCAGCGCTTCGCTGATCACACCTGAGAATTCCGGATCGACCAGGATGATCTTCGCCTGCCCGTGATCGAGCTGGAACGCGATCGCCGCCGCATCGAGGCGGATGTTGAGCGTGTTGAGCACGGCGCCGGCCATCGGCACGGCGAAATGGACGTCGTTCATCGCCGGGATGTTCGGCAGCATCGCCGCCACCGTGTCGCCAACGCCGATGCCGCGGCCCGCGAGGTACGACGCGAAGCGCCGGCAGCGGTCATAGGTCTGGCGCCAGGTGAAGCTGCGGCCTTCATAGACCGTGCTGACGTGGTCGGGATAGACGGCCGCGCTGCGGGCCAGGAAGCTGAGCGGGGTCAGCGGCACGTAGTTGGCCGGCGTCTTGTCCAGACCGAGCTGATACTGGTTCGTGCTCATCACCACCCTCCCTCGTCATCTGAAGAGTTTACAGGAACCCGATCGAAATCCACGGAAAAATCGCAACGATGATGAGGCCGATGAGAAGCGCCAGCAGGTAGCCCCAGATCGGACGGATGCCCTCGGCGGGATCGACCCGGCCGATCGCGCAGGCGGCGTAATATCCGACTCCGAACGGCGGTGCGAACAGGCCAATTCCCATCGCCAGGATGATCACCATGGCATAATGCACCTCGTGCACGCCGACGGCACGCGCGATCGGAAACAGCAGCGGGCCGAACAGCACGATCGCCGGAATGCCCTCGAGCACGCTGCCCAGGATCGTGAAGGCGACGATCGAGACCGCGATGAACGTCGCCGGGCCGCCCGGTAGCCCGGTCATGGCGGAGGCCAGCGCGCGCGAGAAGCCGGACTGCGTCAGGCCCCAGGCCACGCCGGTCGCAGTCCCGATGATCAGCAGGATGGCGCCGGAGAGAGCGGCCGTCTCAATCAGCATCGGCATCAGGCGGCGCCAGTCGAAGCGGCGATAGACCAGCAGGCCCGCCAGCACGCCATAGACGATGCCGATGGTAGAGACCTCCGTCGCCGTCGCGACGCCCTCGACGACGGCAGCGCGGATCACGAAGGGCAGGGCCAGGGCAGGGAGCGAGACGATGAAGGCCTTGCTGATCTCGGCTCCCGTCGCGCGGCGGACGCCGCTCATGTCCTCGTTGCGGTAGCGCCACCACACCAGCGCGCACAGCGTGATTGCGAGCACGACGCCCGGCAGCAGGCCGCCGGTGAACAGCGCCGCGATCGACACGCCGGTGACGGAGCCGATCGTGATCAGAACCAGGCTCGGCGGAATGGTCTCGGTCTGCGCGCCGGTGGCGGCGAGCAGGGCGACGAGATCGCCGGGACGGGCGCCGCGCGCCTTCATCTCCGGAAACAGCACGGGCGCGACCGCGGCCATGTCGGCCGCCTTGGCGCCGGAAATGCCCGAGACGAGATACATCGCGCCGACCAGCACGTAATGCAGCCCGCCGCGGACGTGACCCAAGAGGCTCGCCAGGAACGCGACCATGGCGCGGGCCATGCCGGTCATCTCGATCAGCAATCCGAGAAAGACGAACAGCGGCACCGACAGCAGGATCAAGTGGCTCATGCCCTCGTCCATGCGCCCGACCAGCACCATCAGCGGCGTGCGCGTCGTCAGCGCCAAATAGCCGAAGATGGCGAGCCCGAACGCGAAAGCAATCGGCACGCCGGCGAACACGCACAGGCCGACCACGCCGACGAAGAAGATCACGAGGTTGATGTTGCCGAGCGGCTTCAGCGCCGGCTGCGCCACCCAGAACAGCGCGATGATGGCTGCGATAGAGACGACAGCCAGCAGCATCATCTTGAGGCTGGCCGCGCGGGCGAGACGGATGAGGGCGAACAGCGCCATCAGTCCGATGCCGACCGGCAGCGCGGCGGCGCGCCAGATGTTTTCGATCTGCAGCGCCGGCGTCGTGATGAAGCTTTCCTCGTAGGCGTACTCCCAGGACGGCCAGGCGATCATGACCAGGAACGCCAGCGCCGCGGCAGTGGCGACCAGATCGAGATAGGCGCGCAAGCTGGGGCTGGCGCGCGCCACCATTGCCGTCATCCGCATGTGCTCGCCGCGGCGGAACGCCACCGCGGCGCCGAGCATCGCGAGCCACAGGAACAGGATCGAAGCCAGCTCGTCCGACCAGATCAGCGGCCGGTGCAGGCCGTAGCGCGCCACGACGCCCGCGAACAGGATGACGATCTCGGCCACGACCAGCAGCGCGGCTGGGATCTCGACCAGGAGACCCAGCAAGGCATCCAAGCCATCGAGCCAGGACCGGCGGCGAGGGGTCTCGATGACCACCTCGCTGATCGCGATTTCCGTGAACTCGGCATGCGCCATGACGTCACCCGAACGCGCCTTCGGCCATCAACCCGTCAGGACAGCTTGCCGACGGCCTTTTCCAAGAGCGCCCAGGCTTCATCGCCGTATTTGCCCTTCCACTCGGCATAGAAGCCGGCGGAGCGCAGCTTGTCGCGGAACGGCGCGACGTTGGGCTGATTGAAGGTCAGGCCCTTCGAGGCGAGCTCCGCTTGCAGGCCGGCATTGAGCTTGGCGACGTCCTCACGCTCCTTCACGGCGGCCGCATTGATGTGCTTGGCGACGATGGCGCGCATGTCGGCCGGCACGGCCTCCCAGGCGCGGCGGTTCGCCAGGAACCAGAAGCCGTCCCACATGTGGTTGGTCAGCGAGCAGTATTTCTGCACCTCGTAGAGCTTGGCGGTCGAGATGATCGCCAGCGGGTTTTCCTGACCCTCGACCACCTTGGTCTGCAGCGCCGAATAGACCTCGCTGAAATTGATCGAGGCGGGCGCCGCCTCGAATGCCTTGAACATCGAGGTCCACAGCGGCGATACCGGCACGCGGATCTTGAAGCCCTTGAGGTCGTCGGGCCCATTGATCGGCTTGGTCGACGAGGTCGTCTGGCGGAAGCCGTTGTCCCAGATCTTGTCCATCACCACCAGGCCGGCCTTGTTGATCTGGCCGCGCACGTAAGCGCCGAGATCGCCGTCCATGGCCTTCCAGACCGTGTCGTAGTCCGGGAACGCGAAGCCGATGCCGTTGATCGAGGCCGCCGGCACCAGGGTCGCCAGGATCAGCCCGGACAGCGTGAAGAACTCGACGCCGCCGGAGCGGATCTGGCTCAGCATGTCCGTGTCGGATCCGAGCTGGTTGTTCGGGAAGATCTGCAGGTCGAACTTGCCGTTGGTCTCGGCCTTGATCGCCGCCGCCATCTCCTTGGCACGAACGTTGAGCGGATGGGTGTCGGGCAGGTTGTTGGCGTACTTGTAGGTGAATTCGGCGCTCTGGGCGCGCGCCACATGCGGCGCCGCGATCCCACCCAGTACGGCTGACGCTGCGGAGGCCTTCAGCAGCGCGCGTCGTGACAGGCTCATGCTCGTTTCTCCCTGAGAAGCTTCTTCTTGTTGCATCCAGTCGCCGCATGATGGCGCGGTCCGAATCCCGCGACGTCAGCAGCGTCATCAGCGCTTATTGCAGCGATGAGCCGCAGCAGCAATATGCGGCGTTCGCTGCGGGCGCCTTGGCGCGGGTTTCAGGCGCCAATGGCGAGCGGCGATGGTCGTGCTCGCGACGCGGGCTGCAGGCTCGGTGCTACGGCAGAGTTTGAGGTGTTGGCCGCAAGTCTCTGAATTCCCTAATCATATAAATATTCCATAATATACCTTATGCGAATTGGCTATGGGCGGCTCCTGACGTGAGAAGCCGCACAACGGCCCGCCCAGCGCACGTCGGCGCCTGTGCGAAATCGCCCCCGCCTTGTCACCCCGCAGTCTTCGTTTGGTCAAAGCCCAGAGGTCAAAAGCGCATCCTTCAGGATTGGGCACGGGCGTATCGCGAATGGGACCCGAAGACATGCCAGTTCAGTCGACGCCGAAGGAAGTTGATCCGGGTGATGTCGCGCTGCCGCCCGACGACGATATCTGCGAGGAGATCTATCAGCGGGTGCTGGCCGAGGTGCGCGCACGTATCGACCAGCGGATCGCCGCCATCGAGGCCCAGGCCGCCGCTGATGCAGTCGAGGCTGCTGACCCCGCTGCAGGCAGCGAGCCCGTTGAAACGCCTCCTCCGGCCCGGCGCCGGCCCGTATTGCGGGCGATGATCACGCTGATAGCGTCAGCCGGGCTCGTCGGCGCTGCCGTCACCCTGGCGCGGGACCATACTGAGACCATCACCTCCGTCACCGACCGGATCGAGGCGGCGGTTCAATCCA
This sequence comes from Bradyrhizobium sp. SZCCHNPS1003, assembly GCF_032381555.1. Taxonomy (NCBI): domain Bacteria; kingdom Pseudomonadati; phylum Pseudomonadota; class Alphaproteobacteria; order Hyphomicrobiales; family Nitrobacteraceae; genus Bradyrhizobium; species Bradyrhizobium sp. SZCCHNPS1003. Next base: position 42,267 of record NZ_JAUHIU010000003.1, read on the forward strand.
TCCGGCGTGAGAACGCTCAGACGGCGAATCCGGCCGGGTCACCGGAGACGGCGGCGAGCGGATCGAGCGCGGCCGAGACGGCAGAGACGGCCCCTTCCTCGCCATCACCATCCGTTTCGCCGACACCCGAGACATCATCAGCATCAGTATCAACATCAGTATCAACGCGCTCCAGCGATCCATCCTCCGCGATGGCGGAGGCAACGCCGGAGCATGACATGCCGCCCGCTCCCGACCGGGACGTCGCGCCGCTGATCGAGAAGATCGCGCATGATGTCGCCGAACTGCAGAGCGGGTTTCAGGAGCTCAAGGCCAGCCAGGAGCAGGCCAACCGCGATCACGCCAGGGCGATCGAACAGCTGCAGGCGAGCCAGGACCAGCTCGCGCGTGCGTTCCGCGCTGCGAAGACCGAACCGACGACCGTCGGCGCAGCGGCGCGCCTCGCGCCCCGGCCGCCCCAGGCGCGCCCGCCCCGTTTCCCGTAGCTCCGAACGAATGAGATCCGGGCAGGGAGCTGGGACCCCTGCTCCTGTCCCTCAGAGATAGTCCGCCGCAGCCTCCGCCTCGAAGCGTTCAGGCGGGCCTTCCCAGACGATCTTGGCATGATCCAGCACGATGCCGGATCGCGCGATCTGCACCGCCGGGCCGCCGGCAAGGCTGCGACCAGCGCGCCGCCGAGATAGACGCGGCGCACGGTCTCGTCCTGCATCACCCTCGGTCGCCCTGCCCTCGGCGATCCTCTTGCCGAGATACATCGCGAGCACGCGATCGACCAGCGCCGACACGCTCTTGACGTTGTGATCGACCAGCAGCACGTCGCGGATGAGGTCGGAGAAGTCGGCGACCTCGGACGCTGAGGAAGGCCCATGTCCTCACGACGAGGCGGCGCCTTGACCTACATGAAGCTTCTCAACTGAAGCGGCGACCTCAACAGCACTCAGCCAAGCTGACGCAAGTGCCCAAGCATCTCGTGCACGTCGTAGGTCATGACGGCGAGGAGCGCCGCCAGCGCGAGATAAGTCCCGGCATATTCGAGCTTGGTCTGCAGCGTCGTACCGTAATAGGCGACGTTCTCGGGCGCGCCGGGATCGTAGCGCCAGGCCTTCATCAGTTGCGGGGCTGCGAGGATGGCGATGATGATCAGCATCGGGCTCGGCCGATAGAGCATCAAGGTCAGCAGCATGGGAACGCCAAGCAGCCAGATGCGCGGACTCAGCACGCTGGTGACGCGGCCGCCGTCCAGCGGCGAGATCGGCAGCAGGTTGAACAGGTTGAGGAACAGACCGGAATAGGCGATCGCAAGCAGCAGATTGCTGTCGTCCGATCGCGCCCACAGATAGACCGCAAGCGCGGCGGCGGTCCCGACCAGCGGACCGGCGAGTGCCACATAGGCTTCCGTCTCGACGTCGACCGGCTGCTCCTTGAGCGCGATCCAGGCGCCAACGAACGGGATGAAGGCGGGAGCCCCGACGTCGAGGCCGCGCTGGCGTGCGGCGATGTAGTGTCCCATCTCATGGGCAAACAGGAGCGCAATGAAGCCGGCCGCATAGCGCCAGCCCCAGATGCCGGCATAGACGACCAGCGACAGCAGCATCGTGCCGCCGCTCATGGCGAGCTTCCCCCATTTCAGGCCGGAGAACAGGATCAGCAGGAGAGCCTTCACGCCGGCCCGCCCGCGTTGTCGCCGCGCCGCTTGCGGCGCAAGAAGTTCATGACCGCAGCCGCGGCGCCGACGACGGCGAAGATGATGATCTTGGCGAACTTCAGGACGAACGCACCGGCCAGCGCCAGCAGCCCGAGCTTCTTCGCGGCAACGCCGCCGACCAGCGCAAGCAATCCATATTCGGCGATCCGATCCGTGCTCGCGCTGAAATCCTCATAGCGCTTGCCGGCATTGTAGGAGAGATCGGACAGCAGTTCGTGCGCCACCGCCTTGTCCCCCGCGATCCGCTCCGAGCCGGACAGGAGGTTCAGGCTGAAATAGCCGTCACGCCCGAGCGCGTAGGTGTTGTAGTTGACGTTCTTCGGCGCATCGTCGGGCTGGCCCTTCTCCTTCGCGAGCAGCGACCAGACGAGACGATGCGTCGTGGCATCGTAGGCCGGCGGCTCGACCCAGCCGACGACGGCCATTTCCGGAAATCCGCGCGCCGCACGGTCCTTGTTCGCCTCCTCGGCGCCGGCGCGAAGGTTGCTCAGGAGATCGTCCGCGTTCCAGTTCTTGGCGTCGTCGTCTTTGATGTAGCCGTCCTTGATGTGCTTGATGACCACCATCCAATCGTCGTTCTGGCGTCTGCCGACGACCAGCCCGACGAAGGTCGCGTCGTTGACGACGTTGCCGAGCGCGCGTAGGACCCGCAGGCCTTCGCTCTTCGGCACGTAGAAGTAGTCGGCCGGCAGCTTCAGCGTGCCCTGATCGATCAGCACGATGTCGCTTGGTCCGTCGCTGCCCGCCTGGCTCGCCGCCTGCCAGGCCGCCATCAATTCAGCCTTGCGCGTGGCCTCATCCGCTGGCGCGGCCTGCACGTGAGCGGCAAGGACTACGAACGCTGCGCACACCACTGCGCGCGCAATGACAATCAAGCTTTGCACCGGCCCCAATCCCCAAAAACATCGGTCGGATAGTACCTCGAAGGCTCGGCGGTGCGCAACCAAAGGCGGATTCAGGCCTCTCGAAGCGATCTGCTGGCGCTGCAGCGAGGGAGAGATGGTCCGAAAAGGCCCCCTCCTCGTCACGACGCTGTCTTGCTTTCGGCCAAAGCGGCGGGTCGAGTCACGTTTGAAAATTCAAAGAGAACAGCGGCGTCGGCGGCGGGCTAAGGGGTTTGGGGATCAGCAATGCAGTCCACACAGAACGTGCAACAGATTGATCAGAGCGAGATCGGCCTCGCCCCGGAGAAGCCCGAGAAGGCAAGCTACGATCAACTGTACCGACGGGTGCTGCGCGAGGTGCTGACCCGGATCGATACGCGGCTCGCGGCGATCGAGAAGCCGGGTGTGGCGGCGGATGCTGCTGCGGCGGCGAGCACGAGCGAGGCGACGGGCAGCGGGGCCGGCCGCTGGGCGCGGATGAAGGCGCCGCTCGGCAAGCTGCGCGGGCGCAACGCCGTTGGTCTCGCTCTGTTGGTCGTGCTGGTCGGTGGCTCCGTCGCCTGGTCGCAGCGCGACGCCGGCACCTCGCTGATGGACCGCTGGATGCCGGGCGCCAGCGAAGCGTCGCAGGATGAGGCGTCGGTCCAGCAGGGCAGCGAGGATGCCATGATGTCGAATGCCTCACTGAGGGGAGCGGAAGACACCACCGGCGCCCGTGAGCCGGGAACGTTGATGCAGAGGATGGCGCGCGACATCGCCGAGCTGCAGCAGGGCATCGAGCAGATCAAGTCGACGCAGGATCAGGCCAGCCGCGATCACACCCGCGCCATCGAGCAACTGCAGGCCGGCCAGGATCAGCTGATGCGACTGGTGTCGCGGATGACGAACCAGGCGGTGCAGGCACGCGGCACTGCGGTCCCCCCGGGCCCGCCCCAGCAGATCATCGTGACGCCGCAGCAGCGGACCACGACGGGAATGGCCCGTCCGCAGCCGGCGCAGCCGCAGGGCTCGACGTTCGGGACACTCTTTACCCGCAACACCTCGGGCATTCAGCCGCCGATGCCGCGTTGATGGTGTGATCGGCAGCGGCGATCGGTGGCGGTCTTGGCCGCCGCCGATGAGCGCACTCGCCGATCGGTCCTTACGAGCAGGTGTGAACGCGCCCGTCGTAGCCCCGATAGGTGCCCTTCTCCGCGTCATAGGTGCGGAAGCTCCTGCAGTTCACACCCCGCCTCTTCGCCTCCCGCTTCATGTCGCTCTTCGGTTCGCTCTTGGGCTTGCGGGCGCGGTGCTCGCGCTTGGCGTCGTCCTCGGCATGTTGATGCGCTTGGCCGTGCCGTTCGGGCTTGGCTGACGTGGTTGCGGTGTTCTGCTTCGCAGCCGCCTTCTCCGGCGTGGCCGCGGGCTTGCTCTCGGCGGCCTTCTCCTCGACCTTCTCCGATGCGGGCGCGTCCTTGGCGACGGCAGCGGGCTGAACGGCCGGAGTGGGCTCTGCCGGTTTCGACTCGGTCACGGCCGGCTTCTGGCCGACGTCGGTGCCGGAGTTCGGTTCGACCTTGGTCTCGGATTTGGCCTCGGCCGGCTTGCTCTCGGCCGCAGCATCCGTCGCGGCTTTTTCAGTCGATGCCTTGTCCGCCGGCGGCTGGCTCGCGCTGTCTGTGGCCTGAACGGGCTTGGCGTCCGCAGCGGCTGGCTCGCCGGGCTTCTCGGCCGTCTTCTCAGGCTCGGCCGCAGGCTTGCCGGCGGCATCCGAGGGCTGCTCGGCGGGCCTGGTTTCAGCGACCGCGGGTTTCGGCTCGGACTCTGCGGGCTTGTCGGCCGTCGGCGCGGCAGACTGCTCCGTGGCGGGCTTGGCCGCATCGTTCGCGGCTCCCTGAGCCCAGGCGCTGGAGCCAGCGATCACTCCGAGGACGCAGAACAGAACGCCGGCGCGGACGGCTGGCGGACAAACAACGGAAACTTGCATGCTGGAAAACTCGCTTGAGGGGCCGGCAGATTGCCGGTTTACGTCATCTGCAGCCAGCTTTCGCCACGAAAACGGCATGCGCGCAAAAGAGTCGCACAAGGTGTGCTTTCCGCATCATGAATTTGCAATCGCGGCGTGAAGGCCGGCGTGCCGACACTCAATGCGCCGGATGCCGACGGCACATTGGCCGCCTGAATGGCGCGGACTGCGTCCGGCTGGACCCCGGGTGGCGTCGCGGCGCTTCACGCGCTCACGGCGTTGCGGCTGATCACGTGATGGTAGTACGACGCGCTGAGCTTGGGCGTGCGCACCTGCGTGTCGAAGTCGACGTGATAGATGCCGAAGCGCTGCTTGTAGCCGAACACCCACTCGAAATTGTCCAGCAGGCTCCACAGGAAGTAGCCTTTCACGGGCACGCCCTCGGACGTTGCGCGCTGCAGCTGGGCGAGATAGTTGCGCAGATACATCACGCGGTCGAGGTCGTGGACCTTGCCATCGGCGGTCAGCTTGTCGTCCGAGGAGGTGCCGTTCTCGGTGATGTAGATGGTCTGGAGATTCCAGATCTTGGCGGCGAGCTTCGGCACCCAATAGGCCGTCTCCGGACCGACCAGCAGCCAGGGTGAGCTCATGTGCGGGAACGAGGACGGCATCGGCAGCACGTCGAATCCGGCCGCGCGGTCCGACGCGACGACATAGGCTTGCGGCGCGTAGATATTGAGGCCGACGAAATCGACCGGCGCCGAAATGATCTTCAGTTCGTCGGCGGTGAACTTCGGCGCGTCCTTGCCGGACCACGCCAGGAACCCTTCGGTATAGCGCCCCTCGAGGATGACGTTGAGAAAGCCGGCATTCAATTCGCGCGTCGCGATCTCGGCGGCGCGGATGTTCTCCGGCGTGTCGATCGCCGGCAGGCAGGCCGTGATGTTCTCGGCCATGCCGACGCGCATGCCGGCGCGTCCGCCGGCCCGGATGGCCTGGACGGCGAGACCGTGCGCCAGCGCCACGTGATGGCGCGCCTGGTTGACCTGCTGCTGCGGCAGCTTCAGCCCGGGCGCGTCGACGCCGAGGCCATAGCCGAACGGGACGAAGCGGCCGCATTCGTTGATGGTGAAGATGGTCTTGACACGGTCGCCGAGATGCTGCGCGACGTAGCCCGCATAATGCGCAAAGGCCTTGGCCGTGTCGGCCGAGAGCCAGCCGCCGACACGGTCCTGCAGCGCCTGCGGCAGATCCCAATGATACAGCGTTGCGTACGGCGTGATGCCGTTCGCCAGGAGCTCGTCGACGAGCCGGTTGTAGAAGTCGAGGCCCTTCGGATTGGGCGTCAGCCCGCCGTCGGGAAACAGCCGGGGCCAGGCGATCGAGAACCGATAGGCCCGGCAGCCGAGCTCCTTGATCAGCCGCACGTCGTCCTTGTAGCGGTTGTAGTGATCACAGGCGACGTCGCCAGTGCTGCCGTCCTCGATGTTGCCCTGCAAATGCGTGAACACGTCCCAGATCGACGGCCCGCGGCCATCGGCCGTAGCCCCGCCCTCGATCTGGTACGACGACGTCGCCGTCCCCCACACGAAATCTGCGGGAAACCGCCGCCCGATGTCCTCCTTCACCGCGCCCTCCTCCGCTTGCGCCGGGCCATTGGCCGCCCCGAGGGCGGCCAGCCCGGCCAGCTTCGCAAGATCACGGCGGGAAACGTCGTTCGGCATTGATGAACCTCAAACCTCTGTTGCTATCGTGCCCGATCGGAACGGCGAAAGCACTACGAACCATATCTGGGCTCCGATTTGAACCGCCCGAGGTGGCGGCAATGGAGCGGCCCCGATCACATCTGCGTCCGGAATCGGCGCGTCAATGACCGAGGACGCCGCGCTCGGCATTGTGACCGCCGCACGGCTGCGGCGGCAGTGAAACGCGACTGCTCGCACCGTGGGTTCGTAGTGGCCCCGGCTCGACAGCGGTGCCCGATTACGCCTATGGTTGAGTCATGACGGATCACGATCACCATCACGACCATCAGCACGATCACTCGGACCTGTCCGAGACCGATCTGCGCGTCCGCGCGCTCGAAAGCATCCTGACCGAGAAGGGGTATATCGATCCCGCCGCGCTCGACGTGCTCATCGAGACCTATGAGAGCAAGGTCGGTCCCCGCAACGGCGCGCAGGTCGTGGCGCGGGCCTGGACCGATCCGGCCTATCGAGCGCGCCTTCTTGCCGACGCCACGCCTGCGATCGGCGAGCTCGGCTATGCCGGCCGCCAGGGCGAGCACATCGTGGCGGTCGAGAACACGCCGGATCTGCACAACATGGTCGTGTGCACGCTGTGCTCCTGCTATCCGTGGCCCGTGCTCGGCCTGCCGCCGGTCTGGTACAAATCGGCGCCCTATCGCGCCAAGGCGGTGAAGGATCCGCGCGGCGTCCTGAAGGATTTCGGCTTCGAGCTGCCGCCGACGACGAAGATCCGGGTGTGGGATTCGACGGCCGAGGTCCGCTACTTCGTGCTGCCGATCCGTCCCGCCGGGACCGATGGCTGGAGCGAGGATCAGCTCGCCGCGCTCGTCACGCGCGACAGCATGATCGGCACCGGCCTGCCGAAGCAACCGCACGAGGTTGGCCGCTGATGGATGGTGCGCATGACATGGGCGGCGTGGCCGGCTTTGGTCCGGTCCGCCCCGAGCCGAACGAGCCGGTGTTCCACGCCGAATGGGAGCGTCGCGCCTTTGCCATGACGCTGGCGATGGCGACGCCCGGCGGCTGGAACATCGACATGTCGCGCTTCGCGCGCGAGAACCGTCCGCCGGACGACTACCTCGGCATGAGCTACTACCAGATCTGGCTCGCGGGCATCGAACGGCTGATGCAGGAGCGGCATCTGGTCGACGCCGATGAGATCGTCGCCGGCAAGGTGCTGCATCCGGCCAAGCCCGTCGCCAAGATCCTCACCGCCGATGCCGTCGCGCCGACCTTGCGTCGCGGCGGCCCGACCGAGCGCGCGGCGACGAAGCCGGCGCTGTTCGCGGTCGGCGACCGCGTCCGCGCCAAGGACATCCATCCGACGACGCATACGCGGCTGCCGCGCTACGTGCGCGGCCATCTCGGCCGCGTCGAGGCGGTCAGAGGCGTGCACGTGTTTCCGGACAGCAACGCCCACGGCGGCGGCGAAGACCCGCAATGGCTCTACACGGTGTCGTTCAGCGGCGCCGAGCTGTGGGCCGATGCGCCCGATCCGCTGCTGGAGGTCACGGTCGACGCCTTCGAGCCCTATCTGGAGCCGGCCCGATGACACCCGACCGCGAGGCGGCGGCCGCGGCGACGCGCGCCCTGCCCGGCATTCCCGTCGACGACAGCGGGCCCGTGTTTCGCGAGCCGTGGGAAGCCCACGCCTTCGCGATGGCCGTCACGCTGCACGCCCGCGGCCTCTTTACCTGGCCCGAATGGGCGGCTGCGCTCGCCGACGAGATTTCGCGCGCGCAAGCGTCTGGCGATCCCGATTGCGGCGATACCTATTACCGGCACTGGCTCGCGACGCTCGAGCGGCTCGTCGCCGAGAAGGGCGTCACCTCCGCCGACGCACTGACGCGTTACCGCAATGCCTGGGATCACGCTGCCGATCGCACCCCGCATGGCAAGCCGATCGAGCTAAGGCCCGAGGATTTTGTCGGCTGAGCCCTTCGCGCGCGCGTCTGGCGGATGCTTAATGCCCGGTGTGCGGACGATCCTGCTTTTGATGGTCCGGTCTTAACGGCCGGCTATTCATGCCGCGAATAGCGGTATTCGTTCGAAATTGAACGTTCATCAGTGCGTCCGTAGCGTCCCGCGCATCTTCTTTGCTGAAGTTGAGGGGACGTCGAAATGCCCGCGCCAGAGTTCGCCACCATCGTCGACACGCTCGCCGGCGTGCGTCAGGACTATCACGAGAAGCTCAAATCGATTCCGCAATACGAGGCCTTCCTGCTGATCGAGAGCTCGACCGAGAAGGCAGCCGGAGCCCTGCACGGCACCGAGGCGTCGGGCTCCTCCATCGCCACCGACGTGATCGATTCGCTGCAATATGCGCGCAACCGGTTCGAGCAGCACATGGCCTCGATCCCGGAGTATCGCGTGCTGGTGGCGATCGACAGGCTGATCAAGGAAATCTCGCAGCATCTCGGCCTCGCGCCGCATGATGATGCGCCGGCCAAGGAGGGCCTTGCCGCGGCCGCCGAACAGCCCGCCGAAGCCGCCGAGGCTGTGGTCCGCGCTGAGAGCGCCGACACCGATGCCCCCGCCGAGGAGGCCGCGCACCCCGAGCCGGAGCAGGCAGAAATGGCCGAGGACGAACCGGCCGCAGCCGCAGCGGAGCCGGTCGAAGCCGAGGCCCCCACCCTGCGTATCGTCGACACCCCAGTGAAGTCGCCGTCGATCGTGCCCGCCGATCACGACGGTGCCGCCCACGACGACGACATCGTCGTGCTCAACGCGCCTGCCTGGGAGAAGAGCGGCAAGGACGCCAAGGACGACATCACCGCGCGCCTCGTCGCACAGGCGGCATCCGCGGCAGCCAATGAGGCCGATGACGGCCACCACCTCGCCGATGCGGATCTCGTCATCGTCAGCCAGCGTGAGCCGTCCGACAACGAAGCCGCCTGAGCGCTCGTCTGTCGCGCAGCTCTCCGCGGGGCCCGAGGGCCCCGCTTCCGATTCAGGATGGCCCGCCCGCCGCGACGTACGCGCGCCATCCTTTGGCGCGCAGCTCGCAGGCGGGACAGTGACCGCAGCCGTGACCCCAGTCATGCCGCGCGCCGCGCTCGCCGAGATAGCAGGTGTGCGACTGGTCGCGGATCAGGTCGACGAGACCGGCGCCGCCGAGGTCATGCGCCAGCTGCCAGGTCGCGGCCTTCGACAGCCACATCAGCGGCGTGTGCAACTCGAACGCGCGCGCCATGCCCAGGCTCAGCGCATTCTGCAGCGCCTTGATGGTCTCGTCGCGGCAGTCCGGATAGCCCGAATAGTCCGTCTCGCACATGCCGCCGACGATGTGGCGGATGCCGCGGCGATAGGCGAGCGCCGCCGCAAAGGTCAGGAACACCAGGTTGCGGCCCGGCACGAAGGTGTTGGGCAGGCCGTCGGCGCCCATCTCGATCGCGACGTCGCGCGTCAGCGCGGTCTCGGAGATCGCAGCCAGCGTTGGAATGTCCAGCGTGTGGCTGTCACCGAGCTTGGCTGCCCAGTCGGGGCGCAGGCGCGCGATGCCCTCGACCAGCCGGTCGCGGCAGGCGAGCTCGATCGCATGGCGCTGCCCGTAGGCGAAACCGATCGTCTCGACGCGCGCGAAGCGGTCGAGCGCCCAGGCCAGGCACGTCGTGGAATCCTGCCCGCCCGAGAACAGCACCAGGGCCGTCGTGTCCTGCTCACTCATGGCCCCCGCTTAGCATCATCGACGGGTCGGGCCAACCCGCCGGGCGCATCCCGAGCAGTCGCCCTTTTCGCTGGGAGCCGCGCGCGGCTTGGGGCATACAGGACCCGATCGAACGATGCTGTCAGGACCTGCCCATGATCCCCTCCCGCGACATCTCACGCCTGATCGAGATCATGGCGGCGCTGCGCATGCCGGTCACCGGCTGCCCGTGGGATATCGAGCAGACGTTCCGGACCATCGCGCCCTACACCATCGAGGAAGCCTATGAGGTGGCGGACGCGATCACGCGCGACGATCTCGACGATCTGCGCGAGGAGCTCGGCGATCTCCTGCTGCAGGTGGCCTATCACGCCCGCATTGCAGAAGAACAAGGCGCGTTTGCATTCGGCGACGTCGTCGAGGGCATCACGAAGAAGATGATCCGCCGCCATCCGCATGTGTTCCCGGACAAGGACGGCAACGTCACCCAGCCCACCAAAGGCACCTGGGACCGCATCAAGGCCGAGGAGAAGGCCGAGCGCGCCGCGCGGCGGCCGCCCGAGGCGCAGACGAGCAAGTCCTCGCTGCTATCAGGCATCAAGGCCGGACAGCCGGCGCTGGTCCGCGCCATGGAGCTGCAGCGCAAGGCCGCGACCGTCGGCTTCGATTGGAACGATCCGCGCGCGGTGTTGCAGAAGATCCGCGAGGAGGCCGACGAGATCGAGGCCGCGCTCGACAACAAGGATGCGACCGAGCTGACCGAAGAGACCGGCGATCTCCTGTTCGCGCTGGTCAATCTTGCCCGCCACGCCGAGGTTGATCCGGAGACCGCATTGCGCGGCACCAACGCCAAGTTCGAGCGCCGTTTCGCGCACATCGAACAGGCGTTGACGGCGAAGGGCCGCACACTCGAAGAAGCGTCGCTCGACGAGATGGACGAATTGTGGAACGAGGCGAAGCGACTGGAGAAGTAGCGTTCCCGGCTCCGAGGTCGTGATCAGCCGCCCTTGCGCGACAGCGCGGCCCTTGCGATCTCGACGAAGCGCTGGGCGGCTGGCGACAATCCAAAGTCGGCGCGGCTCAGCAGCGAGACGTGCCGATGAATCGTCGGCTGCGACAGCGGGATCGCGGCCAAGGTCGGAAATTGTGCCTTGGGCAGCATGTGCGCGGGCAGGATGCTGATGCCGGCGCCCTCCGCCGTGAGCGCCAGCGCGGTCGTGATCAGCGACACTTCCCAGGCAGGCTTCAGCGACCGCCCGGTCTCCGCCAGCGCCTCGTCGATCTGGCGGCGGATGCGCGTGCCGTGACGCATCGTGATCAGGTCGGAGCTCATGATGCCGTCCCACGTCAGACGGCGGTGCTTCTCGAACCGGCCGTCCTTGATGCCGATCGCCGAGAGCGGGCTTTGCATCAGCGTCTCAATCCTGACCTCCGGTACGCCCTCGTCCTCCACGCTGCCGAGGCCGAACTCCGCATGCCCGGCCATCACGATCGCGAGCAGCTCGTCGGGCGCGACATCACGCAGATCGATGCGCACCTCGGGATGGCGCGATCGAAACGTCGCAAACACGCGTGGAAGCAGCGCCGACGCGACGCCCGCTGAGACCGCGATGGAAATTCGGCCGGCCTTGATCTCGGCCAGGTCGCGCATCCGCTGCGACAGCCCCTGCGTCCCCGCCAGGATGCGTTCCGCCGCGGTGATCGCCTCGCGGCAGGCCGCCGTCGGGTGCAGCGCCCGCGTCGTGCGATCGAACAGCTTGAGCTGAAAGTTCTCCTCGATCTGCCGGATCAGCAGGCTGATCGCCGACTGCGTGACGCGCAGTTCGGCGGCCGCCTTGGTGATGCTGCCGAGCCGATACACCAGGACCAGGGCCTCCAATTGCCGCAAGGTCGGGGGCATTAGCTTTCCTCATGAATGAATGAGAATTTTGTGGCTAATCGAAAGAGTTTGATCATGCAACATATTTGCAAACAGCCGGCGGCTGCGGTGAAGCGGCCAGGCAACAACAAGCACATGGGGAGGGACATTTGACGCAAGCGATCAATCTCACGCGCTACGTCGACGAGCGGCCGCTGTCGGGATTCCAGATCAGGGTGATCTGCCTGTGCGCGCTGGTCGTCGGGCTCGACGGCTTCGATGCCCAGGCGCTCGGCTTCGTCGCCCCTGCCCTCAGCAAGGACCTGCATCTGGCGCCGGGCGCCCTGGGACCGGTGTTTGGCGCGTCCCTGTTCGGCGTGATGATCGGCTCGCTGGTGTTCGGCGCGCTGGCCGACTATCTCGGGCGCAAATGGCTCGTCGTCGCCGGGGTTCTCGTGTTCGCGCTTGGATCGCTGGCGACCACCCAGGCCACGAGCGTATCCGACCTCGTCATCATTCGGTTCCTCACCGGCCTCGGGCTCGGCGGCGTCCTGCCCAACACGATCGCTCTGACCGGCGAATATTCGCCGCAGCGTCGCAGGACCCTGTTGATCATGCTGATGTTCATGACGGTGTCGCTGGGATCGGCGATCGGCGGAGCGGTCGCGGCCAAGCTCATCACCGCCTATGGCTGGCAGATCATCTTTCTCATCGGCGGCATTCTGCCGCTCATCCTCTGTCCGGTCCTCATTATCTGGCTGCCGGAATCGCTCTCGCTGCTGGCCCTCGACGACAGCAAGAATGATCGCGTGCGCGCGCTGCTGACGCGGATCGATCCGTCGGACCGCCTCCCCGCCGACGCGCGCTTTACGATCATCGAGGAGAGCGGCAAGGGCTTTCTGCTGCCACAGCTGTTCACCAAGCGGCGTCTGCTGCCGACCTTGCTGCTGTGGGTCATGTTCTTCATGAACATGATGGACATCTATTTCCTCAACAGCTGGCTGCCGACGCTCACACATGGTGTCGGGCTCGACGTCCAGGCGGCGATCGCCGTCGGCATCGCCTTCCAGCTCGGCGGCATGCTCGGCACCGTCGGGCTCGGCCTGCTGATCGAAAAGTTCGGCTTCGATCGCGTCCTGTTCGCGACCTACGTTGCCGGCTTCCTCTCGATCATCACCATCGGTATCGCGGGAGCCTCGTTGCCGATTCTCGTGCCGGCCGTCTTCATTGCCGGCGTCGCGGTGATCGGCGGACAGATCGGCTGCAACGCCTATGCGGCGCGCATCTATCCGACCTACATCCGCGGCACCGGCATCGGCTGGGCACTGGGCATCGGCCGCTTCGGCTCGATCCTCGGCGTCACGATCGGCGGGTTGATGCTCGCGGCGAAATGGGACGTCTCCTCGCTGTTTCAGGCCAGCGCGGTACCGCAACTGTTCTCGGCGCTGGTGATCCTCGGCCTCGCTGTCCTCGGCATGCGCGGCAGTCTTCCGAGCGCCGACGATGCGCAACGCAGTGCGCTCTCCACGCCCGAGCGCGCGTAGATCAAAGCAAGAGAACCGACATGAAGACGATACGAACCCAGGTGCTCATCGTGGGCGCCGGCCCGGTCGGACTGACCGCCGCCATGGATCTCGCCTCGCGCGGCATCGACGTCGTGGTCGCGGAGATCAGGCGCGCCGGAGAGCCGCCCAACGTGAAATGCAACCACGTCTCCGCGCGCTCGATGGAGGTGTTCCGCCGCCTCGGCATCGTCCGCGAGGTGCGCGAAGGCGGCCTGCCGGCTGATTTTCCAAACGACTGCGCCTATCGCACCGCCGTCGTCGGCCGCGAGCTGACGCGCATCCCGATCCCATGCCGCCAGGACCGCTACACGGCAACCGGTGGGCCGGACACCGATTGGCCGACGCCCGAGCCGCCCCATCGCATCAATCAGATCTATCTCGAGCCGATCCTGTTCGCTTGCGCAGAGGCGCAACGCGGCATCACGATTCTCAACCGCGTCCAGGTCGATCGGTTCGACCAGGATGAAAACGGCGTGATCGCGCGGGCGCGCGATCTCGACGCCGGCCGGGACATCACCATCTCAGCCGACTATCTGATTGGCTGCGACGGCGGCCGCTCCACGGTGCGCAAGCTCATCGGCTCACGGCTCAGCGGCACCGATGTCGTGCAGCGGGTGCAGTCGACCTACATCCACGCTCCCGCGCTGAAGGAGCTGATCACCCAGAAGCCGGCCTGGATGACGATGTCGCTCAACCCGCGGCGCTGCGGCACCACCGTCTCCATCGACGGCTGCGACAACTGGCTGATCCACAACCACCTCGCGGCCGAGGAGCTCGAGTTCGACAGTGTCGATCGCGATTGGGCACTGCGCACCATTCTCGGTGTCGACGACCGTTTCCATTATGAGATCATCAGCAAGGAGGACTGGATCGGACGTCGCCTGGTGGCGGATCGCTTCCGCGATCGCCGCGCCTTCATCTGCGGTGATGCGGCGCATCTGTGGATCCCCTATGCCGGCTACGGCATGAATGCAGGGATCGCCGATGCGGTCGACCTGTGCTGGATGCTTGGCGGCGTCCTCCACGGCTGGGCCACCCCTGCCCTGCTCGACGCCTACGAAGCGGAGCGGCAGCCGATCACCGAGCAGGTGTCGCACTTCGCGATGAACCACGCGCTCGCGGTGATGAGCCAGAGACGCGCCGTGCCTGCGGAGGTGGAGATCGATGGCCCCGTCGGCGACGCGGCGCGCAGCAAGGTCGGCAAGGCCGCCTATGATCTCAACGTGCAGCAATATTGCTGCGCCGGCTTGAATTTCGGCTATTACTACGACCGGTCTCCGGCGATCTCATACGATGGCGAGACGCCGCCGCCCTACGGCATGGGCCATTTCAGCGCGTCCACAGTGCCCGGCGCACGCGCGCCGCACGTCTGGCTGGCCGATGGCCGATCGCTGCTGGATGCGCTTGGCCCGGCCTACACGCTGGTGCGGTTCGATCCGGCCGTCGATGTCATGCCACTGGTCGACGCCGCGGCCCGCCAGGGCGTTCCCTTGACGCTCGTCGACGTCGAGCGCGCAAAGGCCGGCTATGGCTTCCCGGACAGCCTGCTCGTGCTGCGGCCGGACTCGCACATTGCCTGGCGCGGCTTGGCCGCACCGCTCGAGCCCAACGACCTGTTCGATAGCCTGCGTGGACAGGCAAGTCAGAGCATGCGCCGTGACGATGCCGTCGTCGCCCTGACTCGTGTCATCGCGCCATGACCCGCCACACCACCGCGCATTACTTCCTCGAGGCGCTCGTCGAGATCGGCATCGATTACATCTTCGCCAATCTCGGCACCGATCATGTCTCGCTGATCGAGGAGATTGCACGCTGGGACAGCGAAGGTCGACGGCACCCCGAGGTGATCCTGTGTCCCCACGAGGTGGTCGCGGTGCACATGGCAATGGGCTATGCGAGCGCGACCGGCCGCGGCCAGGCCGTGTTCGTCCATGTCGATGCCGGCACGGCGAATGCGTGCATGGCGATTCAGAACGCCTTTCGCTACCGGCTGCCGGTGCTGCTGTTTGCAGGGCGGGCTCCGTTCGCGATGCATGGCGAGCTGACGGGAGGACGTGACACCTACGTCCACTTCGTGCAGGAGAGTTTCGATCAGGGCAGCATCGTGCGTCCTTATGTCAAATGGGAATACACGCTGCCGTCGGGTGTCGTCGTCAAGGAGGCGGTCGCCCGCGCTGCCGCGTTCATGCACAGCGATCCGCCCGGCCCGGTCTACATGATGCTGCCGCGCGAGACCCTCGCCGAGACCTGGGACGAGGCGGCGATGCCGGCCTGCCCGCCCGCGCGCCATGGCAGCGTCAAGGCGGGAGGGATCGAGCCGGAGCGCGCGCGTGCCATCGCGGACGCGCTGATGAAGGCGGAGAATCCGATCGCGCTGACCGCTTATCTCGGACGCAGCGCCGAGGCCGTCTCTGTGCTGGAGCGGCTGGCGCTGGTCTGCGGAATCCGTGTCGCGGAGTTCAACCCCGTCACGATGAACATCTGCCAGGACTCCCCTTGCTTTGCCGGCTCCGACCCGGCCGCGCTGGTCGCCGGCGCCGATCTCGGGCTGCTCATCGACATCGACGTGCCATTCATTCCGCAGAAGCTGAAGGCCGCCGATCGGCTGCACTGGATCCAGATCGATATCGACGCCCTGAAGGCGGACATCCCGATGTGGGGATTTGCCACCGACCTCCGTATTCAGGGCGATTCGGCCGTCATTCTTCGTCAGGTGCTGGAGATCATCGTTGCCCGTGGCGACGACGCCTATCTCACGAGAGTGCGCGACCGGATCGCGAGCTGGCAGCCGGCACGCGAGGCCGCGCAGGCGAAACGGATATCCGCGGCTGCACAGAAGGGCCGGATCGGAGCGATCAACCCGGCCTATTTGTTTGCGCGGTTGCAGGCGCTGCTGTCGGAGGACGACATCGTCCTCAACGAGGCGGTCCGCAACGCGCCAATCCTGCAACAGCAGCTTCGCCGCACCAAGCCGATGACCTATGTGGGCCTGGCCGGCGGCGGCCTCGGCTTCAGCGGCGGCATGGCGCTCGGACTCAAGCTCGCCAATCCCTCAGCGCGCGTGGTGCAGATCGTCGGCGACGGCGCCTATCATTTCGCCGCGCCGGATTCCGTCTACGCCTTATCGCAGCAGTGCCAGCTCCCGATCCTGACCGTGATCCTCGACAACAACGGATGGCAGGCGGTGAAGGCATCGGTGCAGCGCGTCTATCCGGACGGCGCCGCACGGCGCACGGATTCCTTCCTCTCTAGGCTCAGCACCGGGCGCCAGGGCGAGCAGCGTCGTCTCGCCGACATCGCCTGCGCATTCGGCGCCCATGGCGAGCGGGTCGACGATCCCGACAAGCTCGATGCAGCGATCGAGCGCTGCCTCGCCGCCCTCGACGGCGGGCGCGCCGCGGTGCTGCACGTCGACATCACGCCCTTGTAGCCCGATGGATAGGCGCAGCGATGCATGTCATCCTGCACGAGAGGCAAACGACGTCGCGCGCGGCTCACGCCACGCGGGGCACGCCGTGATAGCGCTCGACCACGATGTCGCGCTTGGTGGCATCGACGCGCACGGTCATGTCGTAGTGGCCCTCGTGCAGCTCCTTGGCCAGCACTTCGGCGTTGCGATGCAGCCAGGAGATGCCGGCGCCGTCGGCCGCATCGATGGTGAGATCGAGCGTCGTCCGCGCCGCCGCGAGCCGGTCCTCGATCGTCTGCAGGAGCGCGTCGACGCCCTCCCCGGTCTGGGCCGAGACCAGCAGGCATGGCCGCTCCGGTGGCCGCCGTGCGGCGATGTTGGCGAGGTTCTCGCGCGCCGCCTCGTCGAGGCGATCGATCTTGTTCCAGACCTCGATGATGGTGTCGGTGGCCTCGGGATCGATGCCGAGCTGGCTGAGCACCAGTTCGACATCGTGCTGCTGCGCCTCGGCATCCTCGTGCGACATGTCGCGGACGTGCAGGATCACGTCGGCCTCCAGCACCTCCTCGAGCGTGGCGCGGAAGGCGGCGACGAGCTGCGTCGGCAGGTTGGAGATGAAGCCCACGGTGTCCGACAGCATCGCCTTGCCGCCATGCGGCAGCGTGATCGCGCGCAAGGTCGGATCGAGCGTCGCGAACAGCATGTCGGCGGCCTGGACGTCGGCGCGCGTCAGGCGATTGAACAGCGTCGACTTGCCGGCATTGGTGTAGCCGACCAGCGCCACGACGCGATACGGCACGCGTTGGCGGCCGGCGCGATGCAGCCGCCGCGTCGCCTGGACCTTCTTCAGCTCGTTCTCGAGCCGCGTGATGCGGTCGCCGATCAGCCGGCGGTCGGCCTCGATCTGGGTCTCGCCGGGACCGCCCATGAAGCCGAAACCGCCGCGCTGGCGCTCGAGATGGGTCCAGGACCGCACCAGACGGCTGCGCTGATAGTTGAGATGCGCGAGCTCGACCTGCAGCGCACCCTCCTTCGTCTTGGCGCGGCGGCCGAAGATCTCCAGGATCAAGCCGGTGCGGTCGAGCACCTTGGTGTTCCAGGCCTTCTCGAGGTTTCGCTGCTGGATCGGCGAGAGCGCGCAATCCATCACCACCAGCTCGACGCCATGGCCGGCGATCACGCCGGCAATCTCTTCGACCTTGCCCTTGCCGAGATAGGTTGCGGGGCGGATCTGCCCGATCGGCGTGAGAATGGCCTCGGCCACGGTCAGGTCGATGGCCCGCGCGAGGCCCGCCGCCTCGTCGATCCGCGCCTCGAAATCACGCATGTCGGATTGGCCTGCTTGCGCGCCATCGTCGCCGCGGCGCGCTCGCAAGTAGGGGCCGACCACGATGACGAGCCCGGTCCCCTTATTGTCATCCGGCCTCGACAGGCCGATGGTCCCTTCGCGATCGCGGGGTTCCAATCAGGTCACTCTCACGTCAGGTCACACTCACGCAGACGCGTCCTCGCCGCCTTCGAACAACTGGATCGGTGCGCCTGGCATGATGGTGGAGATCGCATGCTTGTAGACGAGCTGCGAGTGACCGTCGCGCCGGAGCAGCAGGCAGAAATTGTCGAACCATGTGACAATCCCCTGCAGCTTCACGCCATTGACCAGGAAGATCGTGAGCGGCGTCTTGGTTTTGCGGACATGGTTTAGAAAGGTGTCTTGTAGGTTTTGTGCGCGGTCTGCCGCCATTGTTATTGTCTCGCAGTCTTGTGCTTTTTCTTATTGAACCTTCGATGTCCCGATCGCAGGCCCCGGATTCATCGAGGTGGCCCATGGTCCATTGAGATCCCCCTCGAGGGACCACGGGATGCCGGATTAGAAGACAGGCGAGCATATTAGGCAAGCCGCTTGCAAGGAAGCCGGTTCCAAAAGAGCCGGATTCATCCGTAAAATTCCGGAAATGGACGAATTTTCCAATGTAAATTCGTCCAGTCGGCAGGTTTGGCCGAGCTGGAGCCTCAGCCGACGCCGAGCGCCTTCAGCTTGCGATGCAGGGCCGACCGCTCCATGCCCACGAACTCGGCTGTGCGCGAGATGTTGCCCGAGAAGCGGCTGATCTGGGCGATCAGATAGTCGCGCTCGAACACCTCGCGTGCCTCGCGCAGCGGCAGGCCCATGATGTGCTCGCCATTGTTGCTGGTCGGCATCGCCGGCACCATCGATCCCACATCCGGCGGCAGCATGTCGGCGGTGATGATCACCTCCGGTCCACCGGCCGCCAGAATCATGACACGCTCGACGTTGTTGCGAAGCTGACGGACGTTGCCGGGCCACACATGCGACTGCAGCACGGCCATGGCGTCCTGGCCGATCTGGCGCTTTGGCAGGCCGGTCGTGGCCGAAATCTGCTCCATGAAATAGTCGATCAGCTCGGGAATGTCCTCGCGGCGCTCCGACAGCGGCGGAACCCGGATCGGCACCACCGACAGCCGGTGATAGAGGTCCTCGCGGAAACGCCCGGTGGCTATCTCCTCCTCGAGATTCCGTGCGGTCGAGGAGATGATGCGCACGTCGACGTGCACCTTGGTGGTCCCGCCCGCGCGCTGGAACGTCTGATCGACCAGCACGCGCAAGATCTTGTTCTGCGTCTCGCGCGGCATGTCGGCGATCTCGTCGACGAACAGCGTGCCGCCGTGGGCCTCTTCGAGCGCGCCGGTCTTGCGCGACTGCTCGCCATTCGACTGCTCGATGCCGAACAGTTCCTCCTCCATCCGCTCCGGCGTGATCGCGGCGGCGTTGATGACGACGAACGGGCCCTCGGAGCGCGGCGACTGAGCGTGCAGCGAACGCGCCGCAAGCTCCTTGCCCGAGCCGGGAGGGCCGACGATCAGGATGCGGCTGTTGGCCTTGGCGGCGCGCTCGATGGTCTGGCGCAACTGGTTCATCGATGGCGAGCGGCCGGTCATGCTGCTCGCGGTCGGCGCCAGCTGCTTGAGCTCACGAACCTCGCGCTTCAGCCGGGAATTCTCCAGCGCACGCGTGGCAACCAGAATCAGGCGGTCGGACTTGAACGGCTTCTCGATGAAGTCATAGGCGCCGCGCTTGATCGCGGCGACCGCCGTTTCGATGTTGCCGTGGCCGGAGATCATCACGACCGGAAGGTCGGGATGGTCCTTCTTGATCTGCTCGAGGAGCTGCAGACCGTCGAGCTTGGAGCCCTGCAGCCAGATGTCCAGGAACACCAGGTTGGGACGGCGGCTCGTGATCTCCGCGAGCGCCGAATCGCTGTCGCGCGCGGTTCGCGTCGTGAAGCCTTCGTCATCCAGGATGCCGGCGACCAGCTCCCGGATATCGGCTTCATCGTCGACAATCAGAATATCACTCGCCATGGGTCACGCCTGTCTCGTCAGCTGCCGGTTGCGGCTTGGATTTTTGGTTCATCATTGGTCGTTTTAACCGTGTCAGCGGTTTCGCCGCCGGCCTCGGTCTTCTGCGCATTGTCAGACGCCCCCGCCTGCTCCTTCGCGCCCGTCTTCGCGGCCTGGCCGGAGACGGCAAAGCGCAGCCGCATCCAGGCGCCGCGCTGGCCGGGACGGAAATCGGACGCGTCCTTCAGCTCGAGCTTGCCGCCATGGTCTTCCAGCACGCGGCCGACGATGGCGAGCCCGAGGCCGGTGCCCTTGGCGCGCGTCGTGACATAGGGCTCGAGCAGCCGCTGCCGCGCCACCTTCGGCAGACCGATGCCGTTGTCGATGACGTCGATCAGCACGTCCTCACCCTCGCGCGAGGCGACGACATCGATTCGGCCTTTGCCGAGCTCCGCCTCGGGCACCACCTCGATCGCCTCGGTGGCGTTCTTGATGATGTTGGTCAGCGCCTGCGAGATCAGGCGGCGGTCGAACTGCGCGCGCAACGGGTCCTGCTTGATCTCGGTCTCGATGTCGATCTCGGGATGCGCGACCTTCATCAGGAACACGGCCTGCCGCACGGTGTCGGCGACGTCCTCGCCTTCCATCACCGGCTTCGGCATCCGCGCGAATCGCGAGAACTCGTCGACCATTCGCCTGATGTCGTCGACCTGCCGCACGATCGTCTCGGTACATTGCTCAAATACCGCCTTGTCCTCGGTGATGACCTTGCCGAATTTGCGGCGGATGCGCTCAGCCGAGAGTTGAATCGGCGTCAGCGGATTCTTGATCTCGTGCGCGATGCGGCGCGCGACGTCGCCCCAGGCGGACGTGCGCTGCGCCGAGACCAGCTCGGTGATGTCGTCCAGCGTGATGATGTAGCTGTCGCGCGCCTGGTTGGTCTGCTCGGCGGTGACGCGCACCGACAGATTGCGCTCGTGGCCGTCGCGCTGGATCGTGATCTGCCCCTGCACCAGCCGCTGCTTGCCCTCGCGCGCCGTCTTCATCATGTCGTCGAGCTCGGGCAGCACGTCGGAGAGCGGATGATCCAGCACCTCCTGCTCGGCATGTCCAATCAGCTTCTCGGCCGAGCGGTTGAGGATGCCGACGCTGCCCGAGGCATCGACGCCGATGATGCCGGCGGAGGCCGACGACAGCACCGCCTCGATGAAGCGGCGCCGGCTGTCGATCAATTCGCTGGCGCTGACCAGCTCGTCGCGCTGCGTGCGCAGCTCCTGCGTCATCTTGTTGAAGGTCTGGCCGAGCTGGGCGAGATCGCCCTCCGAGCGATGCACCGGGACCTGGACGTTGAGATCGCCGGTCGACACGGTGTTGGCGGCATTCATCAATTGCCGGATCGGCGCCACCAGCCAGTTGGCGAAGTTCAGCCCGATCAGCACCGAGGCCATCAGGATGGTCAGCGCGATCACCGCGAACATCAGCGCGAAGGCGATCTGGATGCCGAAGCGCCGCGCCTCGACCTGGGCGTATTCGGCGACCGACAGCTCGGTCTGCTTGAGCTGCTCGACGACCTGCGGATCGAGCGGACGCGCGACGTAGAGGAAGGTGTCGTTGAACGCGCGCAGCCGGATCACCGCGGCGACGTAGTTCGATTCCGGCAGGACCGCGATCTCGGGCTCCTCCTCCCGGACATTGTTGAGGAACTCGGGCGCCGGCGGCGAATAGGCCAGTTGCACCCCGCCGGTCTCGGCCCAGACGATCGGATTGGTGTTCTTGTCGATGATCATCGCGCCCGGCAGGTTGCGCGAGGCGGCGCTGGTGGTGAGCAGCTCGCGGAAGCTGGCGCGGTCCTGGTCGAACAGCGGCCGCGCGCGTGCGATGTCGGTCGCCATGCCGATGATGTCACCGCGGATGAATTGCGCGTGCTCCTGCATGTAGGCGCGCGCGATGGTCAGCGAGTTCTGGATCGCGACCTTGGCCGGTCCGGAGAACAGCCGGTCGAGGCCGCGATCGATGGTGACGTTGGCCGCCACGGCGACCAGCACCGCCGGCAATACCGCGATCACCGAGAACAGGCTGACGATCTGCACGTGCAGCCGCGCCGCCGCCCGGCCGCGCCGGCGGGCCTGCACCACCTGCCAGACCTCGCGGATGATGATCCCGACCAGGACCAGGATCGTTCCGGCGTCGATCAGGTAGAAGGTCTTGACGACGTCCGTCGTCGGCTCGACCGGGGTCAGCCCGACCAGCACGATGAAGGTGAGGAAGGCCGACAGCAGCGCGAGCGCCACCGCCACCGGCGCCAGCCAGGTGCGCCAGGTCCAGCGCCGGCCGTCGGTGGACGACGAATCGAAGGGGGTGGCCGAGGTCTCTGCGCTGGTCATTCCGGCAAGGTGGGTGATGCTGAACGCGGCATGTCCGGGAATCGGACTGATGCATTCCTACCACGCTGTTGCCAAATTGCGACAAATCCGCGGCGCCGGAGCGCGTCGCGGATTTGTCTACATTAATTCTCACCTGAGGCGGGCCTGAGCCCGCCGGAAAGGTATCAAATCACCATCAAGCGCCGCTGCGGTACACCTGAATGTCGAGGTCGCGAATCTTCTTCCGCAGCGTGTTGCGGTTGAGGCCGAGCAGATCGGCCGCGCGGATCTGGTTGCCGCGGGTTGCCGCCAGCGCCGCCGTCAGCAGCGGAATCTCGATCTCCTTGAGGATGCGGTGGTACAGCCCCGGCGGCGGCACGCCGTTCGGAAAGCCTTGGAAGTGCGAGGACAGATAGGCCTCCACGGCGCCACCGAGATTGTCGATCGAGGTCGGCGTGTTCGAGCCGGTCGTCACTGCCGGCGGCGCCAGTTCGCCATCGATCACCGAGGCAGTGATCACGTCCTGCGGATACAGCGCGGCCAAACGCCGGGCGAGATTCTCCAGCTCGCGGACGTTGCCCGGCCAGCGGTGCTGCTTGAGCCGCTCCAGCGCCGCGGCATCGAGCTTCTTCGGCGGCAGCCCGTCCTTCTCGGCCAGCGCGAAGAAATGCCGGACGAGGTCTGGCAGGTCCTCGATGCGCTCGCGCAAGGGAGGCAGCCGCAGCGGCACGACGTTGAGGCGGAAGAACAGATCCTCGCGGAACAGCCCCTGCTGGATCAGGATGCGCAGGTCCTTGTTGGAGGCGGCGACGATGCGCACGTCGGTCTTGATCGGGGTGCGGCCGCCGACGGTGGTGTACTCGCCCTGCTGCAACACGCGTAAGAGCCGCGTCTGCGCCTCCATCGGCATGTCGCCGATCTCGTCCAGGAACAGCGTGCCGCCCTCGGCCTGCTCGAAACGGCCGGACGCTCGGGTGTTGGCGCCAGTGAAGGCGCCGCGCTCGTGCCCGAACAGTTCCGACTCGATCAGGTCGCGTGGGATCGCCGCCATGTTGACGGCGACGAACGGGCCGTTGCGGCGCTTGCCGTAATCGTGCAGCGCGCGCGCGACCAGCTCCTTGCCGGTGCCGCTCTCGCCGGAGATCATCACCGTGAGGTCGGTCTGCATCAGTCGCGCCAGCACGCGGTAGATGTCCTGCATCGCCGGCGAGCGGCCGACCAGAGGGATCGATTCGAATTCGCCGTCGTCGGGCTGGCTCGCCGCACGCTCCTTCGGCTCGGCCAAGGCACGGCCGACGATCGCGATCAGCTCCTTCAGGTCGAACGGCTTCGGCAGATACTCATAGGCGCCGCGCTCCGACGCCTTGATGGCGGTCATGAAGGTGTTCTGCGCGCTCATCACGATGACCGGCAGGTTGGGCCGCATCTTCTTGATCCGCGGCAGCAGGTCGAACGCGTTCTCGTCCGGCATCACCACGTCGGTGATGACGAGATCGCCCTCGCCCTGGCTCACCCAGCGCCACAGCGTGGCGGCGTTGCCGGTCAGCCGCACCTCATAGCCGGCGCGTGACAGCGCCTGGTTCAGGACCGTGCGGATGGCCGTATCGTCGTCGGCAACGAGAATGCTACCTGCAGGCATAGGTGGTCCTCAATTTGATCCCTGTGAGGCATGCAACGGCGTCCCCGAAACGTCATCGCGATGGCCGTGGTCTGGTTGTCTGGTTGCGCTGTACATCGGCATCAGCACCCGGAAGGTCGTCTTGCGCGGCTGCGACTCGCACTCGATGATCCCGCCATGGTCGCCGACGATCTTCGCGACCAATGCAAGTCCGAGGCCGCTTCCGGTCGGCTTGGTGGTCACGAACGGATCGAACAGGTTGGGCATCAGGTCTTCCGGCACGCCCGGGCCGTTGTCCCTGACGCAGAACTCCAGCGGCAGCGACACCCGCGATTTCTTGCCGGGCACCGACAGGCGCACGCCCGGGCGGAAGGCCGTGGTGAGCTGGATCTCGGCATCCGAGCCGAGATCGACGACCGCTTCCGCGGCATTCTTGACCAGGTTCAGGAACACCTGGATCAGTTGATCCTGGTTGGCGAGCACCGGCGGCAGCGACGGATCGTAATCCTCGACGAAGCGGATGTTGCGGGCAAAGCCCGACTGCGCCAGCCGCTTCACGTGATCGAGCACGGAATGGATGTTCACGGGCCCGCGCGCCACCGGGCGGTCGTCGCCGAACACCTCCATGCGGTCGACCAAAGTGACGATGCGGTCGGCCTCGTCGCAGATCAGCCGGGTCAGCATGCGGTCCTCGGAGGAGGCCTGCTGCTCCAAAAGCTGCGCGGCGCCGCGGATGCCCGACAGCGGGTTCTTGATCTCGTGCGCGAGCATCGCGGCCAGCGCGATCACCGAGCGCGCAGCGCTGCGATGCGTGAGCTGGCGGTCCATCTTGTCGGCGATGGTGCGCTCCTGCAGCATCACCACGATATGGCCGGGGCGCTCCGGCAGCGGCGCGACGTGCAGGTCGACGAGCCGATCGGCGCCGGTGCGCGGCGTGCCCAGATCGACCTTGTACTCGTTGACCGGCGCGCTGGTGGTACGGACCTGGTCGATCAGCGCCAGCAAGGGGCTGCCGAACGGCACCAGCTTCTTCAGCGACTGCCGCTGCAAAAACTGCGTCGAGGAATCGAAGAACGATTCCGCCGCCATGTTGGCGTCCATGATCATGCCATCCGGGCCGATGACGAGGACCGGATTCGGCAAAGCGTTGAGGATGGCGTCGCCATCCGACGGAAGTCGCTTGCGCTGTTCTGCGGCTGAGCTCATGCGGCTGCACTCCAGGCAAAATCGTCGAAAGCCTCACGCAGCGCCCGATGCACCTGGGATGGCTGCTCGGACGTCAGGATACGGTCGCGCCACGCCTTCAGTTTTTCGGCCGGCGCCTGGGCGTGCCGGGCGGCGACGTCGAGCCCCCAGCTGAGATGCTTGCGGGCGTGGCGCAGGCCGACACGCGCGCCGTAGTGACGGCAGATCTCGTCATAGAGCGCGGTGAGAAGACTGAGCTGCTGCGCCAGCTCCGGCGCGCCCTCTTCCGCACCGCCGTCGAGTCGGCGGCCGATCTGGCCGGGCAGCCAGGGCTGGCCTTGCGCGCCGCGCCCGATCATCACGGCATCGGCGCCGGACGTATCGAGCGCCTCGCGCGCGTCTTCGTAGGTGGTGATGTCGCCGTTGACGACGACCGGCAGATCGACGGCATCCTTCACCGCGCGCACCGCACTCCAGTCGGCCTCGCCCTTGTAGAACTGCTGCCGCGTGCGGCCGTGCACGGTGATCAGCTGCACGCCCGCGGCTTCGGCGCGGCGCGCCAGCTCCGGTGCATTGAGGCTGCCCTGGTCCCAGCCGAGCCGCATCTTCAGCGTCACGGGCACATCGACGGCCTCGACCGTCGCCTCGATCAGGGTCAGCGCATGATCGAGATCACGCATCAGGGCCGAGCCGGACTGGCCGCCGGTCACGTGCCGCGCCGGGCAGCCCATGTTGATGTCGATGATATCAGCGCCGCCCTCCTCGGCGACCCTCGCGCCCTCGGCCATCCAATGCGCCTCGCAGCCGGCGAGCTGCACCACATGCGGCCCGACGCCGCTCGCCTCGCAGCGCAACCGGGATATCCACCGCCCGCGCACGAGATCGTCGCTCGCGGTCATCTCGGACACCACCAGCCCGGCGCCGAGCTCGGCCGCGAGTCGGCGGAACGGCGCGTCGGTGATGCCCGACATCGGCGCGAGAATGGCCCGGTTGGCGAGTGAAACGTCGCCTATCTTCAAGGCTTTGGCGTGTGTATTGGCCGGACCGGTCACGAACGACTCTTAAAGCTCTTCGGACGCATCATCGCGTCTGCGCTGTACTCTCAAGCACAAATCTTGGGCAGTCAAGCGTCATGCCTACACTTTAGCCAAGACAATCAGCATTTCAAGTGCAGTGCAGCAAAATATGCTTGTTCGGCAGTCATGGTAAACCCGTGAGCCGCCGGATTTTTGCATGGCTCAGCGAGGATGCCCACAGGCGGCAGGGCGATCGGTCCGCTCGAGGCCACGGCGCCTCCCGGCACATGCATCGCGATCGCAGTTGCCGCTCAGGCAACGTGTGATCCTGCTCGCTTAACATGTTCTGCAGATGTAAGAAGCCGCGAACCCATCATCTCCCTTTGCATCGATACCCTGTTCCCATGACGACTTCTCAGCGGACTGCAGCCATTCTCGTCGCGGCCGGACGTGGCCTGCGCGCCGGCGCCGGCGGTCCGAAGCAATACCGCATGATCGGCGGCCGCACGGTCATCCATCGCGCGCTCGCCGCCTTCGCCGATCACCCTGAGGTGGCGGTGGTCCAGCCGGTGCTGAACCCCGACGACATCGACATCTTCAACGCAGCCGTCTTCGGCCTGCGCCACGAGGTCCCAGCGCATGGCGGTGCGACGCGCCAGGCCTCGGTGCTCGCAGGCCTGGAAGCGCTGGCGCCGCACAAGCCCGACATCGTGCTGATCCACGATGCCGCGCGTCCGTTCGTCACGCCCGCCGTGATCTCGCGCGCGATTCGAGCGGCCGGCAAGACCGGTGCGGCGATTCCCGTGGTGCCGGTCACCGACACCATCAAGGAAGTCGGCACGGGCGGCGACATCACCGCGACACCGGAGCGCGCGAAGCTGCGCATCGCGCAGACGCCGCAGACCTTCAAGTTCGACACGATCCTGGAGGCACACCGCCGCGCCGCGCGCGACGGCCTTACCGAGTTCACGGATGATGCGGCGATTGCCGAATGGGCGGGATTGACCGTCGCAACGTTTGAAGGCGATGTTGCCAACATGAAGCTCACCACACCGGAAGATTTCGTGCGCGAGGAGGCGCGGCTCGCAGCCCAGCTCGGCGATATCAGGACCGGCACCGGCTACGACGTCCACGCATTCGGCGAAGGCGACCATGTCTGGCTGTGCGGCCTGCGTGTGCCGCATAGCAAGGGGTTCCTTGCCCACTCCGACGGTGACGTCGGTCTGCACGCTCTGGTTGATGCAATTTTGGGCGCCCTGGCCGATGGCGACATCGGCTCGCACTTCCCGCCCTCCGACATGAAGTGGAAAGGCGCCTCCTCCGACCAGTTCCTGAAATACGCCATCGAGCGCGTGACCGCGCGTGGCGGCCGCGTCGCCAATCTCGAGGTCACGATGATCTGCGAACGCCCGAAGATCGGCCCCCTGCGCGACCAGATGCGCGCCCGCATCGCCGAGATCACCGGCGTCGACATCTCGCGCATCGCGGTGAAGGCCACCACCAGCGAGCGGCTCGGCTTCACCGGCCGCGAGGAAGGCATCGCAGCGACGGCGAGCGCGACGATCCGTCTGCCGTGGAGCGCCTAGAGGCGCACCACCCTGTCACCGCTCGTGGAGCTTTCGATCTGACGGTCGGATGAGGACAACGCAGCCATGGCCAGCGAACGTCAAATCGGCTCTACCAGCGCGCTGGCCCGCTCGCTGCTCGACCTGTGCCGATCGCGCAAGCTGATGATCGCGACCGCCGAGTCCTGTACCGGCGGCCTGGTCGCCGCAGCGCTGACCGACATCCCCGGCTCGTCCGACGTCATCGACCGCGGCTTCGTTACCTACTCCAACGAGGCCAAGCGCGCGATGCTCGGCGTCGAGGCCTCCACCTTGCAGACCTTCGGCGCCGTCTCCAAGGAGACCGCGATTCAGATGGCGGTCGGCGCCCTGGAGCGCGCCGACGTCGACCTCGCGGTGGCCATTACCGGCATTGCCGGCCCCGGCGGCGCCACCCCCGGCAAGCCGGTCGGCCTCGTCCATTTCGCCGTCGCCGCTCGCGACGGCCGCATCACCCACCGCGAGCACCGCTTCGGCGCCATCGGCCGCAGCGCCGTGCGCACGCGCTCGGTGCTGGAAGCCCTGCGCCTGCTGATGGAGCTGGCCCGGCCACAGGTTGCTGCCAAGCCCAAGCGCGCCGCCGCCACCCGCCTCCGTCCGCGCGTCGCCCGCGCGCCACGGCTGCATCCGGTGAAACGGCCACGCCGGCCGCGAACTTAGTTGCTCGTCATGAGCGCAGCTCTCGCCCCATCGTCATCCCGAGCGCAGCGACGCGATCCAAGGCTTTCGCGCTTCAAGACATTGGATTGCTCCGGCGCGACAGCGCCTCGCAATGACCAGATGTTCAATCTTCATTCCGCCCCTAACCGAACTCATCCGGATTGCGCGCCGTGTGACGCACACTGTGAATGACCACCTCGTCGGCAGTAACTTCGTAGTAGATGAGGTAAGGATAAGGATTGATAGTCAATCTGCGCAGGCGCGGATGGGTCGATTGAGCACCTGCCTTAGGATAATAAACCAACACGTCAAAGACGGACTTGATCCGCATATGAACGCGCCTTGCGCCGCCTGGCGAATGCGACGCCGGGAAGTGTTCACGCAATAGGCTGCGGACACCTAGGCAAAGAGCCGCCCGTAAGGCGCCCGGACTGCCGCCATGTCAGCCGCGCATTCGGAATGGTGGGCACGGCGCGCCCGCACTGGCCGGGACTGAAGCTAACGTTTGGGAGTTACCGCAGAACCTCGACGGCTTGATCAAATCATCTTGTCATCGGAGGCACGAGCTGGTGGTGAACGCAAAGATGGTCGGCACGACAGACCCTATGGCACCCGAGGCGATCTGCCGATGGATTGTCCACTCCGGTTCGACGGCCGGTCATTGGGCGGAACGGGCGGTCCAGTTGGTACAACTTTCGCGGGTACACGCTATTTCGTAGTTCAACGTGAGGAGTCCGTCTTGCTTCATCGGACCTTCGCCACTCTCGCGCTGCCGCTCCTCCTCCTGACCTCCTCCGCCCACGCCGCTGGCTTGCAGCTCTTAGAGGTCGATCATGGATTTCACGGCATCATCTGGACGCCCTGCGCCGCAGACGCCGGTAGCGTGCCGGTTGGAAGCCTCGCGATCCCAGGGCTGGAGACACTGCCCGGGGTAAAGAATTGTCCAATCAAGGGCACGAAGCTGCCATTGGTCGTGATGTCCCACGGGCGCGGCGGCTGGATCGGTGGAAACCACGATGTTGCGGAAGCGCTGGCGGACGCGGGATTCATCGTCGCGGCGATCAACCATCCCGGCGACAGTGTCGGTGACCTGGCGCAGCGCGACAGCCTGTCGGTCTGGCTCTCACGGCCGCAGGACATCATGCATCTGATCGATTTCATGTTGAACGATTGGACAAGCAGAGCCGCGATTGATCCGGACCGGATCGGCTTCTTCGGCTTTTCGCGCGGTGGCTACACCGGAACCGTTCTCGCCGGCGTCGACCCGGACTTTCAAAGGGTGGCGCACTACTGCACGCAACAGAACCCGTTCTGCGAGCAGGTCCGCAATGGCGAGTTTCCCAGAAGCTGGCCGCACGACGAGAGGATCAAGGCGGCCGTGCTGGCCGACGCCGCCCACACGGTCGGATTCACGCGAGCAAATCTCGCGAGCATCAAGATTCCCCTCCAGGTCTGGCGCTCGGAGCTCGGCGGCAACGGGGTCGATCCGGAAGGGACCGCCCGCGTAACCGCGAGCCTTCCCGGCACGCCCGAGGTCCACACCGTGCCCGCCGCGCATTTTGCTTTCCTCGCGCCGTGCTCCGCGGAGCTCGCGGCCGCCGTCCCGCGCATCTGTGCTGATACGCCTGCGGATTTCGACCGCGCGGCGTTTCACCGAGAGTTTGACGCCCAGGTCGTCAGGTTCTTCTCCGAGAAGCTGGGCAAGTAGGATCCGTGGCAGAACCTGCGTTCCGCCGCGTCGCTCTCATGCGCGCCAGAACGGGCGCCGGCACAGCCGCCGCGCCTCGTCGCGTGTCAGGCCGTAGTCCTGCAGCACCTCGTCGGCGATCCACGGCAACTCCCGGGCGAAGCGACCGCGCTCGCGCCAGCGCTTCCACCAGAGCCGCAGCAATGACACTGGCTGCAGCTCGGCGCAGCTTTGATCAGGCGCCGGTCGCGCCAAGTAGTAGATCTCGGCGCCGGGCTTGGGCGAGATGGGATGGCTCGCCGAGGGACCACGGCGCCGCTCGTCGAGTTCCTGGAAACGCAGCACATGATGGAGCGGAGTTCGCTCCTCGATGGCGCTGACCCTCGGATCGTCGGTCGTGCTCGGCATGGCGGGCTCCCCCTTCAAATGAAGAACCTGCCGGCAACAAAAAAACCGCCAGGTTCTGGCGGCTGTTCGGATCAAATGCTGCAATTCGTCAGATTGAGCGCGATCCTCCCGCCGCCAGCGAGCTACGGTGCGTGATGCGACCAAAACGATGGGAGGCGACGGTGATCATGGCCGGCTCTATAGCGGATCGCCCTGAGGTTGTCATCATCGAATCCGGTGCGAGGCGGGCAAGCGCATTGCCCGATCTGGTCAGGACGGAAAAGCACCAACGGTCCGCGCAAGTTGCCGCGCCAACAGTCCAGGCAGAGCCTCATCGAAAATCCGGCTCAGCGTGCGGTAATACCAGATCGTCCCATCCCTTCCACCGGTGAAGCGTTGCCACACGACGTCGCCCACCTCATCAAGGTCGCTCGCGATCGCTTCCGCGTTGTCAACCTTGTCAGCGAGCGAGACCAGCAGCGATGACGCCGGCTTGAGCGGCAGCCGGGCGAGATAGGCTTCCTTCCGCGGGCGCCAGGCCGGCCTCGGATCGACCCAGGAATCCGTGCAGTCCGCAACGATCACGGCGACGCTATCGCCAAAACGCCGGCGGATCTCATCCAGCGTGGCCTGCCCGCCCTGGTCCTCGGCGGCGTCATGCAACAGTCCCGCGATAGCCTGCACCTCGCTGCCGCCCGCCGACAGCACGCGGCTGGAGACGCTCAGCAGATGCGCGATGTAGGGCACGTTGCTGCCCTTTCTCAATTGGGTCCGGTGCAGCCTTGTCGCATAGACGAGCGCTTCGTCGTAGAGATGGGAGAGTGACATTGCTTGCTTTCTTCTCTGGCTGACGCAGGGTCAGGCCGATGGTTCGTCATTGGGGATTATCGGCATTGTTCCAATCATTGGGCACCACGTCGAGCATCATCCTAGCCGACCCGTCGGGCGAATCAGCTGGCGTGCGGAATAGCGGAGAGCCCGCCTCCGGTGCCTTGCTGCGATCGAAGCGCATCGCGAGGGCGTGCGCCAAGACACTGATTTCCTCAATCCGTTCAATGTCCGACTCACTGTCCAGTCCTGCCGACGAAAATATTCTCGTTTCTATTTTCCAGAATTCATGCTTCCCTCCCGTCATCCCGCCTCGACACGAGGGGCGTATCGCGATCGTCACGACACGCGAGGTGGGGAGGCGATGGCCGCCGATGGGCCGCAGCACGTCTGATGACGTGCGGACGAACGGCTCTTGGCGGACGTGAAGTCGCAGCGTCCTGGCACCCCGATGCTGGTGTCACGCCGGTGGAGATGATGATCCGCCGGTCACGGGGGCAAGACAGCCCGGTCCCCGGGGAGACTGCGTATAAACGTGAAGACCATCGCGCAGGGAATGCCGGATGTCGGCTGGACCTGTGGTGACTGCCGCCTGCTTTTTGTTGCAGGCGGGCCATGGGTTGCGGCCAGCACCCGGCATTCCCTGCGCCCTCGTGATTTCAGAGGGTCGATCGAGATGCACAGCCCGGGCGTGATTGCGCCGCGGAGGATGCGGCTGCGTGCCCGCTGGATGCCGTCCCTCACCGTCCGGACCGCGATCGCCGACCATTATCGCTCGCCCCTCCACGGCCTAAAGGTTTTGGTTAATTTTGTCCTGCTACGTCTCGCGCATTCTTCTCTGACAGTGGATTCGGGACCCCATGGCTTTCTTCTCCGGCAAGTCGGCTGATCGCACGCATAACCTCCTGATGACGGAGCTGTTCGAACGCCATCGCGACGCCATCCTGGTGATGTCCGACGGCAAGATCATCGCCTGCAACGAGACCGCGGTTCGCTTCGGCGGCTTCCGCAGCAAGCAGGACTTGCTGTCGCGTTCGCCGGCGACCATGGCGCCGGAGTTTCAGCCCAGTGGCAAGCGCTCCGCCGACGTGGTGAAGGAGATGGATGCCAAGGCCAGGCGCGAGGGCCACGCGACGTTCGAGTGGACCACCAAGCGCGCCGACGGCAGCCCGGCCCTGGTGCAGATCACGCTGGTGCCGACCCAGGTCGAGGGCCAGACCTACGTCATGAGCTTCCGCCGCGATCTTTCCGACCTCGTCGCCGCACGCGAGGAGAAGAAGCGCGCGCTGGACCAGATCGCCAAGGATTTCGAGACCAGCGTCGGCGCCATCGCCAATGCGATCTCTGGCGCCTCGCGCGAAGTCGAGACGACGGCCGCGTCGCTGACGACCACGGCGGACCAGGCCGCGCAGCGCGTGGCGCTGGTCGCCTCCGCCTCGAACTCCGCATCGTCCAACGTGCAGTCGGTGGCCGGCGCCACCGAGGAGCTCTCGACCTCGGTCAGCGAGATCAACCGCCAGGTCGCGACCTCCTCAACCATCGCAGCCGAAGCGGTCGAGGCGTCCTCGCGCACCAACGATCTCGTCAACAGCCTCGCGGACGCCGCAGCCAAGATCGGCGCGGTCACCGACATGATCAATGCGATCGCGAGCCAGACCAACCTGCTGGCGCTGAACGCGACCATCGAGGCGGCGCGCGCCGGCGATGCCGGCCGCGGCTTCGCCGTGGTCGCCTCGGAGGTGAAGAGCCTGTCGAGCCAGACCGCCAAGGCGACCGACGAGATCAGCGCGCACATCAGCGCGATGCAGCGCGCCACCAGCGATACCGTCGCCGCAATCCAGGGCATCGGCGGCACCATCGGCCAGATCAGCGAGATCGCCAAGACCATTGCGACCGCGGTCGACCAGCAGGGCCACGCGACGCAGGAGATCGCCCGCTCGGTCAGCCAGGCCGCCAGCGGCACCCGCGAGGTCGCCACCAACATCGGCTCGGTCAGCCAGACGGTGGAATCAGCCGGCGGCGCCGCGCGGCAGATGCTGGGCGCGGCCGGCCAGCTCGCCAAGCACGCGGACGAGCTGCGCGGCAAGGTGAAGGACTTTTTGAGCGCCGTGCAGGCGGCGTAGTTTCGATCGCCGGCGCGACGTGTCCGCGATCAGAACGACTCCGCGACGATGTCGCGGAGCAGCTGTTTGAAGACGTGGATAGGAAGGAAAGCGCTCGGGCTTCGCACTCGGAACGCGCGGGGTGAGATGACGAGGAGCGTCCTCACCCTTCGCTGTCGTCCCGGGCAAGCCAGAGCGGCGCGCAGCGTCGCGGAGGCGCCGACCCGGGACCCATACTCCGCGGCGGCATGGTGAGACGAGATCGGAACTACGCGGGTGCCGCCACACCGCATCCTGTGGCTATGGATCCCCGCGTTCGCGGGGATGACCGCTGAGGTTGGGGCGCCGGCCGTGGTCTACCATCGGCAGGGATTGGCAAGGACTTACGTCGACGACACCGCCGGCTTGCGGCCGTAGATCGCATCGGCGCGCTTTTCGAACGCCGCCGACATGCGCGCGAAGATCGTGTCGAACATCGAGCCCATCAGCATCGCCAGCATGCGGCTCTTGAACTCGTAGGCGATGAAGAACGTCACCTCGCAGGCGCCCTGCTCGCGCGGCTCAAAGCTCCAGCGGTTCTCCAGGCTGGAGAAAGGCCCGCTGACATATTCGACCAGGATGTTGCGCTTGGCCCGATCCAGCGTAACCCGGCTGGTGAAGGTCTCCTTCACGAGCTTGAACGACACCGTCATGTCGGCGACGACGACCTCGGTGCCATCGGGCTTCTGGCTACGCTGGCGCACCACCAGCTTCTCGCACAGCGGCACGAATTCGGGATAGCGCTCGACATCGGCGACGAGGTCGAACATCTGCTCGGCCGTATGCGCGACGCGGCGCTTGTTGGAAAATCTCGGCATCTGGTCTCGATCAGCGCGCGATGGCGGCGCGCGCGGCCTTCAGCTTGGCGAAGTCCTCGCCGGCATGGTGCGAGGAGCGCGTGAGCGGGCTCGCCGACACCATCAGGAAGCCCTTGGTATAGGCGACGGTCTCGTAGCCGGAGAATTCCTCCGGCGTGACGAAGCGCATCACGGCGTGGTGCTTCCTGGTCGGCTGCAGATACTGGCCGATGGTGAGGAAATCGACCTCCGCCGAGCGCAGGTCGTCCATCACCTGCAGCACCTCGTGGCGCTCCTCGCCCAGGCCGACCATGATGCCGGACTTGGTGAAGATGGTCGGATCGATCTCCTTGACCCGCTGCAGCAGCCGGATCGAGTGAAAGTAGCGCGCGCCGGGACGGACCGAGAGGTAGCGCGACGGCACGGTCTCGAGATTGTGGTTGAAGACGTCGGGCTTGGCGGCGACGACCTGCTCAAGCGCGCCGTCCTTGCGCAGGAAGTCGGGCGTCAGCACCTCGATCGTGGTGGTCGGACATTTCGCGCGGATGGCACGGATGGTCGCGGCGATATGGCCGGCTCCGCCGTCGGCGAGATCGTCGCGGTCGACCGAGGTGACGACGACGTGGGCCAGGCCGAGCTTGAAGGTCGCCTCCGCCACATGCTCGGGCTCGCCGGCGTCGAGCGCCTGAGGCAGACCGGTCTTGACGTTGCAGAAGGCGCAGGCCCGCGTGCAGGTGTCGCCCATGATCATGAAGGTGGCGTGCTTCTTGTCCCAGCACTCGCCGATGTTCGGGCAGCCCGCCTCCTCGCAGACGGTGACGAGGCCGTTCTCGCGCACGATGTTGCGGGTGTCGGCATAGCCGCGGGTGGTCGGCGCCTTAACGCGGATCCAGGCAGGCTTGGCCGGCGAGATCGAGTCCGGCCGGTTCGCTTTTTCGGGGTGGCGCGGGCGCAGCGGCGTGTTCGAGAGCGTGTCGACGATGGTGACCATGGGATTCGCACAAACCTCTGTTGCGCCCTAGCTATTCCGTGCCGCGGCGCGCCGCAACCGGCTGGCCGACGATACCAGGGCATGGCAGATATGGGCAGCGCGGAACAGCGCTCATCACGGCGGATTTCCTCAAGAATGGCGCAAAAACCGGCAAAAGCCCCCGGGGTTTCACGGCCCCGGCGGCATGGCGCGGCCAAACGGCTGACGCGGGCGTTCTTCGCCCGCGAGGTGCTCGCGGTGGCGCCGGAGCTGATCGGGGCGACCTTTCTGGTCGACGGCGTCGGCGGAACCATCGTCGAGGTCGAGGCCTATCATCACACCGACCCGGCGGCGCATTCGTTCCGCGGCCCGACGCCGCGCAACCAGGTGATGTTTGGTCCGCCCGGCTTCGCCTATGTCTACCGCTCCTACGGCATTCACTGGTGCGTGAACTTCGTCTGCGAGGTGGAGGGCTCGGCGAGCGCGGTCCTGATCCGGGCGATCGAGCCGACGTTCGGGATCGACGAGATGCGGCAGCGGCGCGGGCTGGAGGATGTCAGGACACTGTGCTCGGGGCCGGGCAAGCTGACCGAGGCGATGGGGATCACGATCGCGCATAATGGCCTGGCGCTGGATGCTCTACCGATCGAGCTGTTCGCCCGGCCTGAGGATGTAGAGGTCGTCACCGGCGTCCGCATCGGCATCACCAAGGCCGTCGAGCTGCCCTGGCGGTTCGGACTGAAGGGCTCGCGGTTTTTGAGCAAGCCGTTCGCGCGCTAAGCCCATGGCAGTCATTCCGGGATGGCCCAAGGGACCAGACCCGGAATCTCGAGATTCCGGGTTCGATGCTTCGCATCGCCCCGGAATGACGAAGGAGAGAGGACTACGTCACGCGCCCTGAAGCCGCGACAACGCGTCTTGGAGCTTGGCCTTGCGGGCCAGTGCCGCCTCGCGCTTCTCCTTCTCCTCCTCGACGAGTTCCTCGGGCGCATTGGCGACGAACTTCTCGTTGCCGAGCTTCTTGTCGACGCGCTCGATGTCGGCCTCGGCCTTGGCGATCTCCTTGCCCAGGCGGGTGCGCTCGGCGGCGAGATCGACCACGCCCTTGAGCGGCAGCGCCGCGACCTCGCCGCGCACGACGAGCTGGGCGGAGCCTTCGGGCGCCGTATCGGCGAAGGAGATGTCGGAGAGACGCGCAAGGCGCTTGATCACCTCGCTCCAGCGCGGCGCGCGCTCCCTCGTCTCGGCGGAGGCACCGACGAGCGCGAGCGTCATCAGAGTCGCCGGCGGGATGTTCATCTCGGCGCGGACCGAGCGGATGGACGTGACGAGATCGACCACCCAGCCGATCTCGGCCTCGGCCGCCTCGTCCTTGAAGCTGGCGGCGTCGAACGAGACCAGCAGCGGCGGCACCAGGGGATCGCCGAAGCTGGCGGCCGACAGCGCGGCGATCTCGGCGACCGTCGGCCTGTCGGTGCGGTGTGGCCAGGGCGACAGGGTCAGCAGACTGTCGCGCTTGGCGGTCGACTCCCACAGCGCCTCGGTGATGAAGGGCATGAAGGGATGCAGGAGCTTGAGGATCTCGTCGCGCGCCCAGGCGACCATGGCACGGGTCTCGGCTTTGGCCGGGCCGTCCTCGCCGAGCAACGTCGGCTTGGAGAGCTCGACATACCAGTCGCAATAGACATCCCAGACGAAGCGGTAGATCGCATTGGCCGCGTCGTTGAAGCGATACGCCTCCAGCGCCTCGGTGACCTCGCGCGTCGCGGCGGCGGCCTCGTGGGCGATCCAGCGGTTCAGCGTCTCCTTCGCAGCGGCCGGATCGAAGCCGTCCGGCACGGTGCAGCCGTTCATCTCGGCGAAGCGGCTGGCGTTCCAGAGCTTGTTGGCGAACTTGCGGTAGCCGTCGACGCGCTGGGTCGACAGCTTGATGTCGCGGCCCTGCGCCGCCATCGCGGCCAGCGTGAAGCGCAGCGCGTCGGCGCCGTGCTCGTCGATCAGCGCGAGCGGATCGATGACGTTGCCTTTCGACTTCGACATCTTGGCGCCCTTCTCGTCGCGGACGAGCGCATGGATGTAGACGGTCGAGAACGGCACCTCCTTCATGAAGTGGATGCCCATCATCATCATGCGGGCGACCCAGAAGAAGATGATGTCGAAGCCGGTGACCAGCACGTTGGTCGGGTAGTAGCGCTTCACCTCCGGCGTGGCGTCGGGCCAGCCGAGCGTCGAGAACGGCCACAGCGCCGAGGAGAACCAGGTGTCGAGCACGTCCTCGTCACGTGTGATGAAGCCGTCGCGCTTGTTGCGGTCGAGCGCCATCTCGCGGCCCTGCTCCGCCGTGATGACCTCCTGCTCGACGTAGTAGCCGAGTGCGTTGGACACCGCCTCTTCCTCGGTCTCGGCGACGAACACCTTGCCGTCGGGCCCGTACCAGGCCGGGATCTGGTGGCCCCACCACAGCTGGCGCGAGATGCACCACGGCTGGATGTTCTCCATCCAGTCGAAATAGGTCTTCTCCCAGTTGCGCGGCACGAACGTCGTCGCGCCCGACCTGACGGCTGCGATCGCCGGCTGCGCCAGGGTCTTTGCGTCGACGTACCACTGGTCCGTGAGGTACGGCTCGATGACGACACCGGAGCGGTCGCCATGCGGCACCATGTGCGTGTTCGGCTCGACGCGCTCGAGGAAGCCGAAGGATTCCAGCCGCTCCAGGATCTTCTTGCGCGCAGCAAAACGCTCGATGCCGTGGAACTCCCTGGCAAACTCCTCGGAGCCCTCAGGCAAGCCGCGCAGATAGTCCTCGTTGTCGACCAGGGCGATGCAGCCTTCGCGATCGAGAATGCTGATCTGCGGCAGGCCGTGGCGGCGGCCGACCTCGAAATCGTTGAAGTCGTGCGCCGGCGTGATCTTGACTGCGCCGGTGCCCTTCTCAGGATCGGAATAGGTATCGGCGACGATCGGGATCTCACGGCCGACCAGCGGCAGGATCACGCGCTTGCCGACGAGATGCTGATAGCGTTCGTCGTCCGGATGCACCGCGACCGCGCTGTCGCCGAGCATGGTCTCGGGACGCGTGGTGGCGACCACGATGAAGCTCGTGGGATCCTCGGGGCTGAACGTCGTGCCCTCGATCGGATAGCGCAGGTACCAGAGATTGCCCTTGACCTCGATCTGCTGCACCTCGAGGTCGGAGATCGCGGTCAGGAGCTTCGGGTCCCAGTTGACCAGCCGTTTGTCCTTGTAGATCAGGCCGGCGCGGTGCAGCTCGACGAACACCTTCACGACGGCCTTGGACAGGCCCTCGTCCATGGTGAAGCGCTCGCGGCCCCAGTCGCAGGAGGCGCCGAGGCGCTTGAGCTGGTTGATGATGGTGCCGCCGCTCTCGTCCTTCCACTGCCAGACGCGCGCGAGAAACTTTTCGCGGCCCATCTCGCGGCGGCCGGGCTGCTGGCGCTCCATCAGCTGACGCTCGACCACCATCTGGGTCGCGATGCCCGCATGGTCGGTGCCCGGCTGCCACAGCACGTCGCGGCCGCGCATGCGCTCGAAACGGCACAGGATGTCCTGCAGCGTGTTGTTGAGCGCGTGCCCCATGTGCAGCGAGCCGGTCACGTTCGGCGGCGGGATCACGATGGTGAAGGGATCCGCATTGCGCCGATCGGGGCGACCGGCGGAGAACGCGCGGGCATCCTCCCAGACCAGGGACATGCGACCTTCGAGATCGGTGGGCTGATAATTCTTATCGATCATGGCATTTCCAGCGGCGCGGGGCCGGCTGTCCAATTCGGGATGTCGCGGAACTCGTCCGGGCCTTTTGTGACACGACCTGAAAAAGCTCGCGCAAGCTGTTGGTGCTTGGGCTGTTTTCGGACTGATGTCCGACCGCGGACCGCGCTCCCGGAAGAGCCCTCTCGATCCGTCCGGCAGGGATCAGCTTGACAGGGCTAGAAAGCCGCCGCGGCGCGCCAAGTCAACAGCAGCGGCGAACATTGACGGATAGCGTCTACCGCCCGTCGCGGCTCACTCCAGAACGGAACGGGAGATCGTGCCGTCTTGGCGTCAGCGGCCGCGCGAGACGCGCTCGATCTCCGCCTTGACGATGCGCTCCACCAGGGCCGGAAGATTGTCATCCAGCCACGATTTCAGCATCGGACGCAGCATCTCCTTGACGAGGTCCTCGAGCGTCCGGGCGTTGTTGCTCAGCACTGTATTGGCCAGCGCGTTGAACGCCGATTCGACGGCGTTCACCGTCGATGGGGCCAGGATCGGCTGCTTCGGCGTGACTTGCTCGAACGCGGACTCGAAGCTGGCAGCCTTCTGATTGAGCCGCCCGGCCTCGATGAACTCGATATCGTCCCGCGGATCCACCTTTCGGAAGGATGCCGCGGCGGGGGCTGGCGCTGGAGCGGGAGTCGGTGGGGCCACTGCCATGTCGTCCGTCAACTCGAGTACTTCAGGTTCGGGATCGGGCTCGGGTGCTACCGGCCGAACCTCTGCGACTGGAGTCGTTTCATCCAAACCCGCCAGCAATGCGTCAATGTCGTCCTGGTTGTTGCTCGCGGCGGCCGCAGGCGCTGGCGGCGGTGCGGGAGGTGGAGGTGCGGGCTTGGCGGGAGCCGCAGCGGCGATCTTCGAAGGTGGGATGTCGTTCATCGCCGACTTCGCTGCCGGGGCCGCCGGCTTCTCGGCCTTGACCGGCTCCGGCGCTGCGGCCTTGTCTGCCGCCGGCGGCTTACCCTCGTCGTCGGCAATGATACGCCGGATCGACGCCAGAATCTCCTCCATGGAGGGTTCTTGGACCTTCGCAGGCTGCGTCATTTCCGACTCCAAATCAGCAACGCTGCCGTACGAACCGGCTCAGCGCAAAAGTCCCGGGCGCCGGCCCCAAGTGGCTTGGACTTCTCAACGGACATGCCAACTTGTCTCCGGACAAGGCCTGATCGATGCAAAACAACAGAACGATACTGCCCATGTCGGAGTCTATTCTTGGAAGAACTTCCGACGCAGTCCGAATCGTTCGGCGGCCATTTTGAGGCTATGTCATGGCAACAAATGAATGCAAGCAACGCTGGCCGCGAACCCGGTGGAGCACGGAGGTCGCCCGTCAAGCGTCGCCCATTCGTCACAACCACAGCATGTGCCACAAAAAAATCCCCCGGCCAAGGACCGAGGGATCAGGGGCGATATTAAGAATGTACTAACGACCATCCGGCGTCCGTACACCTGCCCAGTTATCCCGGACCTGCTGGTAGTGCACGCTAGGATCGTAGGTGGTGGTCGGCAGGTTCAGCACCTGCGGTGACAGCCGCCCCACGGTCTGAAGCACCGTATAGGATGCCACCACGCGGTCATGCTGGGCGTTCACCAGCGAATTCCGCGCGTTGACCAGCGCCTGCTGAGCGTTGAGCACGTCGAGGGTGGTGCGCTGCCCGGCCTTGGCCTCTTCGCGGACACCATTGAGGGCGATCTCGGAGGCCGAGACCTGGGCCTGTGCCGACTGCACCTGTGCCTTGCCCGCAAGCAGCTTGCCCCAGGCAGATACCACGTCGGAGCGAGCCTGATCGCGCGTCTGCTCAAGGGTAAGACGCCGTTGAGCCAGCGTCTCCTTCGACTGCCGGATCAAGGCATATTCGCCGCCACCCTGAAAGATCGGCACGTTGAGTGTTGCCGTCGCACCGGCATTGAACGCCTTGTAGGATTGAACCGACGTTTCGTACGATTCGGTCGCCGAGGCCTGGAGCGTGACGGTCGGCAGCAAAGCACCTTCGTTGATTTTCAGCTGCAGGAACTGAACGTCGATGCCGTACATCGCGGACGTCACGCTCGGGCTTTGGGTCAGGGCCGTCTCGATCGCTTGCTGAAGCGTAGGCGGCAAGTACCGATCAACAGGCGAGCCCGGCATGAGATTCACCGGCTCGCTGCCGATGATGCGTCGGAAATTCGACCGCGTCGCAGTCAGATTCGATTCGGCCGTGAGCTGCTGCGTACGGCCTGCCGCGAGCTGCGCCTCGGACTGCGCCACGTCCGTGCGTGTGACTTCGCCGACATTGAAGCGGTCGCGCGTCTGTTTGAGCGTCTGCTCCAGCACCCGTGTATTGCTGCGCTGAACCTCGACGATCGCCGCATCGCGCAGGTAGTCCATGTAGATGGTGGCCGCCGACAACAGCACGTTCTGCTCCAGAACGCGCAGACCTTCCCGCTCACCAGAGACACTTGCTTCAGCCTTCCGGACACCATTGGCCGTCTGCTGACCGTTGTAGAGAGTCTGGTTCACCGTCAAACCGACACTGCGCGGCCGCTGCAGGCCGTTGGCAGCGGGGGCACCGGGAGCAGCCTGCAGATCCGTGTACGACACCCCGCCCGTCGCCGACAGATTTACTTTCGGCCGATACCCCGAGAGCGCCTGGGGGACACCTTCGTCGGTCGCGCGAACAAAGGCGCGCTGGGCATTGAGCTGAGGATTGTTCTGATAGGCGCGCACCAGCGCAGCCTCGATCGTGTCGGCCAGCGCTGGCGCCGGGCCCGCACAAGCCATCACGAGGACCGCAGCCGCCGCTGCAGTGACGAGCTTCACCCCAAACATCCCTGTTCCATTCATTTGTTACCGGCTCGAACGCCAGAGCCGGG
The DNA here is from genome assembly GCF_032381555.1 of Bradyrhizobium sp. SZCCHNPS1003. Classification (NCBI taxonomy): domain Bacteria; kingdom Pseudomonadati; phylum Pseudomonadota; class Alphaproteobacteria; order Hyphomicrobiales; family Nitrobacteraceae; genus Bradyrhizobium; species Bradyrhizobium sp. SZCCHNPS1003. Next base: position 84,273 of record NZ_JAUHIU010000003.1, read on the forward strand.
CCGTAACCTGTTGAAGAGACTCCCGCGCACCTCGCACCTTATTCCCCATGCATGCGCAACGGAACTACCCAAGCCTGGAACCTGTGCCGAAAACTGTCAACGTGCAGCATCCGGGCCACACTTCTGATTTAAAACAGAATTTCGCCCGCCAGAGGGCGCGAAAACGACGCAGCAAACCCTGCTCGCCACGGGATGGCCCGCCAGTTCAGAGAAGCCGCGAAGAACTTCGTTGGGCGATTTAAAACACGAATTCCGGGAGCTGTTCGAGACCGGGAATGACCGGTGCCGCGGCATCGAACAGGACCCTGCTGCCGATATCACCATGCGATCGCGTAAAGATCATGGCGCGGGCGGGACGTACGGTGGCGAAGACACCGACCAGGCGGCCGCCCTCCTTCAATTGACGGCAAAGACCGTCGACAGGGACCTCGGTGGCCCCATTGAGGAGAATCACGTCGAAGCGGCCGTCCGCCGGATCACCCTGCGCGGCCGGCGCGACCCGAATCGTGACCGGGCAGCCATCGACGGCGGCAAGCAGCTGCTTGGCGCGCCCTTCGACCGCAGAATCGACCTCGGTCGCCGTCACGCTGCCCGCGAGTCGGGCGGTCAGCGCGGCGAGATAGCCCGTCGCACATCCAACCACCAGCACGTTGTCGGTCGGCTTGATCTCGGCAGCCTGCAGCAGTTTTCCGGTCAGCATCGGCTTGATCAGATACCGCTTGGCGGAAGCGGATTCGGAGACGTCGAGATCCAAGTCGAGATAGGCCAGCGCCTGCCGATCTGCGGGAACGTAGGCTTCCCGCGGCACGGTCAACAACGCATCCAGCACGCGGTGATCGGTGACGTCGCTGGTCCGAACCTGACCATCGACCATTTTCTGGCGCGCCGTCGCGAATGAAGACATGAGCAGACCTGCAAGCAAAGTGGATGGACCGCAGACGATCTGCGCAATCTTTTGGTACAAGGTCCCCGAAAAGGCAACATGCGGGTTTGAACGGATCCGCTGGGAAGCCGCGTCTGCGAGGGCGGTCGCCGGCTACTCGATCACCACGGCGAGTCGTCCGAGCAACTGCACGATCTCGTCAATATGTTCGGAATCACCGCGCGTCACCATGTCGGCCAGCCGCGTGAGGCATTCGTCGTCGCTGAGACGCTCGACCTGGTCTGGAATCAACGAGGGCGCGGAGACTGCTTCAGCGAATGGGATGACGGTGTTTGGCATCTACGACACTCCATGACCGCGGGCACTGGCCGGTTCCAGCAAACTATCGGGGCCGGTTTGCTCCCCTCCAAGTGAATTTCCTGTCATCGAACTGTGGGCGACCGCTGCCCAGCAAGCGTTCAAAATGAATCTAACCATCTGAAACTTCGGTATTTTATTCCTGAACCCGCAATCGTCGCAAAGATGCGATTTCGTTCTATGCAAGGCGAAACGGCTTTGTTATACGCAGCCGCATTCGCGAACATTGCTTCGCCTGTTCCTCGGTAGCTCAGCGGTAGAGCATTCGACTGTTAATCGAATGGTCGCTGGTTCGAATCCAGCCCGGGGAGCCATTCTGGCCAAGCCGAATGGTTCTTTATCCTCACATTCCCTCTTTCTTGTGACGCTGGGCACCCGCCGATTCGCGGCGAACGCGCGCCTCCTGACCGTCATCTGGCTGGGCGGCGTGGCTGTCCGCCTTGACGGCGCATGGGGCGTCGGGCAAGCGGGACGGATCTCTTGCAAGTGGCGACCAGCGATGCCGATTTCCGATCATCTGAGAGCCGTCCGCAGCAAGATCGGCCATGATCTGTTGGCGACCACGGCAGTTTCCATCTCCGTGTTCGACGACCAAGGACGCATTCTACTCGGACGCGACGCGGAGACGGGCCTCTGGACGTTGCCTGGCGGCGCCATCGATCCGAATGAGCACCCAGCCGACGCGGCCACCCGCGAATGCTTCGAGGAGACCGGACTGGTGGTCCGGCCAAAACGTCTGCTCGGGGTGTTCGGCGGCCCGGAGTTCCTCATCCGCTATCCCAACGGTGATCTGACCTACTATACGGTCATCGCGTTCGAGGCCGTCATCGAAGGCGGCGCGCTTGCGCCCGACGGCGAGGAGATGGCGAGCCTGCGATTTGTCGATCGCGCGGAATGGGAACAGCTTGCGGTGTCGCCATCGAGCCGAATCATCTCGCGGCAGGCGCTCCAGCACGACCCCGTCCCCTACTTCGCTGCCGCGAGCTGGCGGCCCGAGAGCTGATCCGGACCCAAGACGTTGGATCCTGTCGCCGCAAGTCTCATGCTGATGGCCGGTCTGCTTCACGCGACTTGGCATGCCATCGTCAAGACCGGCAGCAGCCTCTCTCTCCTGGCTGGCATGGGGCTGGTGAGCAGCGTCCTGATCCTGCCCTTCATGTTTCTCGTTCCCGTTCCGGCCCCCTCGACCTGGCCGCTCATCGTCGCTTCGCTCGTCTTGCACGCAGGCTACAAGGCGAGCCTCGCAACGGCCTACCGCTCGGCCGAGCTTGGACGCTCCTACCCGATCGCGCGCGGCGCCGTTCCGCTGTTCGCAACGCTGTTTGCCTCGCTGGGTCTACAGCAACCGCCACGGAGCGGGCAGTTGATCGGGATTGCCGTCATCGTCCTCGGCATCACCGGCCTGGCGCGCGACCGCATCCACGGTCCCGTCGATCGCCGTGCGTTCTGGGCTGCGATCTGCGCCGCCGCACTGGTCGCGGGCTATTCGGTCGTCGATGGGGCAGGCACCCGGCAGATCGAAGGCTGGGCTTCGTTCACGGTCTGGATGATCGTGCTCGACAGTGTCGCGTTCTTCCTCGTCGCGATGATGCTGCGAGGGCCTGCGCTGGTGTGGGAGATCCGCGACGCCTGGATTCCGGTGCTGATCGCAGGAACCCTGGGGCTGGCGTCATTCGTGGTATTCCTTTGGGCCTTGAGCCGCAATCCGATCGCCAATGTGGTGGCCTTCCGCGAATGCAGCGTCTTGTTTGCGACGCTGATCGGCGTGCTGTTCTTGAAGGAGCATGCGACGCCGCGGCGGCTCTGCTGCGCCGCACTGATCGCAGCCGGGCTGGTCGCCATCGCCTTGCTCAAGCCGGGCTGAGCTTCTCCAAACTGCCGAAGCGATTGGTCCGGAAAGCATGGTTCCATCTTCGTCGCTTAGTGCATAACATGCGCCGGCCCGCGGCCGGGAAGTTCCGTAAAACTCCTCGTTGCAGAATCGTAACAACTAATTCAGTGTTAACCACTTTGTCATTTTCGAGCTTCAACCCATTGTCCTTGTAGCGTGAGAGTCCTTCAGTCCCGCTGATACTGAGGTGGCCCATGCCTACTGTCCTCATTATTGACGATGACTATCCTACGCGCGCTGCGCTGGAAGCATCATTGAAGAAGAAGCGATTCTGCGTGTTTCTCGCGCCGGACGGTCCGACCGGCATTCGATTGATCGGCAGCGTGTCCTTCGATGCCGTCGTGATCGACATGTTCATGCCGGGTATGGATGGGATCGCAACCATTCGTGAGCTCATCAAGATCGATCCTACGGTGCCGTTCATCGCGATCTCCGGCTACGCATTCACCGACAAGAAACAGGGCGCTCCGGACTTCCTCGGTATGGCAATCAAGCTCGGAGCGACGGCTGCGTTGCAGAAGCCGTTCGACATCCGCGATCTGCTCGAAGCGGTCGATCGTTCGATCGAGGTGCGTCAACGACTTCTGACCGAGGCGCGGCACGTGGCTCCTCGCTCACATCTGTCAGGAAGGCCTCATGATGAACATCCTGGTCGTTGATGACGAAGTCGGCGTTTGCTGTGTCATCCAGCACCTTCTGGTTCGCGAGGGCTACGCGGTCACTGCCGTCACCGACGGTCGGCTGGCGATGGATGCGGTGACCCGCGGTGACTTCGCCGCGGCTCTGATCGATCTCAACTTGGCCGACATGGACGGCAACGACGTGATCCGGGCTGCACGCGCGGCTCGGCCCACGATGCCCATCGTGATGATGTCGGGCATGGTGCTGGAATCAGGACGTGGGACGGCTGATTTGCTCGGCCCCTCGGCCAAAGTGGTCGGCCTTCATCGTTTGGCGAAGCCGTTCAAGCCGAAAGACCTGTCGCAGCTGATGCGTGACATTCTGGCGCAGGACACCGAACCTCTCGCCGTCGCGGTCTGACCGCCAGCGATTCGGTCGCACGCGTCGAGCCGAACGTTTGGAGCGGATCGCCTCTTCGACCTTTGCCGGAGAAGCAGCCTGCGACTCGCGGCGGCCATGTCGATCTCTTGCTCACGGTCGGCTGCAGGCCGGCTCGTCGTCGCTGTACGGCATCACCTGCCGCACAGGGAGACGGGTCAAGGGAAGACGAGAAGTCTCGAGGGGTGTGAGCCTGTTCACATCGGAACAGCGCGGACCGCCGTACCTTTTGGAACGACGGGCACCGGTAACGATTAGGTCCTTTGCGCCCGATCGTTAGAATTTGAGCGATCCGCTCAATTTGAACAAAGTGGAATTCTGCCATCGTGGCTCGCAGTTTGCGCGAGGGCAAGATGAGCGAAGCCGAATACGAGTTGTTGATGGACGTTGTGAGAACGGCTATTGCGCCCGAGACCGAGACCGATTCCATGGCCCGCTTGTTTTCGATCCTGCATTTCCCCACGGCAGCCAACGACAACCAGGGCGCCTGGCCGCTGATCCCGTTTCCAGACGGCTGGTTCGCGGCCTGCTGACGCGCGATCTTCTGTCGCCATGCAGGCCAGGCGATCGGCACGTCTTGGCCGGAACACTGCTGCGATCTTCGTTTCCCGGAATGGCGACGGCCGAGGCCGCCGCCATTCAGATCACCGGCGCTACTTCCTGACTGCGAACACCCAGACGACGCCGCCTTGCGGAACGTTGTCTTCGAGACCGATGTTGCCTTTCGAGAGCGCATCCTGGATGCGCTGCGCGTCGACGCCCCAGCCGGACTGCACGGCGATGTACTGGGTACCATCGACCTCATAGGCGACCGGCATGCCCATGATGCCCGAATTCGTCTTCTGCTCCCACAGCAGCTCGCCGGTCTTGGCATGGAAAGCCCGGAACATCCGGTCATTGGTGCCGCCGACCAGGACGAGATCGCCCGCCGTCGCGGTCACCGACCCGAACAGCTGGGATTTGGGGAAATTGTGCGACCAGACCTTCTTGCCTGTCGCTGGATCCCAGGCCTGCAGCTCCCCGAAATGGTCGGCACCGGGCCGCACCGTGAGCCCGATGTCCTCGGCCTTGGTGCCGAGCCAGAGCTGGCCGGGAACGAGCGACAGCTTTTCCCCGGTGAAGCCGCCGCAGAAATTCTCGTTCGCCGGCACGTAGACGAAGCGCGTCTTCTGGCTGTAGGCCGCGGACGGCCAGTCCTTGCCGCCCCACAACGAGGGACAGAAGTCCACCCGCTTGCCGAGCATCGGCTTGTGCGCGGGATCGACGATCGGCCGTCCCGTCTCGGGCTCGATCCCCTTCCAGACATCGGTGTGGACGAAGTTCCAGCCGTTGACGTAGTTGATGCGCTCCGGCGTGCGCTCGAGCACCCAGAAGATGGCGTCGCGTCCGGGATGGATCAGGCTCTTGAAGCTGCGGCCGTCGCGCTGCAGGTCGACCAGCATCGGTGCGTCGACCTCATCCCAGTCCCACGAGTCGTTCTGGTGATACTGGAAATGCGTCTTGACCTTTCCGGTCGCAGGATCCAGCGCGATCACCGAGCTGGTGTAGAGATTGTCGCCGGGGTGCAAGCCCCCCGGCCAGGGCGCGGCGTTGCCGACGCCCCAATACACCGTCTGGGTGTCCTTGTCGTAGGTGCCTGTCATCCAGGCGGACCCGCCGCCGTTCTTCCAGTCGTCGCCGCTCCAGGTGTCATGCCCGGCCTCGCCTTCGGCCGGAATCGTGAAGGTGCGCCAGAGCTCCTTGCCGTCCTCGGCGTCATAAGCGGCAACATAACCGCGGACGCCGAACTCGCCGCCGGAGCCACCGACCATCACCTTGCCGTCGACGATCAGCGGCATCAGCGTGAGATATTGTCCCTTCTTGTAGTCCTGGACCTTCTTGTCCCAAAGCACCTTGCCGGTCTTGGCGTCGATCGCGACCAGATGATCGTCCGTCGTGGCGAGGTAGAGCTTGTCCTGCCAGAGGCCGACGCCGCGATTGGTCGGATGCAGCTGGAACAGATCCTCGGGGAGCTCGCGCTTGTAGCGCCAGTACTGGTCGCCGGTCTTGGCATTCAGCGCGATCACCTGCCCCTTCGGCGTCGTGATGAACATGACGCCGTTGTTGACCAGAGGCGGCGCCTCGTGCCCTTCGACGACGCCGGTGGCAAAGGTCCAGACCGGCACCATCTCCTTGACGTTCGTGGTGTTGATCTGGTCGAGCGGACTATAGCCTTGGCCATCATAGGTCCGACGATAGAGCATCCAGTTGCCTGGCTCGGGATTTTCGAGCCGTGCGGGCGTGACGGGACTGTAGTTGTCGATGGGGCCGGCCACGGCTGCAGGTGCGGCGAGACAGGTGAACGCCACGGTGCTCGATAGCAGCCATTGCTTGATCGCGGTGGACGTGATGGACATGGACAAACCTCCCCTGCTTCGTTTTTCGATTCACTTGTTGTCGTGACGGGTGTCGAGACGATGCGAGTTCCGATCGGCACACGGGATCTCATCAGCCCTGTTGGCCACCTACCTTTCCAATGAAGGGCGCAGCGATCATGAGCGCGCCGTCCTTGATCACGAGGGGAAGCGCGGCAAGCCGCCGCGGCGCGGGGCCGAACACGACCTGCGCCTCGGGTCGTACTCGGAATTGTGGCACATGCATTTGAAGACATCGTCGTTGCCCTCGGTCGCCTTGATCCAGGCCGTGACCGGGCATCCCGCATGCGAGCAGATAGCCGAGTAGGCGACGATGCCCTCGGCCGCGCGCTGACGCGTGTCTTCGTCGAGTTCGGTTGGATCGAGCCTGACGAGCAGCACCTCGTTCAATCGCGATCCGTCACGCACGATCGCATTCGCTGGATCCTTCGGCCACCCATGAACCGGTGGCTCGCCGATCTTCAAGTCGTCAGGCGTGATCGTCTGCCCTTCGCGCTCCCCTTCCGAGAACACGATCAGGTCGCCTTTTTGCGGCCGCTTCTCCTTGCGCGGATCGTCGTCATCGGCCGCTGCGCTGGTGACTGTTGCGCATGCGGCAAGCGTGCCGAAAACCACCGAGCGGCGCGTCGGGTGATCATCCATGACAGATCTTTGCGTGTGAAGTCGTGTGTGAGTCGTGGGAGTGCTGCTCTACAGCCCGGCGTCCCGCAACACAGCCCAACATAGAACAATTAGAACAACACAACCTGAAAAAATCAAGGCGCGCTGCGCGAATTCGCCACGATGTTTTCGACTATCGTCGCTGCTGCGCGTCATTGCCGGTGCTGCAGTTCGGCGAAAGGTCCTCGCGATCGGGACCGACGGTGTCGCCAGCGCCGTCTGGAATTGCGACCACGCGAGATGTGGAGCGGGGTCGCGATGAGCGCGGCGCGACAACACCCCTATGCGCTGCCGTGGCCCGATGCCGACCAGCTCGAAACGCGGCTCGGGGCATCGAACTTCCACTTGGCTAAGGGTCCGGATCGATGGAGTCGGCCTCGCGACGAGAGTGGTTGCCTAAGCGCGAGATTGCCTATATTGCTCCGCCCACAGGGGCCACGTGGCGGAGTGGTTACGCAGCGGTCTGCAAAACCGTTTACACCAGTTCAATTCTGGTCGTGGCCTCCACTCAATCAAAATCAAGCGGTTGGACTACCCATTGGGGCCGCGAACCGGCCCTAGATGGGCAGATCGTCGATGCCGCCGGGATAGCTGACCTGCGCGCGCGGCCAGGTCAGAATTGCCACTCGTTCACCGGCCGAGACGCCCGTCCGATCCGAGCCGGACCTGCCGGCCAGCCGGGGCGCGTAATCCCGGAACTGCACCACATTGGACTTTTCTGCTTCCTGCATGGCTCTCATCCTCGTTCCATGCTGCAATGCAAGAAGCGTACCCTTGGTTCCTAAACCCGCCGTTTGCGGCTGCGCCAATCCGGCTTGCGGGCCTTTGGGCGGGGCGTGAGCTCCGGATGCTCTTTCTCCACCTCCCGATACCGCGCAAGCATGCGCTCGAAGCTCGCGTCGAGGGCCGTCGCGATCTCAGGCCGCCGTTCCAGCGCGGCCATCAGCATCCCGGCCGCCTCGATGGTCGACAGCCCGTCGCGGCGCGGTTCGCGGCGCAGCCGACCGTAGCGCGACGGCTGCCGCGGCCCGAGGATCACGCGCTGGCACTTCAGCATCCACGGATTGCGCCACCACAGCGCCTTGGCCTGGCTCCAGGTGCCGTCGAGCAGGATCACGCCCTCGATCGACTTGAGGATGGCGTGCTGGTTGTCGGCCACCTCACCCTTGCGGGTCACCGCCACCACCTCGCTCTCGGGATCGAGCTCGGCCGCCTTCGCCGAGCCGAGATAGAGAATGGCCCAGCGCGCGGGATCGGCGACCGGCCGTCCCAGTGCCTTGGCGAGGCTCGGCCAGGATAACCCGACCTTGACCACCGCGTTCTTGAAGTGCAGCGCGGCGAGCCGCGCGGTGCCGAGGGCGCGATCCTGCTCCTGCGGGTGCTGCAGGATCAGGAGCCCCAGCCGGCTTTCCAGCGGTGTGACGCTGTCGCAGATGCACAGCGGCAGCGGCTTCTGGCAACGCGGGCAATCGGGCGGCGCCTCGGTGGCGAGCGGCGGATGGTCGTGTGGTTCTGGCATGCGGCGGCTATACGCGCCCGCGGACAGCGCCACAACGGCTCATTCGGCGGGCGCGGCAAGCGGCTCCGGCGCAGGCCGGCGGCGTAGCCGGTCGATCAGCAGGTAGATCACCGGCGTGGTGTAGAGGGTGAGGATCTGCGACACCAGGAGGCCGCCAATGATGGTGATGCCGAGGGGGCGGCGCAGCTCGGTGCCGGGACCGGTCGCGATCACCAGCGGCAGGCCGGCGAACAGCGCCGCGAGGGTCGTCATCAGGATCGGGCGAAAGCGCACCCGGCAGGCCTCGAAGATCGCGTCGGCCGAGGACATGCCGCGCTGGCGCTCGGCCTCGAGCGCGAAATCGACCAGCATGATGCCGTTCTTCTTGACGATGCCGATCAGCAGGATGATGCCGACGAAGGCGATCACGGTCAGCGGCGTATTGGTGATCTGCAGCGCGAGCAGCGCGCCGAGCCCGGCCGACGGTAGCGTCGAGATGATGGTCAGCGGATGCGCCAGGCTCTCATAGAGCACGCCCAGCACGATATACATCGCGGCCAGGGCGAACAGGATCAAGAGCGGCTGGCGGCCGCTGCTCTTGTTGAAGTCTCCGGCATTGCCGTCGAAGCTGCCGCGGATGCCCTCCGGCATGTGCAGCTCGTCGACGGCGCGCTGAATGTTGGCCGTCGCGGTCTGCAAGGGCACGTCCGGCAGCAGGTTGAACGACACGGTGGTCGAAGGGAACGATTGTGAGTGATACACCGCCAGCGGTGACAGGCCGCGCTCGGCCTTGACCAGCGCCGACAGCGGCACCTGCGCGTCCCCTGCCCCGGCCACATAGATGCGGTCGAGATTCGAGGGATCGGTCTGGAATTTCGGGTCGATCTCCAGCACGACCATGTACTGGTTGCGCTGGCTGTAGACGATCGAGATCTGGCGTTGCGCGAAGGCGTTGTTGAGCGCGTTGTCGATGTCCTGGACGCGGACGCCGAGGCTCGCCGCCTTCTGTCGGTCGATCCGCAGCGCGAGCTGCAGCCCGCCGGGATCGCGGTCGCTGGAAATGTCGGTGATGCCGTCGACCGTCTCCAGGCGCTTGGCGACGATCGGCGCCCATTTCTGCAGAAGGTCGAGATCGGGGCTGCTCAACGTGTACTGGTAGTCGGAATCGCTCTGACGACCGCCGGTGCGCACGTCCTGCGCGGCGAACATGAAGAGCCGAATGCCGGGGACCATCGCGAGGCTCCGCCTGAGGCGGTTGATCACGAGCTCAGTCGAGACGCCCTCGCGCTCCGCCGGGGGCTTGAGGTTGATGAACATGGTGCCGCGGTTGGACGTCGCGCCGCCCGGCCCGCCGCCGCCCCCGATCGTCGAGCCGATACCGGCCACGGCGGGATCGGCCATCACGATGTCGGCGAGCCGCTGCTGCAGGCCCAGCATGGACTGGAACGAAATGTCGGCCGAGGCGCGCGTCGCACCGATGACGAAGCCGGAATCGTCGGTCGGGAAATAGCCCTTGGGCACCTTGATGTAGAGCGTCACCGTGAGCGCGATGGTGGCGAAGAACACGATCAAGGTGAGGAACGGATAAACCAGCACGCCGCGCAGCGTCCAGGCATAGAAGCGGACCATGCCGGACAGCGCGCCTTCGACGATACGGTCGAACCAGGTGGCACGATCGGACAGCGTCTCCTTGATGTAATGCGCGCAGATCATCGGCGTCACCGTCAGCGACACCAATGTCGACACGACGATTGCGAAGGTCAGCGTCAGCGAGAACTCACGCAGGAGACGGCCGACGACGCCGTCCATGAAGATCAAGGGCACGAAGGCTGCAATCAAAGAAAGGCTGATCGACAACACGGTAAAGCCGATCTGGCGGGCGCCATCGAGCGCGGCGCGCATCGGCGACAGGCCATGCTCGAGATTGCGGTACATGTTCTCGATCATGACGATGGCGTCGTCGACGACGAAGCCGACGGAGATCGCGAGCGCCATCAGCGAGAGATTGTCGATCGAGAAGCCTGCGAGCCACATCGCCGCGCAGGTGCCGGCCAGCGCCAGCGGAACCGAGACGCCGGCCGCCACCGTCGGCACCAGGCGGCGCAGGAACAGGAACACGACGACCATCACCAGCACGGCGGTCGCGAGCAAGGTCCACTGCATGTCCTCGACCGAGGCGCGAATGGTCCCTGTGCGATCGACCAGAGTGGCGATCTCGATGCCAGCCGGCAGCCATTGCTTGAGCTCGGGGATCAGCGCCTTCACACGGTCGACGGTCTCGATCACGTTGGCGTCGCCCTGTTTCGCGATCTGGATCAGCACCGCCGGCTGCTTGTTGAACCAGGCGATCGAACGCACGTTGCGTACGGAATCCTCGACGTCGGCGACATCCGACAGCCGCACGAAGCTGCCATTGCTGCTCTTGATCAGGATGTCGCGGAATTCGGCCGCACTGCGCATCTGCCGGTTGATGGCAATGGTCTCGCTCTGCCGCGCGCCCTCGAAGATGCCGACCGGCCCGATCGGATTGGCATTGATGATCGCCGTCCGGACATCGTCGGTCGAAATCCCGGCATTGGCGAGCGAGACCGGATTGAGCGCGATGCGCACGGCGGGTTGATCGGCGCCGCTGACCGTGACGTTGCCGACGCCGGGCACCTGGAACAGACGCTGCGCCAGAACGGTGTCGGCGACGTCGTACATCGCGCTCGGCGTCATCGTCTTCGAGGTCAGGGCCAGAACGAATACGGGTGCCGCGGCCGTGTTCGCCTTGCGGAAGCGCGGCAGCGCCGGCAGGTCGCTCGGAAGGTCCGACAGCGAGGCGTTGATGGCCGCCTGGACGTCACGCGCGGCCTTGTCGATGTCGCGGCCGATCGAGAATTGGATCTGGATGTTGGTGGTGCCGAGCGAACTCGTCGATGTGATCTGGTCGACACCTGCGATCTCGCCGAGCCGCCGCTCCAACGGCGCCGCGACCGTCCCCGCCATGACGGACGGGTCCGCACCCGGACGCGACGCGCTGACGAAGATCGCGGGGAAATCGACGTTCGGCACCGGCGCGACGGGAAGGAAGATATAGGCGACGATCCCGACCAGGAACAGGCCGATCGAGAGCAGCGTGGTGCCGACCGGCCGGCGGATGAACGGCTCGGAGATCGAGGCCATCACTGGATGCCTTCGGTCGCACCTGCGATCGGCGGCGACGGCAGGTTCGGCGCCGGCGGCAGCGCGCGCTCGAAGCGACGATTGATGCGGTCGAGCGCGAGATAGATGACCGGCGTCGTGTACAGCGTCAGCAATTGGCTGAGCAGCAGGCCGCCAATGATGGAGATGCCGAGCGGAAAGCGCAGCTCCGAGCCGGTGCCGCTCTCGATCGCCAGCGGCAGCGCGCCGAACAGCGCGGCCAGGGTCGTCATCATGATCGGGCGGAAGCGCAGGAGACACGCCTGCACGATCGCGTCGTAGGGTGTGCGGTTTTCGTGACGCTCCGCTTCGAGCGCGAAGTCGATCATCATGATCGCGTTCTTCTTGACGATGCCCATCAGCAGAATGATGCCGATCAAGCCGATGACCGAGAGATCCTGGCCGAACAGCATCAAGGCCAGGATGGCGCCGACGCCCGCCGACGGCAAGGTCGACAGGATCGTGATCGGATGGATGTAGCTCTCATAGAGCACGCCGAGCACGATGTAGATCGTGACCACGGCCGCCAGCAGCAACCAGGGCTGGCCGGCCAGCGACTTGGCGAACTCGGCGGCATCGCCCGAATAGACACCGATGATGCTGCCGGGCATGCCGATGCGGTTCTCGGTCGCATGGAGCGCCTCGACCGCCTCGCTCAGCGCAGCGCCGGACGCGAGATTGAAGCTCAGCGACACCGCCGGAAACTGCGCCTGGTGCGAGATGGCGAGCGGCGCGGTGGTGCGCTTCAGGCTCGCCACCGCCGAGAGCGGCACTTGGCCGCCGGCGCCAGGCAGATAGAGCTTCGATAGGATCGAGGGATCGCGCTGATACATCGGCAGCGCCTCCAGCACGACGCGGTACTGATTGGCCTGACCATAGATCGTCGAGATCTGCCGCTGCGCGAAGGCGTCGTTGAGCGTGTCGGTGACGCCCTGCAGACTGACGCCGAGCTGGCCGGCGCGCTGGCGGTCAATGGTCAGCTCCGCGCGCAGGCCGCCCTCCTGGGCTTCGGAGGAGGCGTCGCGGAATAGAGGGTCGCGGCGCATTTCTCCGACAAGCTGCCTCGCCCATTTCGACACCTCGGTGGCATCGGCGCCGGTCAGCGTGTACTGATATTGCGAGCGGCTCGCCTGGGTCGAGATCTGCACGTCCTGGACCGGCTGGAAGTACACGGTCATGCCGGGCACGCCCGAGGTCTTCTGCTTCAGCCGATCGATCACCTCGGCGACGCCATCTTGCCGCTCGCCAAGCGGCTTCAAGGTCATGACGAGACGGCCGACATTGGTGGTCGGGTTGACCGATCCGGCGCCGATCACCGAGACGACGCCGACGACGTCGGCGTCAGCTTGGATCGCGGCGGCGACGTCCGCCTGGCGTTTCGTCATTTCGGCGAACGACACGTCGGGGCCGGCCTCGGTCACCGCAGTGATCGAGCCGGTATCCTGCAGCGGCAGAAAGCCCTTGGGCGCGACGACGTAGAGCGCCAAGGTCGCCGCCAAGGTCGCGAAGGTCACGACCAGCGTCTCGGTCTGGCGATCCAGCACCCACAGCAGGCTGCGATGATAGACGGCCACGGTGCGGTCGATGAAGCGGCTGACGGCGTTCAGCCCCGGCAGCACCCACTCCTCGCTGGCGTGCTTCAACAGCCGCGAGCACATCATCGGCGTCAAGGTCAACGACACCACCGCCGATGTCACCACTGCAATCGTCAGCGTCAGCGCAAATTCCCGAAACATGCGGCCGACCAGACCGGACATGAACAAGAGCGGAATGAACACTGCGATCAGCGAGACCGTCAGCGAGATGACGGTGAAGCCGATCTCGCGCGCGCCTCGCAGCGAGGCGTTCATCGCGCTCTCGCCATTCTCCATGTGGCGCACGATGTTCTCGATCATCACGATGGCGTCGTCGACGACGAAGCCGGTGCCGATCGTGAGTGCCATCAGCGAGAGATTGTCGAGACTGAAACCGGCGAAGTACATCACGCCGAAGCTCGTGATCAGCGACAGCGGCAGCGCGACGCCGGCGATGATCGTGGCCCGCAACGAGCGCAGGAACAGCAGCACGACCAGCGTCACCAGCACCACGCTGAGCAGCAGCGTGAACTGCACGTCGTGCACCGAGGCGCGGATGGTCACGGTACGATCGCTGACGATAGCGAGCTTCACCCCGGCCGGAATCATGCGCTGCAGCTTCGGGATCTCGGCACGGATCTGCTTGACGACCTCGATGACGTTGGCACCCGGCTGGCGCTGGATGTCGAGGATGACCGCAGGGACACCCTGGTACCAGCCGCCGGTCCGATCGTTCTCCAGACCATCGAGAATCGTTGCGACATCGCCGATCGTGACCGGCGAGCCGTTGCGGTAGGCGATGATGATCGGCTTGTAAGCGTCTGCGGCCCCGATCTGGTCGTTGGCCGTGATCAGATAGGCCTGCTGCGCCCCGTCCAGCGATCCCTTGGGTCCGGAGACGTTGGCGCCTGCGATGGCGGCGCGCAGGTCCTCTATCGAGATGCCATAGGCCGCGAGCCGCGCCAGGTCGGCCTGCACGCGCACCGCGGGCTTCAGTCCACCGAGCACCGAGACGCGGCCGACGCCGGAGACCTGGCTCAGCCGCTGCGCCAGGATCGTGTCGGCCATGTCGCTCATCGCGCGCAAAGAGATCGTGTCCGAGGTCAGCGCGAGCGTCATGACCGGCGCGTCGGCCGGATTGACCTTGGCGTAGGTCGGCGGATAGGGCAGCGACTTTGGCAAGACGCCGGCGGCGGCATTGATTGCCGCCTGGACGTCTTGGGTTGCGCCGTCGATGTCGCGGCCGAGATCGAACTGCAGCGAGATCTGGCTGACGCCGAACGAGCTTGTCGAGTTCATCGCGGACAAGGACGGGATCTGGCCGAGCTGGCGTTCCAGCGGGGCCGTGATCAGCGAGGCGATCACATCAGGGCTGGCGCCCGGCAGTTGCGTCGTCACCTGGACAGTCGGGAAGTCGACCTGCGGCAGCGCCGAGACCGGCAGCGCGAGATAGCCGAGCAGGCCGCCGATCAGCAGGGCGACGCCGAGCAGCGAGGTCGCGATGGGACGGCGGATGAAGGGTTCGGAGACGCTCATCGCGACTGCTCGTCACTCTTGCGGTTGCGTCATGGCTGTGCCTTCGCGCCGCGACCTGCCTCACTCCCTCCCTGGGGCGCTGCACCGCCGGGGTCGGTCTGACCCCCAGCCTCAGGCCTGCGGCGCCGCTCGCCGTCCTTCGGCGCACCTTCGGGTGGCGCTCCGCCCTCCTTCGCCTGCTCTTTTCCTTGCGGATTGCGGCTGCGCTTGCGCGGCGCCAGATCGGCCTGCGGCGTCTGCTCGGCGCGTCCGACCACGACTTTGACGCCGTCGGCCAGATTGGCAAAGCCGGTCGTCACCACGCGGTCCGACGGGCTCAAGCCGCTGGCGATCACGGCCTCGCTCTCGTTCTGCTGCACGACCGTCACCGGATGAGCCGAGGCGATGTCGCCCTCGCCGATCACGTAGCTGAACGTGCCTGCCGGCCCGCGCTGCACCGCCGAGGTCGGCACCGTGATCGCCTGCGACAAGGTCTCGACCTTGAGGCGGACATTGACGAACTGTCCGGGCCAGAGCTGGAATTTGCCGTTGGGGAATTCTGCCTTCAGCTTCAGCGTGCCCGTCGTCTGATCGACCTGGTTGTCGATACCCCGCAACGTGCCGGTGTCGATGACGGTGACGCCGTCATTGCCGAACACGTCGACAGCGAGCGGCCCCTTGGCAGCAGCCGCATTGACGCGCATGATCTGCTGCTGCGGCAGGCTGAACTGCACCGCAATCGGCTGAAGCTGCGTGATGACGACGAGACCGGTCGCGTCGGACGCATGGACGATGTTGCCCTGGTCGACCTGGCGCAGGCCGGCGCGGCCGGAGAGCGGCGCCACGATCTTGGTGTAGCTCAAGGTCGTCGCCGCATTATCGATCGCGGCCTGATCCGCCTTGATCAGCGCCTGCTGCTGCGCCACCACCGCGCGCTGCGTGTCGGCCTGCTGCTTGGAGCCGGCATTGCTGGCGGCCAGCTGCTCGTAACGGGCGAGGTCGAGCTTCTGGTTGGCGAGCTGCGCCTCGTCCTGTGCCTTCTTGGCGACGGCCTGGTCGTACTGCGCCTGGTAGATCGCCGGATCGATCTCGGCGAGCACGTCGCCCTTCTTGACGTCCTGCCCCTCGACGAAATTGACCGCGATCAGCTTGCCGTCGACCTGGGAGCGCACCGTGACGGTGTTGAGCGCGCGGACGGAGCCGACGCCGTCGAGATACACCGGCACGTCCTTGGTGACAGGCGAGGCGGCCAGGACCGGAACCGGAAGGTCGGGCCGCGCGAAGCGGTTATTGGCCTGCTGCTTCTGCTGCATCGCCGACCAGCCGATATAGCCGAGGCCGCCCAGGATCAGCAGCGTGATCGTGATCGACACCAGCCGCCGTGCCACGCTGGACCGCGCGCGCTTCACTGCCGCTGCTCCCTTCTCGTCCGGTTTAAAGAGCATCGGCCGCCTTCTCCATGCGCGGCTCCCAGCCGCCGCCGAGCGCCTGATAGAGGCTCACGAACGCCTGCAGGCGCGCCAGTTGCGCCTGCCATAGCGCGTCCTCGGCCTGGAACAGCGTCAATTGCGTATTCAAGACTGTCACGATGTCGGCAGTTCCCGCGCGCAGTTGCTGCTCGGAGAGCTGGAAGGCGCGGCGGGAGGCGGCAACGACTTCTCGCTGCAATTGCAACTTGATCGTGGTCTGCTTGATCGAGAACAGCGCATTGTTGACGTCGGTGAAAGACTGGATGACCGTCTTGCGGTAGGTTTGCAGCAGCTCGTCCTGTCGCGCCTTGGCGTTCTCGAAATTGCCCAGGATTCTGCCACCATCGAAGATCGGCTGGGTCAGGCTGCCGGCGAGGCTGAAGAACGCCGCATGCGGCTGAAACAGCGACACCAGTGCTGCGCTCTGGTAGCCGCCATTGCCGGTCAGCTGGATGCTGGGAAAGAACTGCGCTCGCGCGCTGCCGACATTGGCGGTGGCCGACGCCAGCTGCGCTTCCTGCCGGCGGATGTCCGGCCGTTGCGTCAAGAGTTCGGACGGCAGCCCGGGCGTGACCCGCGGCGTCCTGATCCGGTCGAGCGAGCCGCCGGCAATGCGAATGCCCTCGGGCGATCGCGCGACCAGCACGGCCAGCGCGTTGACGTTCTGATCGAGCGTCTGGCGCAGCGGCGGCACCGCCGCCTTCTGGTTGGCGAGCACGCTCTCCTGCTGCGCGACGTCGAGATCATTGCCGGTGCCCGCCTTCTGCCGCTCGCGGATGGCATCGAGCACACGCGTGGCGCTGGCGATGTTGCGCTCGGCGGTCCGAATCCGATCCTGAGCGGCCAGCACCTGGAAATAGGCATTGGCGACGGTGGCGAGCGTCGTCAACTGCGTGACGTCGCGGTCGAAGCGGTTGGCCACCGCGGTTTCCTCGGCCGCCTGCAGCGCGTCGCGATTCTGGCCGAAGAAGTCGAGCTGGTAGCTCGCAGAGAGCGAGGCTTGGTAATTGACGACCTCGCGGCCGCCATTGGTGAGCCCGCTGGAGCTCGACCCGGACGTGCGCGAATAGGTCTCCTGCCCCGTGCTCGACAGGCTTGGCAGCAGCGCCGCGCCGGCCTGCCGCGCCAGCGCATCGGCCTGCCGGAACCTTGCCACAGCAGCGGCAATATCAAGGTTGACGCTCTGCGCCTCCTCCATCAGCTGGGTCAGCTCGCGTGATCCGAAGCCGCGCCACCAATCCAGCGGCGGCGGCGCCGCCATATCGGAACCGGACGCCGCCTTGTAGCGCTGGGGCAAGTCGAGGGCCGGATCGGGAATATCCTGGGTCAGCAGGCAGCCGGCCGAGTTCGCCGCCAATCCGATCGCCGCCAGCCAGTGGACAAATCGCCGCAGGGCAGCCGGCACACGGCGCTCCCGCATCCCGGCGACGATCCGCGGGTCAGCGGACGCGCGGCAAGGCTCGTCGACGGCGATCGGCACGATGGACACTGGCGTGATGCTTCCCTGTAGTCTTGGGAATCATTCTAGCCGCAGCCCACGGCGCCGGACAGCCCTGCAGCCCCCCGTCCCCCCAGCAGCGATGGTGCCGATAAAGTCCACCGAATCGACGAATCTCCCGTAAATCAGCGGAGTTTCGTGCAGGCACGGCCACGGGCCACGGGCTGCCGCCTTACCAAGATTTCATCTGTCGAATGCCGTTTTGGACGGGGTGTGACGCGGGGAGCGCGCCCGTGAAACCCTTTGGCGGCGACTCCGTAACTTGCACGTGAACTTCAGGGGGGCATTCATGCGAGTTGCGGTGGTCGGAACGGGTATTGCGGGTAACGCCGCGGCCTGGTCCCTGGCGAAGCGTTATCCGATCACCGTCTACGAGCGCGATCTCCGTCCGGGCGGCCACAGCCACACCGTGACGATCGACTATGACGGCGCTCCGGTCTCTGTCGACATCGGCTTCATCGTCTACAACGAGCTGAACTATCCTGAGCTCACCGCCTTGTTCGACCATCTGGGGGTCGAGACGGTCGACAGCAGCATGAGCTTTGCCGTCACCGCGGATGCCGGCCGCTTCGAATGGAAGGGGGGCGGCAACACCTGGCTCGACACCGCCAAGGGGCTGTTCGCGCAGCCGAGCAATCTGCTGTCGACATCCTATCTCTGGATGCTCAGGGACATCCTGACCTTCAACGAGCAGAGTACAGCCGACTTCAAGGCCGGGCGCCTGCATGGCCTTACGCTCCGGGATTATTTCCGGCGCAACCATTTCGCCCCGCGACTGCTCACCGACTATCTGGCGCCGATGGGTGCCGCGATCTGGTCAGCCCCGGCGTCCGAGATGCTGGACTTTCCGGCCGAGAACTTCGTCGCGTTCTTCAGCAATCACAGATTGCTGCAATATGACCGTCCGGTCTGGCGCACCGTCAAGGGCGGCAGCCGCCGCTATGTGGAGAAGCTGACGTCGAGCTTCCGCAAGCACATCCGGCTCGGCAGCGCCGTGACCAGCATCGAACGCACTGCCCACGGCGTCGTCGTTCAGGACAGCAGCGGCCGTCGCGACACCTACGATCATGTCGTGATCGCCGCACACAGCGACCAGGCGTTGTCGATGCTCACCGATGCGGACGAGCGGGAGCGCAGCATCCTCGGGGCGATCAAATATTCGCCCAACACGATCTATCTGCACCGTGACAGCAGGCTGATGCCGAAGCGTCGCCGCGCCTGGGCTTCGTGGAATTTCCTGCGCTGGCAGCGTGAGGGCGTTCCCATGAACGACGTCGCCGTCACCTATTGGATGAACAACCTCCAGGACATCGACAACGCCAAGCCGCTGTTCGTCAGCCTCAACCCACCCTTCGCTCCGGCTCCGGAGCTAACCTTTGGCAAGTATATCTGTGAGCACCCGCAATACACGGCTGCCGCCTTTGCGGCGCAGAAGCGTCTGGCAGCGATTCAGGAGCAGCGCCATACCTGGTTCTGTGGCGCCTGGACCGGCTATGGCTTTCATGAGGACGGGCTGCGCTCGGGTCTCGCCGTGGCAGAGGCGCTCGGCGCGAGCGTGCCGTGGCGCGGGCTTCCCATCGCGCTCGCCGAGGCTGCGGAATAGGCGCGATATGGACATGGATCACTCGGGACCGGATGACAGAACGGAAGCGGCCGCGCTCTATGTCGGACAGGTCATGCATGCCCGCATGCGCCCGACCACGCATCGCTTCCGCTATCGCGTGATGAGCCTGCTGATCGATCTCGGGAGGCTCGACCAGGCGGACCGGCAGGCTTCGCTGTTCGGGGTCAATCGGCGCGCGCTCTACAGCTTCCACGAGGCCGACCACGGTCCGGGCGACGGCTCGTCGCTACTGGCCTATGCGCAGACCTGCGCGGCGGATCAGGGGATCGATCTCAGCGGTGGGCGCGTGCTGCTGCTGTGCTATCCGCGGCTGCTCGGCTACGTGTTCAATCCGCTGTCGGTCTATTTCTGCTATCGCAGCGACGGCACCCTGGCGCTGATGATCTACGAGGTCCGCAACACCTTCGGCGAGATCAAGCCCTATGTGCTGCCGGTCAGGCCGGATGAGCTGTCGGCAGCAGGGCTGCGCCAGGCGCAGGACAAGACCTTCTACGTCTCGCCCTTCATCGACATGGCGATGCGTTACCATTTCCGGGTCATGCCGCCGGGCGACAATGTCAAGCTGCGGATTCTCGAAACTGGGGCCGACGGCCCCCTGCTTGCCGCAACCTTCTCCGGCCGCCGTCGCACGCTGACCTCTGGCTCCCTGCTCGCCGCCTTCGTCTCGCTCCCGCTGGTGACTGTCAAAATCTTTGCCGCGATCCATTGGGAGGCGCTGCGGCTGTGGGCCAAAGGCGTCCGCCTCGTCCCGCGCGGCGAAATCAGCGCAAGCCCTGGAACCAATACCGGCTTGGCGGGGAACGGCAGCCACGCTTATATTTCACGACGCTGACCGGAAACGGCCGGCGCGCTCTGCGTCCGTGATTCCCTGCCCGCACAGGTGCCACACCGGCCAGCCGACGGGGGACGTGGGCTCGAGCCGTTTGCGTGAATGGACCTGCCATGCAGAACGTCATCCCAGTCACCCCTGACACCATCGACAAGGTGCTTGCCGATCTTCCCCGCCTGCCCCGCCTTGCCCTCGGCTTCGGCTCGCGCTTGCGGAAAGGCACGCTCGACGTGACCCTGCCGGACGGACGGGTGATCCGGCTCGGCGGCGTTGAGCCCGGGCCGGCCGCCGCAATGATCCTGGCCAATTACGGCTTCGCATCGCGCCTTCTCAATGGTGGCGACATCGGCATCGCCGAGGCCTATCTGAACGGCGACTGGGACACGCCGGACCTGACGCAGTTTCTCTATCTGTTCTGCGTCAACCAGCACCTGCTGCAGTCGATGCTGGAAGACAAGCCGCTGATCCGGTTTGCCCAGCTGGTCCGGCACTGGTTCAACCGCAACACCAAGCGTCAGGCAAAGCGCAACATCTACGCCCATTATGACATCGGGAATTCGTTCTACTCGGCGTGGCTCGATCCGAGCATGACCTACTCCTCGGCCCTGTTCGAGGAGGACACCACCGACCTCACCGCCGCACAGACCAACAAGTACAAGCGGCTGGCCGAGGCGATCGATCTCAAGCCCGGGCAGAAGCTGCTCGAGATCGGCTGCGGCTGGGGCGGCTTTGCCGAATATGCCGCCAAGACGTTCGGCGCCCAGGTCGTTGGGCTGACGATCAGCCAACAGCAGCGCGACTTCGCGCAGCGCCGCATCCACGAGGCCGGGCTCGCCGAGAAAGTCGAAATCCGCCTGCAGGATTACCGCGACGAGCGTGACCGCTACGATCGCATCGCCTCGATCGAGATGATCGAGGCGGTCGGCGAACAGTTCTGGCCGAAATATTTCTCGCAACTGCGAGACCGTCTGCTGCCGGGCGGACTGGCCGGTGTCCAGGCAATTACCATCCAGGACAGCCTGTTCCAGCACTACCGCCGCGAGGTCGACTTCATCCAACGCTACGTCTTCCCGGGAGGCATGTTGCCGACGCCGCAGATCCTGAAGTCGCTCGGCGACCGCTTTGGCATACCCGTCATCCGCGAGCGCATCTTCGGGGAAGATTATGCCAGGACGCTCGCGATCTGGCGAAAGAACTTCCGGGAGGCCTGGCCGGACCTCACGCCCGCAGGATTCGATGAGCGCTTCAGGCGGCTTTGGGAATATTATCTGTCCTACTGCGAAGCAGGTTTCCTCTCTGGGAACATCGATGTTCGCCAGGTCGTCTTTGCGAAATCAGGGGGCTGATCCGGCCGGCTTACGCTGCCCTGGATATCAGGCTAGGGTCCTCTTAAGTGTGCTCGAGGAAACTCCTACGGTATCTGCAAAATGACCATTCACAACGACGTCGTCGCGGCGATCGGCAACACGCCCCTGATCAAGCTCAATCGCGCCTCGGAGGCGACGGGCTGCACCATTCTCGGCAAGGCCGAGTTCATGAACCCGGGCCAGTCGGTCAAGGACCGTGCCGGCAAGTGGATGATCCTGGAGGCCGAGAGGCGCGGCGATCTCAAGCCCGGCGGCCTCGTGGTGGAGGCCACAGCCGGCAACACCGGCATCGGTCTGGCCGTGGTCGCCAGCGCGCGCGGCTATCGCACGCTGATCGTGATCCCGGAGACGCAGAGCCAGGAAAAGAAGGACATGCTGCGGCTGTGCGGTGCGGAGCTGGTCGAGGTGCCGGCGTTGCCGTTCAGCAATCCCAACAACTATCAGCATGTCGGGCGCAGGCTCGCCGACGAATTGCGCAAGACCGAGCCGAACGGCGTGCTGTTCGCCGACCAGTGGAACAACCTCGACAACGCCAAGGCGCATTATGAGTCCACGGGACCCGAGATCTGGGAGCAGACCGGCGGCAAGGTCGACGGCTTCATCTGCGCGGTCGGCACCGGCGGCACGATCGCCGGCACGAGCCGCTATTTGAAGGACAGAAACAAGAATATCGTCACCGCCTGCGCCGATCCGCACGGCTTCGCGATGTACGAATGGTTCAAGAACGGCGTCGTCAAATCGACGCCCGGCGATTCCATCACCGAAGGCATCGGCATCGGTCGTGTGACGCCCGTGATCGAGACCGCCAAGGTCGACGATGCGTTCCTGGTGTCCGACGAGGACGCCGTCAACACGATCTACGACCTCGTACAGCATGAAGGCCTATGCCTGGGCGGCTCGACCGGCGTCAACGTCGCCGGCGCGGTGCAACTCGCCAGGAAACTCGGCCCCGGCCACACCATCGTGACCATCCTGTGCGACTCGGGCACGCGCTATCAGTCGAAGCTGTACAATCCCGAATTCATGCGTTCGAAGAACCTGCCGGTGCCGGCTTGGCTGGAGCGGCGCAGCGGCATCAAGCCGCCTTTCGTTTGAGGGCGAGTAGCGAGTAGCGAGTAGCGAGTAGAACTTTTCGCCCTATTCGCTATTCGCAAGTCCCTATTCGCTTCCTCATCAATGCCGCAAAATCTGGCTCAGGAACAGCTTGCTGCGCGCATGCTGCGGGTTGGCGAAGAATTCCTGCGGCGTGTTCGATTCGATGATCTGGCCGGCGTCCATGAACACGACGCGGTTGGCGACCTCGCGCGCGAAGCCCATCTCGTGGGTCACGACCAGCATGGTCATGCCCTCCTTGGCGAGATCGACCATGGTGTCGAGCACCTCCTTCACCATCTCCGGATCGAGCGCCGATGTCGGCTCGTCGAACAGCATGACCTTCGGGTTCATCGCCAGCGCGCGCGCGATGGCGACGCGCTGCTGCTGACCGCCCGACATCTGGCCCGGGTATTTCTGCGCCTGATGCGGGATCTTGACCCGCTCCAGGAACTTCATCGCAGTCGCCTCGGCTTCCTTCTGGGGGATGTTGCGCACCCAGATCGGCGCCAGGGTACAGTTCTCCAGCACGGTCAGGTGCGGAAACAGGTTGAAGCTCTGGAACACCATGCCGACCTCGCGGCGGACCTCGTCGACGCGCTTGAGGTTGGGCCCGAGATCGATGCCGTCGACATTGATCTCGCCCTCCTGGAATTCCTCGAGCGCGTTGATGCAGCGGATCAGGGTCGACTTGCCCGAGCCCGAGGGCCCGCAGATCACGATGCGCTCACCCTTCCCGACGGAGAGGTTGATGTCGCGCAGGACGTGGAATTCGCCGTACCATTTGTTGAGGGCGGAAATGCTGACGATCGAATTTGCAGTCATGGGTCTCTCGATGATCTCTGGCTCAATGGCGCCGGTGCGCGTTGACGCGGCGCTCGACCAGCATGGAGTAGCGTGACATGCCGAAGCAGAAGGCGAAGTAGATCAGCCCGGTGAAGGCAAAGCCGGTGAAGGCCGTGGTCGGCGTCGCCCATACCGGATCGGCAAACGAGGCCTTGAGGCTGCCGAGCAGGTCGAACAGCGCCACGATCGATACCAGCGAGGTGTCCTTGAACAGCGAGATGAAGCTGTTGACGATGCCGGGGATGACGTGGCGCAATGCCTGCGGCAGCACGATGAAGCTGGTCGTCTTCCACCAGGACAGCCCGAGCGCGCTCGATGCCTCCGCCTGACCACGCGGTATAGCCTGGAGGCCGCCACGGATGACCTCGGCCATGTAGGCGCCCGAGAACAGCGCGACGCCGATCAGCGCCCGAACCAGGCCGTCGACCCTGACATTGCCGGGCAGGAACAGCGGCAGCATGTAGGTGGCGAAGAACAGCACCGTGATCAGCGGCACGCCGCGAACCAGTTCGATGAAGGCAATCGAAGAGATGCGGATCAATGGAATGGTCGAACGGCGGCCGAGCGCAAGCGCAATGCCGATCGGCATCGACGCGACGATGCCGATCACCGAGACGACCAGCGTCACCAGCATTCCACCCCACAGCCTTGTATCGACGATGGGAAGGCCGCCGCGATCGAGGCCCATGATCGCAATGACGATGGCGATGCCGGCGAAGGCCGCGGCCGTGGCGATCACGCTGCGCAGCGCCCTGCTCCCGCCACCGACGATGAAGACCAGCGCGGTGACAATGATCGCGGAGAGCACGAGATCATTCCACACGGGCTGGTGAGATTGCTGCAGCTCATTGCGGATCCAGACCAGCGGCCAGATCACGAGCGATGCAAGCGTACCGATCAGCACGACCAGCTTGCCGAGCAGCCACAGCAGCATGCCGACCACCGGCAAATTGTCGCCGGCGCGAACCAGCGCGTTACCGGCCGTATCGATGCTCTCGACGAACAGCTGGAGCGCGCCTGTGGTCCAGCTCACGCCGAAGCTCTCCAGCCCACCGCCATAGAGCAGGAAGAATGCGACCACCGGAAGCGCGAAGAAGAACAGGCCCGCGTTCAATCCTTTGGCCGGCAGGCGCGGGATCAGCAGCGGCGCCAGCAGCACCACCGCGAGCCCGTAGGTCAGATTGACCCGCCACCGGTCGGCCTCCGGATAGAAGCCGTACATGAACTGGCCGAACTTCGCCGAAATGTAGGGCCAACAGGCGCCGACCGGATGGCCCGCGTTCTGCGCCAGACAAGCTTCGCGGTCCTTGCCGACCCACACCGCGTCGACCAGCAGGAACTTGACCGCCGGGATCACGGTGAACCAGATCAACAGCGCGCTCACCAGGGTGAGCAGGATATTGGTCGGCGAGTTCAACAGCCTCGTGCGGACGAAGCCGACGAACCCCGTCGTCTTGATGGGCGCCGGACGTTCTCCGGCCATGTCCTGACGGATGAAGGTTGAGGCCGTGATGTCGGTCATGCGCCAAGTCTCTTCCCAAGCCGCCAGCTGTAGAAGCTCATCATCGCGCTGGTGATCAGCGACAGCGCCAGATAGACGCCCATCGTGATTCCGATGATCTCGATGGCCTGACCCGTCTGGCTCATTGTCGTGCCCGCGAACACCGAAACGAGATCGGGATAACCGATGGCGACCGCGAGCGAGGAGTTCTTGGTCAGGTTCAAATACTGGTTCGTCAGCGGCGGCAGGATGACGCGGAGCGCCTGCGGCACGACGATCAGGCGCAGCACGGTGCCGCGGCTCAGTCCGAGCGAGAGCCCCGCTTCCATCTGCCCCTTGTGGACGGAGAGGATGCCGGCACGCACCACCTCGGCGATGAACGACGCCGTGTACATGGTCAGCGCCAGGGTCAGCGCGACGAGCTCGGGAATGATGCGCGAACCGCCGGCGAAGTTGAATCCCTTGAGCGCCGGCACCTCGAACGAAATCGGCACGCCGAACACGAGCGTTGCAATCAGCGGCAGGCCGATCAGCAGCCCCAGCACGTAGGGCCAGATCCGCATCGCATGGCCGCGTACGAACAGCTCACGCCGCGCGTAATAGTGCAGACCGGCCGAGCCGACGATCGCGGCACCGAGCGCGACCAGGAACGGCATCAGGCCGGGCTCCTCGATCGGTCGCGGAACGATGAAGCCACGATTGTTGAGAAAGAACGTCGAGAAAAGAGAGATGCTCTGTCGCGGTCCGGGCAGAGCCGCCAACACCGCAAGATACCAGAACAGGATCTGGAACAGGAGCGGCAGGTTGCGGATCAGCTCGACATAGGCGCCGGAGACACGCGACAGCAGCACATTCGGTGATAGCCGGCCTAGAGCGACCAGGAAGCCCAGGATGGTCGCCAGCACGATGCCGATGACCGAGACCAGCAGGGTGTTCAGCACGCCGACGATCAGCACGCGGCTGTAGCTGTCGGAGCCGGAGTAGCTGATCAGGGTCTGGTTGACGTCGAAGCCGGCCGTGTTGTTGAGAAAGCCGAATCCCGACGTGATACGTTGGGCTGCGAGGTTGCTGCGTGCGTTGGCCACGATCTCGTAGCCAACCCACACTAGGACTGCGACGAACAGGATCTGCAGGATGATGCCGTTCCATCCTGCCTTTCCTCCGAGCATGCGCTTCAGCCGAAGCCCATATTGCGGAGGCGGTAGCCTCGCTTCGATGCTCATTCGCCGCAGCCCCGATCTCGTGCAGCGATCAGCGGATCGGCGGCGCGTACTGCAGACCGCCCTTGTTCCAGAGCTGGTTCAGACCGCGCGCAATCTGCAGCTTGGATCCTGCGCCGACGTTGCGGTCATACATCTCGCCATAATTCCCGACCGCTTTCACGATGCGCGAGAACCAGTCCTTGGTGAGGCCGAGCTGCTCGCCGAGATTGCCGTCGGTGCCGAAGGCGCGCTTGAACTCGGGCTTGTCCGACTTGGCCATCTCGTCGACGTTCGCCTGCGTCACGCCGAGCTCCTCGGCGGTGACCAGCCCGAACAGCGTCCACTTGACGATGTCGAACCACTGATCGTCACCGTGACGCACCATCGGGCCCAGCGGCTCCTTCGAGATCACTTCCGGCAGCACGACGTGATCGGCCGGATTGGACAGCTTCAGCCTCTCGGCGTAGAGGCCCGAGACGTCGGTGGTAAACACGTCGCAGCGGCCGGATTCATAGGCCTTCACGGTCTCGTCGGCGCCGGCGAACGCGATCACCTCGTACTTCATCTTGTTGGCCTTGAAGTAGTCGGCGAGATTCTGCTCGGTGGTCGTGCCGGTCTGCACGCAGACCGAAGCGCTGTTGAGCTCGAGCGCAGAATTCACCTTGAGGGCCTTCTTCACCATGAAGCCCTGGCCGTCATAATAGGTCACGCCGGCGAAATTGGCGCCCAGCGAGGTGTCCCGCGACAGGGTCCAGGTGGTGTTGCGCGACAGCACGTCCACTTCGCCCGACTGCAGTGCGGTAAAGCGGTCCTTGGCGGACAGCGGAACGAACTTCACCTTGGTCGGATCGTTGAAGATCGCGGCGGCGATGGCGCGGCAGACGTCGACGTCGATCCCGGTCCAGTTGCCCTTGTCATCGGGCGACGAGAAACCAGGGAGGCCCTGGCTGACGCCGCAGGCGAGCATGCCACGATCCTTGACGGTCTTGAGCGTTTCGGCCTGGGCGCCGACGCTCGCCAGCACCGGGGCGAGAGCAAGAGTGAGAGCCAGAGTGACGCGTTTCATAAATACAGCCTTTCGCGGTCGTCCTTGGGGAGCGATGAAGTCTCAGCGCGCAGGGGGGCCCGACCTGAATCCGCGTTGCAAACGCCATACCAAGAATATGGCGTACACCATGCACGACGAAGCCGTGCAGGCGAGATGAAGCGGAAATCGCGGCAAGCCCCTCAACGTGCAGCGATCGAATTGCGCCGGCATCACAGAACGACTGGCGGTCCGGGTCAAGGGGTTGACGGGCCTGTTCTGCATTCTGTTATTAACGACCGCAGTGCTGCCCGATTTCGAGCTATCCCGGCAGGTTAAGAGAGAAAAGACACGCGAATGGCATCATCGAATGACCCCGCTGCGGCGGTGCGACAAAACGTCGAAACACGGCTGATCACGGCGGGGCGGGATACTAAGGCGCAGCACGGATTCGTGAATCCCCCCGTCGTTCATGGTTCGACGGTTCTGTATCCAACCGCCGAGGACCTGCACGCACACCGCGGCGAATTCCAGTATGGCCGCCACGGCACGCCGACGACGAAGGCCCTGCAGCAGGTCCTGATGACGCTGGAGGGACCGCAATGCGCCGGCGTCGGCATCGCACCATCCGGCCTTGGGGCAATCTCGACCACGCTGCTGTCGGTGCTCAAGGCCGGCGACCACGTGCTGGTGTGCGACAGCATCTATCGTCCGACCCGCAATTTCTGCAACGGCATGCTGGCGCGCTACGGCGTCGAGACGACCTATTTCGACCCATTGATCGGCCCAGGAATTGAGCAACTGCTCAAACCAAATACACGCGCGGTGGTTGTCGAGGCGCCCGGCTCGCAGTCGTTCGAAATGCCGGACATCCCCGCCATTGCCGCGGTCGCACATGCGCACGGCGCACTGGTCATCGACGACAACACCTGGGCGACGCCGCTCTACCACCGCTCCCTCGACCAGGGCGTCGACGTCAGCATGCAGGCGGCCACCAAATATATCGGCGGCCACTCCGACATCATGTTCGGCACGATTTCGGCCAATGCGAAGGCATGGCCGCTGATCGCCGAGGGCATTCGCCTGCTCGGCGTCTGCGCCGGCCCGGACGACGTGTTCCTCGCCCTGCGCGGGGTGCGGACGCTGGGCGTGCGCCTGGCGCAGCACCATCGCTCGGGGCTGGAAATGGCCCGCTGGCTCGCCGCGCGTCCCGAGGTGATCGAGGTGCTGCATCCCGCGCTGGAGAGCCATCCGGGGCATGCGATCTGGAAGCGGGACTTCACCGGCGCCTCCGGCCTGTTCAGCATCGTGCTGCAACCAAAGCCACAAGCCGCGGTTGATGCGATGCTCGACACGCTGACGCTGTTCGGAATGGGCTATTCCTGGGGCGGCTTCGAGAGCCTTGCGATTCCGTTCGACTGCGCGAGCTACCGCACGGCCACCACCTGGGCGCCGGGGGGGCCCACGCTGCGTCTGCATATCGGCCTGGAGAACGTGGAGGATCTCAAGGAGGATCTCGACCGAGGCTTTGCGGCCTTCAACGGGGCTTAAGCACGCTCGCAGCCAGCGGAGCGCCGCGCGATCGGGCAGCCGGGGCCGACAAATTGGCGTTGATGTCCCGCCGATTGGGGGTAGCCTGCGCGGCAAGGAAAGCTCGAACGAACGGAAATCATGGTTCTGCTCGATCTGATGGGCGGCGTGGCGTTGCTGCTGTGGGGCCTTCACATGGTCCACAGCGGCATTCTCCGCGCCTTCGGCCCGGATCTCCGGCTGCTACTGTCGCGGGCGCTGCGCAACCGCTTCAGCGCCCTCGCTGCCGGCCTCGGTCTGACCGCTCTGCTCCAGAGCAGCACGGCGACCGCGCTGATCACGACCTCCTTCGCAGCGGAAGGCCTGGTCGGCCTGATCCCGGCGCTCGCGATCATGCTCGGCGCCAATATCGGCACCACGCTGATCGTCCAGGTGCTCTCGTTCAACGTGGCGGCAGTCGCCCCCATCCTGTTCGTGCTCGGCCTGGTGGCGTTCCGCAGTGGGCCGCGATCGCGCATCAAGGATCTCGGCCGAGTAGCAATCGGCCTCGGCCTGATGCTGCTGTCGCTGCATATTCTGATCGATACGTTGGCACCCGCCGAAGAAGCGCCGGCGATGCGCGTGTTCATGCAGGCGATCACGGCCGATGTCACGCTGTGCATCATCTTCGGTGCGCTCGTCACCTGGGTCGTGCACTCCAGCGTCGCCAGCGTGCTGCTGGTGATGTCACTGGCCTATGCGCATTTCGTTACGGCCGATGCGGCGCTGGCGCTCGTGCTCGGGGCCAATCTCGGCAGCGCCGTCAACCCGGTGTTCGAGGGCGCGCACCGCGACAATCCCGCGAGCTATCGCCTGCCCGTCGGCAATCTCCTCAACCGCATCATCGGCGTCGCGCTGATCACACCCTTCCTGCATCCGCTCGCCAATTTGCTGCAATCGTGGCAACCGGATCTGTCGAAGCTGACAGCGCAGTTCCACATGGCGTTCAATCTCGGCACGGCCGTGGTCTTCATCGGCCTGCTGGGCGGCATGGAGAAGTTGCTCACGCGACTGTTTCCGGACCGCCCGGCCGAGGTCGATCCGGCGAAGCCGCGCTATCTCGACGAGACCGCGCTGGAAACCCCGTCGCTTGCGCTTGCGGACGCGGCGCGCGAGGCGCTGCGCATGGGCGATCTGGTCGAGACCATGTTGCGCAACGTCATGACCGCGATGATGACCAACGACCGTGGCCTCGTGGATCAGGTGTCACGCGCCGACAACGTCGTCGACCGGCTCGACGAGGCCATCAAGCTCTACATCACCAAGCTGACGCGCGGCAGCCTGGACGAGCGCGAGGGCAAGCGCGCGATGGAGATCATCTCCTTCGCGATCAACCTCGAGCATATCGGCGACATCATCGACAAGAACCTGAGCGAGCTCGCGACCAAGAAGATCAAACGCAGGTTCCAGTTCTCCGCTGAGGGCGCCGACGAGCTGCAGGCCTTTCATCGCCAGATCATGGAGGCGCTCCGCATCGCGTTCGGCATCTTCATGTCCGGCGATGCGCAGCAAGCCCACCAACTGCTCGATCAGAAAGCCGAGCTCCGCAACGCCGAACTCGGCGCGACCGAGCGGCACCTCGAACGTCTGCGCGAGGGCCGCTCGGAGACGCTGGAAACCACCTCGCTGCATCTCGACGTGCTGCGCGATCTCAGGCGTATCCACTCGCACATCTGCTCGGTCGCCTATCCCGTGCTCGACGCGGCCGGCGAGGTCGCGACCCGCCGCAGCGAAGCAGTCGAGAGCGCAGAGACCGCCGCCCTGCCCGCATCGTCGGCCCAGCCATTGCCGCGTTGAGTCTTGCGCGTCCTATCAACGAAACTACTCTTCCGGTTTCACGACCACCGTCATTCCTGGGCAAGCGTCAATGTGCAGCCGCGACGCGGCTGCGCGTGGCGACTGAACCCGGAATGTCGGCGGTGGCGAGACCCCTACGGCCCGATCAGTTGCTCAGCGTCTGCGATTCCCGCTGGCGGTTCTTGAAGATCAACATCACGTTGCGGACGTAGATGATGTTCGACAACAACTGGCCGAAGATGATGACCGGCTCGCGCTTCACGAGACCATAGATCAGCGTCATCAGCCCTCCCCCGATCGAGAAGAACCAGAATGCGAGCGGCACGACGCTCTTGCCCGCGCGCTCGCTGGCGATCCACTGCACCAGGAAGCGCGCAGCGAAGGCCAGTTGTGCCGCAAGGCCGAACACCAGCCAGAAATCGAACTTGGCGATGAAGATGTCGTAGAGATAGTTGCTGAACGCCTGCCCGAATTGAATCAGCATTACTTCACCTCGATCGCAACCGGCGTCGGCTTCTTGCGGCGGATCAGCCACCACACGCCGGCGAGATCCATGATCCCGATCCAGAGCCGGTCGAAGAACCCGTAGTTCGAGACACCGGAGTGCCGAGGCCGGTCGATCACGTCGACATAGGCGATGTCATAGCCCTCGCGCCGCACCAGCGCCGGCAGGAAGCGGTGCAGACCATCGAAATACGGCATCATCAGGAACACGTCGCGGCGAACCGCCTTGAGGCCGCAGCCGGTGTCACGCGTTCCATCGTGCAGCACCGCATTGCGGATCTTGTTGGCGAGCCGTGACTGCAGTTTCTTAAAGCCAGTATCCTTGCGGCCGACCCGCTGCCCGGCGACGAGGCCGACATGCGCACCGCCCTTTTCGAGCGCGGCGATGAGCTCGGGCAGAAAAGCAGGGTTGTTCTGCCCGTCCCCGTCGAGCGTCGCGACGACAGCGCCGTGGGCGGCGCGGATGCCGCTCCTGACAGCCGCCGATTGGCCGGAAGACGTCTCATGCCGCAGGACGCGCAGGTTCGGCCGCCGTGCCATTTCCTCGGCGAGCCGCTGCGCGGTCTCGTCGGTCGAGCCGTCATTGACGTAGATGATCTCGTACGGCCACAGACCATCGAGCGCGGTCGCGATCTCGCTGATCAGCGGCGTGATGTTGCCGGCCTCGTTGCGCACGGGAACGACGATGGAGACGGCAACGGGGGATTCGGTCGACAAGAGTTTGAGACTCGTAAGGGCGTGATCGGGCCGGTTCCTGCCCCGGGGCGCTCCGGCGGAGGCTTCTTATGGGGCTTGGGGCCCGCTATCAACCCCTTTAGCGCGGTACGATTTGGCCGTCCTTGCCGAGACGAAAGCCGAGCCGACGAGCTGCGAACCAGTAGCGGACGAGCATGGCGCAGGCCAATCCCACCACGGCGCCGGCGACCACGTCGCTCGGATGATGCGCCAGCAGCACCAGCCGACTCAAGGCGATCACGACGGCATAGATGAACATGGGAACGCGCAACCGCGGCCAGATGGCGGACATTGCAAAGGCCAGCGCGAATGCCGTCACCGCATGCGCGGACGGCATACTGAAATAGGCCGGCGTGCCGTTGAACGGGTCGAAATTGAAGGCATTCGCCTTGCCGCCGACGAAGGGGCGGCCGCGGCCGATGATGTATTTCAGCACTTGGGCAGCAAGTACCGCGCTCAGCACCGCGAAGAAGGCGTATTGAACGTGGGTCGCGAAATTGAGCAGACGGCTGCGGCTGGCTTCCGGCCACAGCGGCGCAATCAGGATCGTCGCGACGACGCTCACGGCCAACAGTCCCAGCACGTATTCATCCTGACCGAACTCGGTGATGATCCGCACCGGCCAAAGGCTCGGTGTTCCTCGCGCCGGCACCAGCCCGATCTCGTAAGCATCGAACGCGAACATCAGCATCAGGATCACACTCAGGCCGATGGCGCCGAGCAGGAGAAGCTCGCGCCCAAGGCGTTGCCGGCTCGCGGCCTCCGGCGCCGTTTGCGGCTGGCGGACCAGCCGGCCGAGCGAGAATTTGCCGACCAGCGCGAGCTGGGCGAAATAGCCTGACGATCGCGCGGGGCTGTCGGGCGCCGACATCTATTCGGTGCCCTCCGAGCGATAGATCGCGATCGAGACCGGACGGCCCTGCGAGATGTTGTAGCCGTCGATGCGCTTGGCGACGTTGTAGCGCAGCCCGATCGCTTCGGCCCGTTGCACGAAGGCGCGCTCGGTGCGCTGCTCGACCAAAGCAAAGCGGCAGGTGCCCTGGCTGAGGAAGTCGGCAGCGCCGGAGCCGTCGGTGAGCTGCGTCGACGACCCCGTCATGAAGACGAGGCTCGGCTCGTGGAAGCCTGCCGCCGCCGCCTTCGGCCCGACGCAGACCACGTTGCGGAGAGCGCGCGCAATCTCCGCGCTGGGAAACAGCGGCGTCAGCGCCGGCAGCACGGCGCCGTACACCACGAACGCCAGGAACATCGCCGCCACGCCGGCATTCAAGAGCGAGCGCTCGGCACGGCCGTCGTCATAGAGCCACCAGGCGAACAGGCCGAAGATCAGCGACGCCGCGACGAACGGCCAGGCCAGGAACACCGGCTGGTGCGTGACGATGATGGCGCCGATCACGGCCACCACCGAGGTGATGGCGGGAATCGCAAACCACCAGGCCGCGCCGCGCCGCAGCCAGTTGCGCGCCAGCACCCGCCGCTCCAGCGCGCCCACCGTGAGGATCGCGATCGCCGGATACAGCGGCAGCACATAATGCGGCAGCTTGGTCAGCACCGCCTCGAACACGATCCAGGACGGAAGCAGCCAGGCCAGCAAGAACTGCGCCCCCGGCTCGCGCCGCGCGCGCCACACCGCAGGCGCCGCCATCGCGGCCAGCGGCGCGCCGGGCCAGAAGGTGATGAACAACAGCAGCAGATAGAGGCCCGGCGGCGCGCCATGCGACTCCTGGGCGCCGATCTTGCTCAGCATGTCGCCGCCGACGGAGTCGGCGAAGAAGGTGTCGCCGGCGCGCAGGAAGATCAGCACGAACCAGGGCAGCACCAGCACCAGCATCCACATCAGTCCCCACAGAGGGCGCAGACGCGATAGCCAGCCGGCGCCGCGATCCATGATCGCCAGGGCCACGATCGTCAGTCCCGCGAACATCAGGATCAGCGGGCCCTTGATCAGGATGCCGCCGGCGAGCGCCGTCCAGAAGATCGCAGGCGGTCCCCAGGGCGGATGCACCGGATCCTCGCCGCGCTGCCACGACAGATAGACGCGCGCCAGCGCACCCATGGCAGCCACCACGGTGAACAGCAGCATCGCGTCGGTCTTGGCGAGCCGGGCTTCCACGCCGAGCAGCACCGAGCAGCACATCAGCAAGGCGGCGAACACGGCGCCGCGCCGTGTCACGAAGGAGAGCGCGGTCCAATAGGTCAGCAGCACCGCGCCGATCGCGCCGATCAGCGAGGGAATGCGGTAGACCCAGATGCGCAGTTGCGCACGCGGCAGACCGATCGCCGACGCCGTCTCGACCGCGGCCGATTGCAACCAGTAGATGCCGACCGGCTTCTTGTAGCGCACGTCGTCCTGGAAGCGGATGTCGACGTAATCGCCGCTCTCGACCATCTGCTTGGTCGCCTGGGCGAAGCGCGCCTCGTCGCGATCGATCGGCGGGATCGTGAAGAAGCCCGGCAGGAACAACAGCAGCCCGCAGACGAGCAGGAACGCCGCCGCCCTGGTGTGGCTCACGGTGACGGCATCGATCATCCGCACCAGCCGATTGCCTGGATTGACCAGGTTCTTCGGCTCGCGCGGCTCTCCAAAACGGGGGCGGGCATAGGTCTCGACCATGGGGTTCCGAATACGCTGAAACCGCCATGCCGACAACCGCTTAGCGAACCCTCACTGGATTCTGACCACAACTGTGTCCGCAGCGCCCGTGGCATCGATCACGGTGAGGCGGGCAAAGCCCGGCCCGGGCGGATCGATCAGGCGCTGGCGGCGGCTATCGATCTCGCCGACGGCCAGTCCATTGACCAGCATGGTCAGCGGCAGCACGCCGCCCGACACTTTCACCGGCATCACCGATGCCTCGCGTCCCGCGGATCGGTCGACATCGATGCGCGAGCCGTTCAGCGGGAACTGGATGTGCGGCGCCTGTTCGGCGCCGGTCCGCACCAATTCGCCGATCGGCCGGAACCGGCGCAGCGGCAGCGGCAACTTTGAATTGCTGGCGACCAGTGCCCCCTTGGGCGGCTTCGGCAATGTTGCTGGCAGCTTGCCGCTGCGGGCAAAAGCGTCGAACAGGATCGGCGCCGCGGCGACGCGACCGATCAGGCCGGGCACCGGCGCGCCATCAGGCCGGCCGACCCAGACGCCGATCGTGACGCGGCCGTCGAAGCCGACCGACCAAGCGTCGCGATAGCCGTAGCTGGTACCGGTCTTGAAGGCGATCCGGTTGCGGGCTGCGTTTTCCGGCGGCGGCGTCCCCAGCAGCACGTTGCCGACCTGCCAGGCGGCCGCCGAATCCATCAGCCGCATCGGCTCGCGCGCGTTATCCTGCGCGCCGTCAGTCGTCATGATCTCGCGTAACGGCTTGGTGGTGCCGAGCCGCGGAAAGCCCGTATAGAGCTGGGCGAGGTCCTGCAAGGTCACGCCGACGCCGCCGAGGCCCATGGCGAGGCCCGGCGCCTCGTCCTTCGGCAGCACCAGATTGCCGCCGGCCTGCTTCAGTCGCGACGACAGCCGGCTGGCGCCGACACGATCGAGCAGCACGATCGCGGGCACGTTCAGGGACAGTTGCAGCGCCTTGCGCACCGGCACCGTGCCCTGGAACGTCATGTCGAAATTCTCCGGCGCATAAGAGCCGAATCGCACCGGGCGATCCTCGATCAGGCTTTCCGGATGGACGAAGCCGTCCTCGAAGGCGAGCCCATAGATGAAGGGCTTCAGGGTCGAGCCGGGCGAGCGCACCGCGCGGGTCATGTCGACCTGCCCTGCCCGCTTCTCGTCGAAATAATCCGCCGAGCCGACATGGGCGAGCACGTCGCCGCTGTCATTGTCGACCACGATGATGCCGACCGAGATGTTCGGTCCCAATGCGATGGCGCGATCGCGCGCCAGCGGCTCCAGCACTTTCTGCAGCGACGCATCGAGCGTCAGGCGGATGATCGGCTGATCCTTGACGGCCGCCGAGGCCTGGTCGGCGGCATGCGGCGCCAGGATCGGCATCGGCTTGCGGAAGGCCGGAACGACTTGCGCCTTTGCCTGCGCCGCGTCCTCGGCGGAGATCACGTTCTCCGACACCACGCGGTCGAGCACGCGGTCGCGGCCGCGTCGAGCGGCCTCGGGTTGCCGGTCGAGCCGCCGCGTCTCCGGTGACTGCGGCAGCGCCACCAAGAGGGCCGCTTCCGCCAGTGACAGCCGCTTCGGCTCCTTGCCGAAATATGCAATCGAGGCGGCGCGAATGCCTTCGAGATTGCCGCCATAGGGCGCCAGCGTCAGGTAGAGATCGAGGATCTCGTCCTTGCTCAGCTTTCGCTCGAGCTCGAGCGCGCGCACGATCTGCCGGAGCTTGGCATGCAGCGAGCGCTGCCGCCTGGGCTCGAGCAGCCGCGCCAATTGCATCGTGATGGTCGAGCCGCCGGACACGATGTGGCCGTGCGAGCCGAGCTGAATCGCCGCGCGCGCCAGCGCGCGCGGATCGACGCCGTGATGGTCGAAGAAGCGCTGGTCCTCATAGGCCAGCAGCAGCTTCAGATAGGTTGGATCGACGTCCTTCTTCGCGCTGACCGGCAGCCGCCAGCGCCCATCCGCCATCGCATAGGCACGCAGCAGCTTGCCGTGGCGGTCGACCACGGTGGTGGAGACCGCCTTAGCTTCCTGCAGCGGCAGCGGGCCGAGGGAGATGGTCCAGGCGGTGATGGCGACGGAGACCGACGCGACCAATGCGAGCGCAATGGCGAACAGCCGTTTGACGCCCCGCCCTCTCCTGCCGTCATGGCCGGGCTTGTCCCGGCCATCCACGTCGTTCGGAGTGCGCGGAGAGAGCGTGGATGCCCGGGTCAAACCCGGGCATGACGGAGTGTGTAGGTCCGTCTTGCCACCCAACTCACGATCGCTCGTCCCCCCCTCGCTCATTTCGCCGCGCGGACCTCCACCGAGCCGGTGCCCGTCCGGCCATAGCGCGAGGGATTGTACATGTCCTCGACATAGGCCTGCGGCAGCACGTATTTGCCGGGCGACACCGCACGCACGACATAGGCGACCGTGAACACCGCCTTCGAATCCGCGGCGCGGTCGAGCGCGGCGGTAAAGCGGTCATCGCGAAACTCGGTGTTGACCGGTTCCTGGCCGTCCTCGATCCAGTCCAAGGTGCCGCTGTCACCCGACGACACCAGGTGCGGATTGTCGATCTCAAGCCCCGCCGGCAGATAGTCCGACACCATGATGTGGCCGTACTCCGGCTTGGCCTCGGTGACCTTCAGCACGACAGCGAAACGGTCGTTCTGCTTCGCGGTTCTGATATCG
This sequence comes from Bradyrhizobium sp. SZCCHNPS1003, assembly GCF_032381555.1. Classification (NCBI taxonomy): domain Bacteria; kingdom Pseudomonadati; phylum Pseudomonadota; class Alphaproteobacteria; order Hyphomicrobiales; family Nitrobacteraceae; genus Bradyrhizobium; species Bradyrhizobium sp. SZCCHNPS1003. Next base: position 121,657 of record NZ_JAUHIU010000003.1, read on the forward strand.
GTCGGCTTGCCGTCGAGCGTGTAGTAGACGCGCTCGATCTTGAAGCCGTTCGACGCGGCCGGCTCCGGCGTCAGCGGCGAGCCGGAGACCGAGACCACTGCCTGCACCGGCGCATCACCGGTGTTGGTGATCTTCAGCGGCTGACCTGAGAGCTCCGCCGCCTTGTAGCTGCGGTACATCGCCTGCTTTACGGCCTGGCCGTTGACGTCGATCGTCAACGTCTCCTTGGCGAGCGCGCGCGCCGCCAGCACCATCCACGCATTCTCCTGCGTCGAGGTGTACGGCGTCAGCCCGCGCGCGGCCTCGACGCGGGCCACCGCCTGCGTCAGCGTCGCGCGCGGCGCATTGCCCTCGCCCGCCAGCGACACCAGCGCTGCCGCATCGCGCAGATCGGAGCCGTAATCGGTGCGGCCGAACACCAAGACCGGCTTCGGCGCGAGGCTGTCGGCCGCGGCGGCATAGACCCGCTCGGCACGGGCGCGGTCGCCGACCAGCGCCAGCGCCGCGGCAAGCTGCGCCTTGGCGATCGGGGTGGCGAGATTGCCGAGCTTGGTGTCGGCGAGATAGCGCAGGTCGCCGATCGGCGCCGCGCCATTGCGCGCCAGCACGTAGAGGCCATAAGCGAGATCGCGGCCGCCCGTCTTCTCCGGCTCCTCGGCATTCACCACCGAGTTCCTGACGCGGTCGAGCGCGCTCTTGAACAGCACGTCCGGCACCGCAAAGCCCTTCTCGCGGGCGCGGGTCAGGAAGTCCGTCACATAGGCATCGAGCCAGGGATCATCGCCGCCTGCCGACCACAGCCCGAACGAGCCGTTGGATCCCTGCCGCGCCAGCAGCCGGTCGATCGAGTCGCGGATGCGCTGGTCGACCTCGGTGTCCATCGCGAGATGCGCGCCGGCCGCGAGTTCGTTGACATAGAGCAGCGGCATCGCGCGGCTCGTGATCTGCTCCGAGCAGCCATAGGGGTAGCGGTCGAGCGCCTTGAGGATGGTCGCCGCATCGAGCGCGGTCGAGAGCCCCGCCGACAGCGACACCGTGCCGGTGCCCGCCACGAGATCGGAGAACATGTCCGATGTCAGCGTCAGGCTTTCACCCTTCGCGAGTGTGCGGATCGAGCGACGCGCCAGCACCTGGGTCGCCGGCTTCACGTCGAACTGATAGTGCCGCGCCAGCGCCAGCCCATTGGGGCCCTTGATGTCGACATCCAGCTGCGCCTGCCCGGTGCCACTGGCGTCCAGCGACAGGGTCGCCGACGCCCGCTGCTTGGCCGCAAGCTTCATCGTGACGTTGGCATTGCCGGACACCTTGACCGGACCGCCCGCCTTCACGCTGACGACGTAGTCGCCGGGCGCACCTTCGACATTGTCGACATCGAACGACAGCGTGCCGCGATCGCCTGACAGGAGGAAGCGCGGCAGGGTCGCGGTCAGCACCACGGGATCGCGCACGGTGACGTCGACATTGGCGCGGCCAACTTTGGTGGCGCTCCACGCCACCGCCATCACCCGCGCTGTGCCGGCGAACTCCGGAATGTCGAAGCTGACCTCGGCAGTTCCGTCGGGCCCGACGGTGACGATGCCCGAATACAGCGCCAGCGGCTTCTGCGTCGGTGGCGAGCCCTGCAGCTCGGCGCCGCCAGAGTCACCGCCAGAGCGGATCTGGCCGCGCGTGCCCTGCATCCCGTCGATCAACTGGCCATAGAGATCGCGGATCTCGGCCGAGAGCTGGCGCTGGCCGAGATAATAGTCGTCCGGCGCCGGCGGCTTGTAGTTGGTGAGGTTGAGAATGCCGACATCGACTGCGGCGATCACGACCTTGGCGTCCTCGCCGGGATTGAGCCCGCCGATCTTGACCGGAATCTTCAAGGCCGAGCCCGGACGCACCAGCGCCGGGGGCGTCAGCGCGACATTGAGCGTGCGCGCCGACTTGTCGATACCGAACCAGGCGACGCCGAGCGCTCGGCCCGGCATGCGCTGCGCGGCCGTATCGAGCGGACGGCGCAGCGTCGTCACGACATAGGCGCCAGTGCCCCAGTCCTTGCCGACTGCAAGCTTGACCTGGTTGGTGCCCTCCTTGACCTCGGTGGTCTGCGTCGTCAGCAGCCGGTCGCCGAGCACATTGACCGTCAGCTTGCCGGCGGTGCGCGCATTGAGCGTCACGACCATGCTGTCGCCCGACTGGTATTGCGGCTTGTCGAGCGAGGTCTCCAAGAGATCCGGCGTATCGGCGCTGCCGTCGGTGTACCAGCCGACGTCGAACTGCAGCGACGTCACCGGACCGTCGGCATCCGCCGACTTGACGTCGAGGCGATAGCGCCCGGCCTCCGGCAGGAAGCTCAGCCGCGCCGGCTTGTTGGCGGCGATCGTGACGTCGCCATCGCCGATCCGGCGCGTCGACTTCACCGGCTCGTACTCCCAATAAGCGTTCTGCCGGTACCACTGATAGCGCGACTCGATCTTGAGCAGCTCATAACGCAGCCCATTGCGCGCCAGCGTCTTGCCCTCGGGCGAGACGAACACGACGTCGAACTCGGCCTTCTCGCCCTCGCCGACGCTCTTGCCGGAAAACGACGGCTTGATGCCGATCTGCGCGGCCTTGGGCGCCACGGGGAGCACCAGCTTGCGCTCGACGGCCCGGCCGCCGGTCTCAGCCATCCGCACATAGATCTGCGCCTCCTGCGGCCGGCTGGAGGACGGCGGCTTGGACAGGCTCACGGGGAACGTCGCCGCGCCCTTCTCATCCGTTTCCGGCATGCCTTCGATCGGGGTGCGCTCGTTGGAGGCGCTCTCCTCGTCGGCGACGCCGAACTGGTAGCCCGGGAAGCCCGGCCGCTCGGAGGCGGTCGTCACCAGCAGGTCGCCCTCGAGCTGCAGGCCGGAGGCCGGCGCGCCGTAGAGGAAATGGCCGTCGACCTTCACCTCCACAGGAGTCTCAGCCTTGATCTGCTTGTCCTTGGACGACAAGTCGAATTCCAGCCGCTCGGGGACGTAGTCCTCGACCATGAAGGTGGTCTCGCCGACGGACGCCCCCTTGGGATCGGTGAAGGCGCGCACGCGGTAGGTGCCGGTCGGCACCGCCGAATTCAGCGCCACACTGAACGACCGCCCGCCGGCACCCTGGTCAGGCAGCACGGCGCGGCGGAACTCGACTCCATCCGGGCGCTCGACCACCAGCGTCAGCGGCGTGCCGGTCATGGCGTTGCCCTTGCCGTCGCGCAGCAGCGCCGTGAGGTAGACGGTCTCGCTGGACCGGTAGACGCCGCGCTCGGAATACACGAAGGCGTCCGGCCCGGCCGGCGCCTCGCGGCCGGACACGCCACGGTCGGAGAGATCGAAGGCGGTCGTCTTCAGGCTGAGGAAGGCGTAGTCGGCTTTCTCGCCGACCACCGTGAGCATCGCCGGCGACAGCCCGCCCTCGCCCCGCGCCAGCCCCGTCTCGAAAAGCGCGTGCCCGGCCTCATCGGTCCTGCGGGTCGCCAGGATCTCGTTGTTGCGCGCCACCAGCCTCACCTCGGCGCGCGCCACCGGATCGGTGGACGCCAGCGAATTGACGAACACATGGATCCCGTCATTGCCGGAAAACGCGGCGACACCGAGATCGGACACGATGAACCATTGCGTGGCGAGCTGGCCGCCGCTGTCCTCGTCATTGCCGCTGGTCGGGCCCTTCGGCGCGGCCGTCATCACATAGACGCCCGGCTGCATGTCGCTGAGCGCCTGATCCACCGGAAAGGCGGTGGTGACGTCCTGGTTCAGGGTCATCGCGGTCGAGAGCTCGCCGCTCCACACCTTCATGCCGCGCTGGTCGCCGAGATCGGTGAGCTGGTAGCTCGACAGCGGCCGCTGGAAGTCGCTGTCGATGACGGTGTTGATCAGGTTGCGGTCGCCGATCCGGAAGACGTTGATGTTGACGGCGGGCGTGTTGACGCTGACCAGCGGAATGCCCTTCTGGCCGGTGCGCGGCAGCACATAGGCCTTGCCGGTGAAGCGCACGAACGGCTTGCGGTCGCGGACATAGATGTTGAACTCGGCCGATTTCGGCAGGCTTTCCTTCACGCCTGACGGCAACCCGGCACGCAGGTTGATGTTGTAGCGCTCGCCATGCTTGAGGCCCTCGACGCAGAGCTGCTTGTCCTCCGCGGTCAGCGCCGGCTTGTCGGTGCCGGCCTGGGCCACGAACGGCGAGAAGTCGGTGCGCTTGGCGAGATCCTCGGAGAACTGGAAGCAGGCCCGCGGGCTCGCCGAGTCCGAGTCAACGGTATAGTCGAGCAGCTTGAAGCCGTGCTCGTCGCGCATCCGCTCATACTGTCCTCGGACGTCGGCGATCTCGCGCAGCTCGAGCGACATCCTGAGTGTATCGAGCGCCGGCCGCCACAGCTTGCGCTCGGCCATGGTCTTGCCGAGCACGGCGAGCGCGTCCGCCTCCTCGCCGGCATTGCCGGCGCGCTGGTAGGCGATGTAGGCCGCCGTCGAGGCGCGCTCCAGCAGGAAGGTCTGCTCCGACGAGTTGATCGGCTTGATCTGGTTGAGCACGGTGCGCGCCAGCCGCAGCCAATTACCGGAATCATCCGGGGCCACTGTGGCGATCTGTCCGAGGATTTGCAGACCCGTTCGGAGGTCGTTGCGGCGCAGCGCAGCATCGGCGTCGGTGCGCAAGGTCGCGAGCGGCTTGTTGACCGCCCCCGCCTCGCTCTTGATCTGCGCCTCCAGCTTGATGGCGGCGTCGGCCAAGTCGTCGCGCTTGAACGCCTTGTCGGCGGCATGGGCGGACACGAGGCCGAGCGCCATGATGGCGCAGAGGGCGGCGGCGCGAACCAGACCGATCATGGGACAGCTCCTTGGACGGCTCTTTGAAAGTTCTCTGGAAAGATTTCCGGACAGGTCCTGGCGGTGCACGGATCGACGCCCGTGTTTGGCCGATTGGTGGCGAGAATGGACGCGAAATGGTGACGGACTGATGGCAAGAGTTGTAGGGGCCAAGATAGCGACCCGTGGCCTTGGCTGCCATCGGCAGGCGGCCGCGGCCGGGAAAATCTGTTCATCAACGGCAATTCAAAGGACATGTTCACAGGACATGGCATACCGGCAAAGACCGCGGCAGCCGTTTGACCAGCGCCGCTGACGCGCGAACGGCCCTTGATGACCCTCCTCCGCCTCCGCTTGGTCGCCGCCGGCCCGTATCCGGTTCGGACGGTCTTGGCGAAACGGAAGATTTTTCATATGACCCATGCTATGGGATGGCCGTACCGGCGGGGCTTCGCCTCGGGGAGTCATCCCGCGACGTCCGCCCGTGCCGTTCACGTCGCGACGACGGTCCCATAGCTCAACTGGATAGAGTAGCGGATTTCTACTCCGCGGGTTGCAGGTTCGAGTCCTGCTGGGATCGCCAATCGCCACGCCAGCGCCATCGTGGCGCCCCGCCGCTCGTCCATTTCGAAACATTGCCGTGAACGACAGGGCGTGCGCACCCAAGCTTGCCTTCGTTTGGCGGATGCGTAGCCATGGCATTGGGGGGCTCGGTTGGCGAAACATGAGGCATCCCGGTTTCTGGTGAGAATTTTGCGGTCCAGATTCCGCGACCACAAGACGGAGCTTTCCGAGCTGCGGCGTCACATCCGGCGCGGCGACGTCGTCTGCGACATCGGCGCCAACAAGGGCAGTTTTCTCTACTGGCTGGCGCGGTGGTCGGCGCCGGGGCGGGTCGTCGCCTTCGAGCCCCAGCCGGACCTGGCCGAAAGATTGGCGCGGCTCTGCAAGCGGTTCTCGCTCGACAACGTCGTGGTCGAACCACGCGCCGTCTATTCGTGCTCCAGCAAGAAGACCCTGTTCGTGCCCGAGGGGCACCAGCCCGGGGCCTCGCTGCTCCGCCCCGCCGAGACCTCGAAGGCCATCCAGGTGCAGACGACGTCGTTGGACGACTATCTCCCCGATACGGGAAACGTGTCTGCGATCAAGATCGACGTCGAGGGTGCCGAACTCGACGTGCTGCGCGGCGCCGAGCGCACCTTGCGCCGATGCCGGCCGTTGATCGTGGTCGAGTGCGACCACCGCCTGGCGACGCTCGACAGGGTGAAGGAGACGTTCTTGCTCCTGCGGGGTCTTGGCTATCGAGGCCAATTCCTGAGCCGCGGGAGATTGCTTCCGTTGTCCGCCTTCGACCCGGAGATCCACCAGCGCGCCGATGGCGAATGGTTCTGGAAGCGAAAGGACTACTGCAACAACTTCATCTTCAGGAGCTTGCACGCGCCCACGTCCTGAACTGCGGATGAGCCGGGCTGGTCGATGATGACGTCACAGTCGCTGATCAATCGCCCCTCCCCCGCGCAGGACGAAACATTCCTCGAGCCGATCGAAACCATTTCGCCGCGCCTACGAAGTCGTCGTGAAACAGACCCCCGGCATGTTGCCGAACATCAAATCGACCGTAGGGGTTACCGATGTCCGCGTTGCTGAGCTTCATTTTCGAATCCTATTGCCTGAGCTGCCGGGCGATGTTTCCAGAGCTCAATACCGATCAGTCGACCGTCGCGGAGTAGCTCGCGGCCGAGTGGCCGGAATTTCGATCCGAGATTGAGCCGCGCGGGCGCCGCCGACCCACTTTGGCTGTCTGCTTGCAGACTGCTCGTCCGGAAAACCAACGCGCATCAAGCTTTGCTCTTCAGCTTAATGGCGGCTTCCATTTGACGCCGACGCCCTTCATCCGCCACGTCTTGGGCGATGGAGTTGAACCATGTTTGAACTAGCCATGTTTGCCGCAATCTGTTTCATCGCCGCTGTCGCCCTCACGATCATTTACCAGCGGCGTCAGGACGTCCTCTACGGCCCCTATATCGCGGATGTCTCGTGGCCGACGGCGCTGCCCGACGACCGCATCGAAGCGTCGTCACCCTGAACCTGGATGTGCTCCCGGGAGGCACCGGGCAGGCCGTCGCGATCACGCCAGCGATGATTGCCGATCTGCATGACGCCCGGCTTCACAAGCCGATGCGCCCGCCGGAATCGTTGAGCAGCGCATCGAGCCGGTCTGGGCTCATCCTCTGTCCACCCGGCGTCTCTATGCTGACGCAGGCAGCGCCGAGACGCAGATAGGCGTTTGCCGTGAGCAGCGCATCCTGCGCGCTGCGGCACCTGATGGTGGCGATCGCGCTGGCGCTTTCGGCCCGGACGGTGAAGGACGCGGCGGCCATGAGGGGCGGGCTCGTCTGTAAGCGGCGGCTGAAATGAAGCCGAAGTTTATGCGACGGAGCCCGACGGTATCATTGAGGCGGATCAAAGCCGCCGGTCCCAGGCTTCGCTATGGGCGTCCCGCTCAGCTCCGATTCAGCGACAGGCTGATGCGGGTGACGATGCCGTCCCAATCGCGCTCCCAGGCCCGGGGGTAGTTGATCAGCACGCAGTGGACATAGCCCCCAACGAAGTTGCAGCGATTATACCAGACGTAGTCGCCCTTGTAGCTCGACACCGCGAAGAAGCGCGAGGTGATCCGCTTGTACTGGATGTTCGGCGGCGGGTTCTTCTGGGCGAGGAATCGCGCCGGCGACTCCCGGGTGTCATTGGGCATCGACTGCACGGTCAGATTGGCGCGACCGTCCGCGGTCTGGAAGCGCTGGCCATAGCCCCCGGGTTGGCCCGCCGTGTCGCTGAAGATCGAGACGGGAATGTCGACCGACGTGCCGGTCTCCGGGATCCTATAGGTGTTCCAGCGCACCGATTCGGCCGGCGCGGCGTTGCTCCAGCACGCGGCGCATGCAAGCACAGCCATGGCCTTGATGATCGGATTCATGTCTGTCGTCCCCAACGGCTTGAGAAAACATGACGTTGAACCACCTTCGCGGCTCAGCGAAGGCAGCGTCCGCCATCAGCGGCAGGCGAACGCGCGACCCCAGTCGAAGGTTCATGGCTCCCGCAGGTCCCGTGCTCGATCGCTCCTCATCATTGAACCTGGGATGGAGCGACGTTCCGGGTTGCCGTCGGGCCGTCACCCGCCATGAGTTCGTGCGTTCCGGTCTCGGCGGGCTGCTCAAGTCTCCGCAAGAACGCATCCAGTTGCGGCGCGAGTTGCGAAAGGACAAACCTCAACCCTTCCGGGGTGAAATGGATGGTGTCCCAAACAATCGGCGTTTCCGCGTCGATCGTCAGCGGGCAACGCCTCTTGCTGCAAATCGTGTCGAGAATGGAAACGTATTGAACGAGCGGATACGCGCTGGCGATCTCCTTCAAACGGTCGTCCGCCTTGAACGCCCCCTCTCTCGGCAAGAGCGAATTGCCGATTGGGACGTGCGTCTGCTCATGGTTGAACAACGTCGAAGCCAAGGGAGCGGGGAACTCGATCGAAGGACCGAGGAGCAGAACTGGAACGCCGGCTTCCTGAGCTGCCGCCAGCAGCGCGTTCAAATACCGATCGACGCGCCGTGCAGGAGGCTGGCCGTAGGTTTCGAGATAGGCGCGCCAATTGCCGGAAAGAACGACGCCGTCAAAGCCGTGGGCCCTGATCTGATCGCGTAGCAGCTGATTGACGTCGTTGCAGTTTCGCGAGGTGCTCAGCTTGAGCTCGACGAACGGGGGACAGGCCGCTGACGTAAGCTGCAGAAGATGATAGGCATCGGAGGATAGGTAGCTGCGCAATCCCCAGGCATAATGTGCGGCGAGACTGTCGCCGGCGAGCAGAATGTTGCGCTTGTTTGCGGCCGGCTTCAGGCACGCATCAAAGTCGTAGGCCGATGGCGGCTCATCGGGCTGCAAGAAGCAGCTGTGCGCACGATAGAACGGCTCCATCGTCCGGGAATCGTACCGGAGCATTCGTGCCTGGGATTGCGGGAAGCGATCGGCGTAGCCGTCATGAGCGATGCCGTGAACTCCGACCGCGATCAGGACGACGGCAATGCCCGCGATCACCGGGGAGCCACGCACGCCAACCCACTCCGTTCGCGCGCGTGCCGGCCGCTCGACGATGACGTAAGAGAGATAGGCCAGCAGCAGCGAGCACAGCAGGAGCCCGGCGGTAGCAAACGCCGAGGTCGCGACATCGAGCGGCAGCGCGGCCCTGCCGAGGACGAACACCGGCCAATGCCAAAGATAGAGCGAATAGGACAGACGGCCGAGGAAGGCTCCGGTCTCGCGGAACGGCAGCCGGGGCCTGCCCTGCTCCTGATTGAAGGCGACAATATAGAACGCAGTACCGAGACAGGGAATCAGCGCATGCAACCCGGGGAATCGTGTCTCCGCGCGGAAGATGACCACGGGAATCAGCATGGAGCCCATGCCGGCTGTCGCAAGGATGAGACGCGCCTCGCTTCTGACCGGTGACCATCGATGCAGAAAGAACGCGATGCTTCCGATCAAAAACTCCCAGGCCCGCAGCGGGGCGATGTAGAAGGCGGCAGAGGGCGATTGCTTGATCCAAAGCTCATCGAGAACACACAGCGCAACCGTTCCGGTGACGACCAGTCCGAGCGACAGCTTCGACGTTGGGTCGGGAAACAGCCTGCTCCAGAGCCAAGTCACAACCGGAAACAGGAAGTAGAACTGCTCCTCCACCGACAATGACCAGGTGTGGATGAGAACCTTCCCGATCGTTGGAAGATCGAAATAGCCGGTCTGCGACCAGAAGAAGATGTTCGACGAAAACAGAAGCGTCGAGACCGCGCTTCCGAAAAACATTCGGTAGTCGCCAGGAGGCGCAAAGAACCACGCGACTATCCCGGTGACGACAATCATCAGGTAGAGCGCCGGAAGCAGGCGCCGCGCCCTTCGTTCGTAGAAGGCGATGAACGAAAACGAATTGGATTGAATGCCGGTCCAGATGAGCCGGGAGATCACATAACCGGAGATGACGAAGAAGATATCGACGCCGACAAACCCGCCGCCAAAGCCTGGCAACTCGAAATGAAATCCAATGACCGAAATCACGGCTACGGCGCGCAGCCAATCGATGTCCGGCCGGTACTCCAAATCCTTTGTGCGCGTCATGCTGGTAGCCTGGGCGGGCCGTTCGCCCTAACGAGTTACCTGCTGACATGTCCGCAAATGGATTGCAACGTTCCGAAACACACGGAAATACCGTTCTTGGTTGGTGTATCCGAATTGCCGCACTATCCCACGGTCCCGCCGCGTGGGGACGCCGACGGATCGCAGGCCCAGCGGGAGGCCATTCGCCTGCGGGGGTGCATCCCGCGAGCATCAAGAGAACTCGCACTCGGTCCCGATCCCGGTGCTGACTTCGAGGCGGTGATTGGAAGCCCGACGCGCCAGAGAGAATGGCAGCACCGTCAAGGCCAACATGCCGGCAAGCCGGATCATTCACTGCGCCAGCGCGCCCCCGCCCGACGCAGCTTTCGACACAAGGACCGCTTGTGTGTCCGTGACTGACCAGCCCTCCGCCTTGATTGCCCCGGCCTAGCAACGCGCTGTCGTCACGCGGGCAGACGTGCCGCGCGTACTCCCGCGATCATCATCCACGAAACGCCTGCCACGCTGACGCCTCAACTAGGCTCGACGCGAGACGCACGCGGGATCCACGCTCGATGATTGTGCGGCTGTTGTTTGATGAGCACACCCACCCGCGAGATTTCAGCGACCGCCTTCCGTCGTCACCACTCACATGATACCAGTCATGCCAAAGAAGCCGGCGAGCGAGTGGCGACATCGCCATAGCCGTTAACACCTCGCCACAAATCGGCCGAGGTCGAGGTGGGCTGCCTCTATACTTCGAGTTGCTTTTGCAACCGCATTGGCGTCGTACCTCGGACAGTGCTTATCGGCACCGGCCCGCGCAGGCTGAGCGCGCCTAAACCGCTTCCCTGAAGGAATTTGGCTTAAAAACGTGCGACGCCGCGTCTCCGCAACCTGGCAGCTTCTTTCAACAGCCAAAACGTGCAACAATACTGCACGCAACTAATATCAACCTCAGATTTAATTTACTGATCATTTACTTTCCGCAACTTTGCCCCAAAAACTGCACGATGCTGGGTTCCTCTTTCACAATTAGAACTCTTCTGGGGCCCTACAAAAACCACCTCCCCAGAAACGGGATCTAACAACCTCGGATATACTTTTCAAAACTCACTCTCCGTCTTCGTTTCGCGTACAGAGGTCCCACAATGACAACACTCATCAAGGCTCTCCCGACCCATCTCGAAGAGACTCGTATCGACTCCGAGAAGCTGCGCACGATCCTGATGCTCTGCGGCGCCACTGCGTTTGGCTTCATTCTCCACGCCACCTACGGTCTCGATCTCAGCTACGCCTTCTTCTGATTTGATCAGTCTGCCGGTCGAGGCTGGCGGCTCTTCATTGCCGGACGCAATCGGCGTCGGTCCGGGCTCGCGGGGTTGTTGAACGGCCCCGCGCGTCGCCTTTTCGAAGTGATACGCGCCACGCGAAGAATATGGCAGATGCCGTCCATTGCAGGCTTGATCGTGCTTTTGCACAGCTTGGCCGCGCCGCTCCCACAATTCCGCCGCGACGACGCGACACGCTGAGGGTGTTGAGGATTGCGGTTGCTTGAGGACGAGTAGCGTCATGCGTTCACCAGTATATGATCTCTATCAGATGAAGCAGGATCGCTTGCCGAAAGGAGCTCGTTCGGCATGGCTGAGGACGAGGCCGAATGAGCCGCCGCCCGCCGCCGACGACTGGGTCTTCGTCGGCAAGGAACGGCATCCGAGCCGGTGGACGGTCGCGGAGATGAATGAAAAAGGCACCTGCTACCGCGAGATCCCGATCTGGCTGTCGAGCCGCCGCGGCATGATGGCTGGATCGGCGGCCGAAAGCGGCGCTCAGCCGCCGGCCGCCTGAGATTCATCGGAGATCGCTGACGATGGCCGCTACGCGCCACGTTCGTCAGCAATCCTCGCCAGGGCAATGAACGGGATCGGCGGTCCTACGCGAGTTGGACGCCGTAATAGTCGTCGACCTTGCGCCCCGCCCCGGCATCCCCCCAGTCCCACTCACGCTCGTCGGAATATTTCGGCGCGCCTCGCAGTTGGTTCTCGGTCACGCCGGTAACGTAGCCGCCGAGTCGCGTGTCGTACTTCAGGGATTGCCAGGGCAACGGGTAGTGATCATTCCCAAGCCCGAGGAAACCGCCGAAGCCCAGGACGGCATACGAGACCCGCCCGCTCAGCTTGTCGATCATCACGCGTTCGATGGTGCCGATCTTGGTGTCGTCGGCGCCATAAACGGCCGTGCCTTCGACCTTGTCGCTTCCAATCAGGTTGCCATATTCGCGTTCATCGAGCATCGACGTCATGTGGTCCTCCCGGTGCGAGTGGATCGATAACGTTCGGCCGTCACCGGCCGTTCCCAAGAGCCTGAAGCGCTCTCAGTCGGCCTCCGACGGGTTACCGTCCTGCTCGGGATGACGTGTCGCCTCGCGGGACGGAGCATCCGGAGATGTGGTCTTATGAACCTGCTGCGCACGCTCCTTGTCGGCGGGCTGATCCTCACCGCGTCCTGTCCTGACGATGCCTTGGCCTTGCTGCGCCATCGGATGGCTCTCCTTGGTTGGTGATCCACGAAGGGCGCCGGATTGGATAGCGCTGACGCCGCTGCGATTCGATCGAAACGACGCGGGCCGCGCCTGTTCGTTCCCTCCTTGAGCCAACAGGCCGCAGAGCCGACCGCGCATCTGGCGCAACACGGTGCTTTGAGCGATCCAAACGAAACGTTGGCGATCTCAGGCTGTTGACCACGTCCCTCGAGAGGAGACGTTCTGCCGGCGGCTGGTGCAACAGGCCGTCGAAGCACTCGGCGGACTCGACATTGTCGTCAATAACACCCGCGCGGCAGCAGACGCGTCAGTCGACCCTGGATGTCTCGTCCGAAGATTTCGACGCGACGATGAAAACCAATATCTATGCCCCGTTCTGGATCATCAAGGCCGCCCTGCCCCATCTGAAGCCGGGATCGGTCATCATCGGCACCTCGTCCGAGCAGGCCTATGATGGCTCTGCGGATCTCTACGACTATGCGCGAACAAAGGCGGCGACCCATGAACTATGTGAAGTCGTTGGCCAAGCAGCTCGGACCGAAGGCCATACGCGTGAACGCCGTCGCGCCCGGGCCGATCTGGACGCCGCTTCAGGTCTCCGGCGGGGCCACGATGGAGAAGATGGAGAAGTTCGGCTGCCGCTGGTTCAGATGTGGGTGATGGGCTGCGGCAGCGAATACGCTTCCGTATGCACCTGACGAATCGTCGTGAACGCGGCGACGGCCGAGGCCAGGCTAAAGGCCGTCAGCAGCGCAATGTAGCGCGGTCCGGTACTCGCCGAGCGGTGCGATTTCGCCATCGAGCCAATCCTGCTGGAGCGCGAGCGCTTTCCAACCTTGGGCCATGCGTCGATAGCGCCGGAACGCCGGCTCTCCGTCGGCGCGCTCCGCGAGCTGGAGACAGTTGTCTGCGTTCTCTCTGAAAAGATCCGATCGTTTCATCTCAATCAGCTGGGAGCCACGGCGGACCGCCGCAACTCTGTTACACGATATTAATGTTCGCTCTGCGCTGGTGGAACATGGCGCACGTTGCAGCGCGGGTCCTGCTCAGAAGCGACGCGACACTGCCAACGTGAAGGGCCTGCATTCTTAGGCGTCTCGGGATCTTCGGATCCGTCGGCATCTCGGCGCCATTGCTTCCGGCATCCCCGTCTCTGCCGTGGTTTCCATTGCTAGTCCCCTTCGGAGGCATCAAGACGGCAGCAATAGCGAACTTGAGGCAGGTTCTCCTCTTACTCGAATGAGACGCGCCCCCTTTCCCCGTTCCAATGGAAATCGCCTCCTTCGTCAGCGACGAATACATGGGAACCCTTTTCCTGGATTGGAGTTGAAGCACTCGCGCCAGTAAAGGCCGGTTCCATTAGCCTTGGAAATCGGCATCCTGGCTTGATTTGAGTAGTTGCGGCGGCTTCTATGGCCGCCGGCTATCCGAGTCTCGGATTTTTGCTGGTAGACGGTCTGCCACGGGGAACTTGATGAGCGATCTCGATTCTGCTGCCAGTCCGATGCCCGAGCGCCAAGGGTTTGGCCGCCAAGGCAACGGAGCCGAGGCGGCCGATGCCAGCCAGGACCTGCTCCGCGCTCTCCAGGCCATGCGTTCCGGAGATTTCTCCGTGCGTATGGGCGGCGACTATCTCGGCATCGACGGCAAGATCGCCGACACGTTCAACGAGATCATTGCGGCCAACGAGCGGATGGCGCAGCAGCTCGAGCGCGTCGGCCAGGTCGTGGGACGGGAGGGAAAGACGCGCCAGCGCGTGCGGTTCGGCATCGCAAGCGGCTCCTGGGCGGATATGGAGAGTTCGATCAACACGTTGATCGACGATCTTCTATGGCCCACCCGTGAGGTGACGCGCGCGGTTGCCGCCGTGGCCCAAGGCGACCTCCTGCAGACCGTGAAACTGGACGTCGATGGCCGGCCTCTGGGCGGCGAGTTCCTGCAGTCGGCGACCATCGTCAACACGATGATCAAACAGCTCAGCGTCTTCACGTCCGAAGTGACCCGCGTGGCGCGCGAGGTCGGCACCGAGGGCAAGCTCGGCGGCCAGGCCCAGGTTCCCGAAGTCACGGGCGTCTGGAAGGACCTGACCGAGAGCGTCAACTCCATGGCCAACAATCTCACCGGCCAGGTCCGCAACATCGCGGAGGTGACGATCGCAGTCGCCAATGGCGACCTATCGAAGAAGATCACGGTCGACGTTCGTGGCGAGATCCTGCAGCTGAAGGAAGCCATCAACACGATGGTCGATCAGCTCAGGTCGTTCGCGTCGGAGGTGACGCGTGTGGCGCGCGAGGTCGGCACCGACGGCAAGCTCGGAGGTCAGGCCATCGTTCCCGGCGTTGCCGGCACCTGGAAGGACCTCACCGACTCCGTCAACGCGATGTGCGGCAACCTCACCGCTCAGGTCCGCAATATCGCCAACGTCACCACTGCGGTCGCCCGCGGTGACCTGTCACGCAAGATCACGGTCGACGTGCGCGGCGAGATCCTGGAGCTGAAGGACACCATCAACACGATGGTCGACCAGCTCAACGCCTTCGCATCCGAGGTGACGCGCGTGGCGCGCGAGGTCGGCACCGAGGGCAAGCTCGGCGGCCAGGCGCAGGTGCCCGGCGTTGCCGGCACCTGGAAGGATTTGACCGACAACGTGAACTTCATGGCGTCGAACCTGACGGCACAGGTCCGCAACATCGCCGACGTCGCCACGGCCATCGCCAGCGGCGACCTGTCGAAAAAGATCACCGTCAACGTCTCCGGCGAGATCCTTCAGCTGAAGGAAACGCTGAACACAATGGTCGACCAGCTCAATGCGTTCGCCGGCGAGGTCACGCGCGTGGCGCGAGAGGTCGGCACCGACGGTCGGCTCGGCGGCCAGGCCAACGTGCTCGGCGTCGCCGGCACCTGGAAGGATCTCACCGAGAGCGTCAACTCGATGGCGTCGAACCTGACGGCGCAGGTCCGCAACATCGCCGAGGTGACGACCGCCGTCGCCAATGGCGACCTGTCGAAGAAGATCACCGTCGACGTGCGCGGCGAGATTCTGGAGCTGAAGGACACCATCAACACGATGGTCGACCAGCTCAACGCGTTCGCCGGCGAGGTGACCCGCGTCGCGCGCGAGGTCGGCACCGAGGGCAAGCTCGGCGGCCAGGCCATGGTGCGCGGAGTCGCGGGCACCTGGAAGGACCTGACCGACAGCGTCAACTCGATGGCCTCCAACCTGACAGGCCAGGTCCGCAACATCGCGGAGGTCGCCACCGCCGTCGCCAAGGGCGACCTGTCGAAGAAGATCACGGTCAACGTCTCCGGCGAGATCCTTCAGCTGAAGGAGACGTTGAACACGATGGTGGACCAGCTCAACGCCTTCGCCGGCGAAGTGACGCGCGTGGCGCGCGAGGTCGGCACCGACGGCAAGCTCGGCGGCCAGGCCGAGGTGCCCGGCGTCGCCGGCACCTGGAAGGATCTCACCGACAGCGTCAACTCTATGGCCGGCAATTTGACGGCGCAGGTGCGCAACATCGCCGAGGTGGCAACGGCCATCGCCGGAGGCGACCTGTCGCGCAAGATCACCGTCGACGTGCGCGGCGAGATCCTGAGCCTCAAAGAGACGCTGAACACGATGGTCGATCAGCTCAACCGCTTCGCGGGCGAGGTGACGCGCGTGGCGCGCGAGGTCGGCACCGAGGGCCGGCTCGGCGGCCAGGCCAACGTGCCCGGCGTCGCCGGCACCTGGAAGGATCTCACCGACAGCGTCAACTCGATGGCCGGCAATCTGACGGCTCAGGTCCGCAACATCGCCGAGGTGACCACGGCAGTGGCGCGCGGCGACCTGTCGCGCAAGATCACCGTCGACGTGAAGGGCGAGATCCTCGAGCTGAAGAACACCATCAACACCATGGTCGATCAGCTCAACGCCTTCGCCTCCGAAGTGACGCGCGTGGCGCGCGAGGTCGGCACCGAAGGCAAGTTGGGCGGCCAGGCCGAGGTGCCGGAAGTCGCGGGCACCTGGAAGGATTTGACCGACAGCGTCAACTTCATGGCCTCGAACCTGACGGCCCAGGTGCGCAACATCGCGGAGGTCGCGACCGCGATCGCCGGCGGCGACCTGTCGAAAAAGATCACCGTCGACGTGCGCGGCGAGATCCTGCTGCTCAAGGACACCCTGAACACGATGGTGGAGCAGTTGCGCTCGTTCGCGGCCGAAGTGACGCGCGTCGCGCGCGAGGTCGGCACCGAGGGCCGGTTGGGCGGCCAGGCCGTTGTGCCCGGCGTCGGCGGCACGTGGAAGGACCTGACCGACAACGTCAATCTGCTCGCCGCCAACCTGACCACGCAGGTCCGCAACATCGCCGAGGTGACCACGGCGGTGGCGCGCGGCGACCTGTCGCGCAAGATCACGGTCGACGTGAAGGGCGAGATCCTCGAGCTGAAGAACACCATCAACACCATGGTCGATCAGCTCAACGCCTTCGCCGGCGAGGTGACGCGCGTGGCACGCGAGGTCGGCACCGAGGGCAAGCTCGGCGGACAGGCGCAGGTGCCGGGCGTTGCCGGCACCTGGAAGGACCTCACTGATACCGTGAACTTCATGGCCGCGAATTTGACCGAACAGGTCCGCGGCATCGTCAAGGTCGTGACCGCCGTCGCCAATGGCGATCTCAAGCAGAACCTCACGGTCAAATCGAAGGGCGAGGTCGCAGCACTCGCCGAAACCATCAACAACATGACGGAGACGCTGGCGACCTTCGCCGACCAGGTGACGAGCGTTGCCCGCGAGGTCGGCGTCGAGGGCCGGCTCGGCGGCCAGGCCAACGTGCCCGGCGCGGCCGGCACATGGAAGGATCTGACCGGCAACGTCAACCTGCTTGCGGCCAACCTGACATCCCAAGTGCGCGCCATCGCCGAGGTCGCGACGGCCGTGACCAAGGGCGATCTCACCCGCTCCATCCAGGTCGATGCCCGCGGCGAGGTGTCCGAGCTCAAAGACAACATCAATACGATGATCACCAATCTGAGGCTCACCACCGACCTCAACACGGAGCAGGACTGGCTCAAGACCAACCTGGCCAAGTTCACCAACATGCTGCAGGGCCAGCGCGACCTGACCACCGTCGGCCGCCTGCTGCTGACCGAGCTGACGCCGCTGGTGAACGCCCACCGCGGTGTGATCTACCAGGTCGAGACCGAGTCCACGCCACAGCTGCGCCTGCTTGCCTCATACGCCGATGACGGCATCTATCCTCACCGGACGCACGTCCAGTTCGGCGAGGGGCTGATCGGACAATGCGCGATCGACAAGCGACAGCGGCTCGTCTCCGAGATTCCATCCGACGTCATCCCCGTGGGCTCCGCCCTGCTCCGCGCCGTCCCGAAGAACCTCGTGGTGCTGCCGGTGTTGTTCGAGAACCAGGTCAAGGCGGTGATCGAGCTGGCGTCGCTTAGTTTGTTCACGACGTCGCAGATGACGTTCCTCGAGCAGCTCACCGACTCCATCGGCATCGTGCTCAATTCGATCGAAGCCACGATGCAGACCGAAGGGCTGTTGAAGCAGTCGCAGCAGCTCGCCGCGGAGCTTCAGACCCAGCAGCGCGAGCTGCAACAGACCAACGAGCAGCTCGAGCAGAAGGCGCAACAGCTCGCCGAGCGCAATGTCGAGGTCGAGCGCAAGAACCAGGAGATCGAGCAGGCCCGCCGCGCGCTCGAGGAAAAGGCGACCGAGCTCGCGCTGACATCCAAGTACAAGTCCGAGTTCCTCGCCAACATGTCGCACGAGCTGCGCACGCCGCTCAACAGCATCCTGATCCTCGGCCAGCAGCTGACCGAGAATCCGGACGGCAATCTCACCCTCAAGCAGGTCGAGTTCGCCCGCACCATCCATGGCGCCGGCACCGATCTGCTCAATCTGATCAGCGACATCCTCGATCTCTCCAAGATCGAGTCCGGCACCGTGACGGTCGATGCCGAGGAGATCCTCACCACCAACCTCCTGGAAACCGTGGGACGTCCGTTCCGCCACGAGGCGGAAAATCGCCTGCTCGCCTTCAACATCGACGTGGACCCGAACCTTGCGCGTAGCATCGTCACGGATTCCAAGCGCCTGCAGCAGGTGTTGAAGAATCTGCTCTCGAACGCCTTCAAGTTCACCGCCGAAGGAGGGGTGCGCTTGAAGGTGTCTGCGGCGCTCGGCGGATGGAGCGCAGAACATCCGGTGCTCAACACTGCACCGGCCGTGATCGCGTTCGAAGTCTCGGACACAGGCATCGGCATTCCGCAAGACAAGCAGAAGCTGATCTTCGAGGCATTCCAGCAGGCGGATGCCGGCACGAGCCGCAAATATGGTGGCACCGGCCTCGGGCTCGCGATCAGCCGCGAGCTCGCCAACCTCCTGGGCGGCGAGATCCATCTCAAGAGCGCACCCGGCAAGGGCAGCACCTTCACGCTCTATCTGCCGCTCAAATATTCAGGTCCCGCAACGACGCCCCGCGTCAGTCCAGCATCGCCCGTTCCCTATGTTCAACCCCCAGCCCTACAGCAAGCGGCCGCGCCGGAGCGCGGGATCGAGCCCCCGCCGGACGATCGTCTCGATCTCGAACCCGGCGATACGATCCTGCTCGTGGTCGAGGACGATCCGCACTACGCGCGCGTCCTGATCGACCTCGCGCGCGACAAGGGCTTCAAGGTGCTGATCGCCGGCCGCGGCGCCGAGGCGCTGGACCTCGCCAAGCAGTATCAACCGGCCGCGATCTCTCTCGACGTCTTCCTGCCGGACATGCTCGGCTGGACCGTTCTGAGCCAGCTCAAGCATAATCCGCTGACGCGGCACATCCCGGTGCAGATCATCACGCTCGACGAAGACCGCCAGCACGCTTTGGCGCGTGGCGCGTTCTCCTTTGTCAGCAAGCCCACGACAACGGAAGGCGTCAGCGCGGCCCTGTCGCAGATCAAGGAATACGCCAAGCCGCGACGCAAGCGGCTGCTGATCGTCGAGGACAACGCGGCCGAGCAACTCAGCATCCGCCAGCTGTTGGATCACGACGACATCGAGATCATCGCGGCGGATACGGGAGCTTCGGCGCTCGAGACGCTGCGCAGCGCGCCGTGCGATTGCGTGGTTCTCGATCTGCGGCTGCCAGACATGAGCGGGTTCGACGTACTCGATCAATTGCGCTCCGACGATTTCTTATCGAGCGTTCCGGTGGTCGTCTTCACCGGGCGGGAATTGTCGGCCGAGGAGGATGCGGAACTGCATACGATGGCGCGCAGCATCGTCGTCAAGGGCGTCGAGTCGCCGGAGCGGCTGCTCGACGAGACGTCGTTGTTCCTACACCGTGTGATTACGGAACTGCCGCTCGAGAAGCAGCGCATGCTGGAGAAGCTGAACAGTTCCGACGAAGATCTGATCGGCAAGACGGTGCTGCTGGTCGACGACGACGCCCGCAACATCTTTGCTCTCTCCAGCGTGCTGGAACGCCGCGGCATGAAAGTGCTGACGGCGACCACCGGAAGCGAAGCGATCGACCTGGTGCAGAGCAATCCCGCGATCTCGATCGTCCTGATGGACATCATGATGCCGCAGATGGATGGTTACCAGACGATCGGCGTCATTAGGCAAAATCCCGCCTTCGTCCGGCTCCCCATCATCGCGTTGACCGCGAAAGCCATGAAGGGAGACCGCGAAAAGTGTCTCGAAGCTGGCGCCTCCGATTATCTGGCAAAACCCGTCAACACCGAGCAGCTGCTCCTTGCGATCCGCATGTGGCTGCACCGCTGAACGGTTCATCATGATGGAACATGCGAAGGTCAACATCCTCCTGGTCGACGATCAGCCGGCGAAGCTGCTGGCTTACGAGGTCATCCTGAAGGAACTCGGCGAGAAACTCGTAGTCGCCACCTCCGGGCGCGAGGCGCTCGAAATTCTGTTGAAGAACGAGATCGCGGTGATCCTCGTCGACGTCTGCATGCCCGAGCTCGACGGCTTCGAACTGGCGCAAATGATCCGTGAGCATCCGAGGTTCCAGAAGATTGCGATCATCTTCATCTCCGCCATCCAGGTGAGCGACTTCGATCGCCTTCGTGGCTATGAGATGGGCGCCGTCGACTACGTACCGGTTCCCGTCGTGCCGGAGGTACTGCGCGCCAAGATCAAGGTTTTTGCCGAGCTCTATCGCAAGACACGCGAGCTGGAACATCTCAACCTTGAGCTGGAGGACCGGGTACGGGCCCGCACGGCCGAGCTTGAGCGATCGACAGCAAAGCTCGTCGAGAGCGAGCAGCGTCGGAGCATGGCGATCGCGGCCGGCAAGATGGGCTCGTGGGACTGGGACGGTGTCAATGGCGATTGGATGTGGGACGAGGGCCAGTACCGTATCTTCGGCGTCTCGCCTCAGAGCTTCGAGCTGAACACCGTGAACATCATGGCGCTCCTGCACCGGGAGGATGCCGAGCGTGCCCGCCAGGTGGTCGCGGAATTTAGCCGAGGCACGACATCGTATGAGGCTGAGTTCCGGATCAACCGGCCAGATGGCGAAGAACGCTGGTGCGTCGGAACGGCCGCAGCGACAACCGACAGGACCGGTCGCGTGATCCGCGTCAGCGGGGTCACGATCGACATCACCGAGCGCAAACGCGCCGAGGAACGCCAGAACCTGCTGACCCGCGAGGTCGATCATCGCGCCAAGAATGCGCTGACCTTGGCCCAGTCGATCGTTCGCCTGACAAAAGCCGACAGCGTGAAGACCTATGTCGACGCGGTAGAGGGGCGCATCAGCGCGCTGGCCCGTGTACACACCATCCTCTCGCTATCAAGCTGGGAAGGTGCGAAGATAAGCAGGCTGGTGGCCGAAGAACTCGCGCCCTATGCAACCGGCGGCCAGGTCGCCTTCGACGGCGCCGAGCTGCAACTCGAGCCGGCGACCGCGCAGACGCTGGCGCTGGCGCTGCACGAGCTGGTGACAAACTCGGCCAAATACGGTGCGCTGTCGGTCCGCTCCGGGCATCTCTCAGTCAAATGGACCATCGAGAATGAGCGCCTGGATCTGATCTGGATTGAAACCGGCGGTCCCTTGGTGCGCGCGCCGACCTCGCGCGGCTTCGGCACGCGCAGCCTGATGGCCAGTGTGGAAAGCCAGCTCGGTGGGCGCGCCTCGTTCGACTGGCGTCCCGAGGGATTGGTGTGCCGGCTGGTCGTCCCGCTTCGCCCCGGCGCGACCCCGCCGGAGATCACAAGCCCTTGCGCAACGGTGGCGCCGGGCGACGCACGACAACGGGCTGCGGGCTGACCGCTCCGGACGGCTCAGGCGGCCATGTCGCGCGAGATCCGGACCGGGATCGACTTGGCGGCGGGCACCTTGCTCCCCTCCGCGTAGTGCCATAGCGGAATCAATCCGTTGCATTCGGGGTAGTAGGCCGCGACGCTGTAGCGCGGAATGTCGAACGCCACCGCCTGAAGCCCGCCCAGCGAGCGCGCCACGCCGTCATCGGCCTCGGTCGAAAGCCGAACCAGTTCGCCCTGCTTGATGCACAGATCAGCCATGTCGCTCGCGTTCATGAAAACGATCTGACGGCCACCCGTGACGCCGCGAAATCGGTCGTCCTCGTTGTAGATGGTGGTGTTGAACTGGCCGTCGGCGCGCAAGGTCATCAGCTGATACACGCCATTGCCTTCCTCCGGCGGATTGAGTGCCGCCTTGGGCACGGTGAAGTTCGCCTTGCCGGTCGATGTCTTCCATTTGCGTTCGCGGGCGCCAATGGGCCGCGGAAAGCCGCCGGGCTGAAACAGGCGCTTGTTGAAGTCCTTGAACTGGTCGGGATAGGTTCGCTCGATGGCATCTCTGACGCGCGCGTAGTCGCCGACCCAGGCATCCCAGTCGACTCGCGGATTTGGCTTCAGGGTGGCCTTGGCGAGACCGGCGACAATGGCTGGTTCGGACAACAGGGTCTCGGCGACTGGCTGGCGCTGGCCGCGCGAGCCGTGAATGCAGGTAGTGGAGTCCTCCATCGAGACCGCCTGCTCTCCGCCCGCCTGCCGGTCGATTTCGATGCGGCCGAGGCACGGCAACAGATAGGTCACCTCGCCCGGAACGAGGTGACTGCGATTGAGCTTGGTGGCGATCTGCACCGACAGCCGCAGCTTCGACCATGCCGGCTCCATCAGCGAACGTTCCGGAACGGCGCGCAGGAAATTGCCGCCGAGGCTGACGAAGCCCTTCACGTCGCCCTTGATGATGCCCTGGCAGGCATCGACCGTGCTGAGACCGTCCCAGCGCGGCGGCTCGAAGGAATAAAGCTCGGCCAGCTTGTCGAGCGGCACCAGCTTGGTCTTCTCCGAGATTCCCACGGTACGCTGCCCCTGCACGTTGGAATGGCCGCGGACAGGCGAGATACCCGCCCCGGGCTTCCCGATGTTGCCGCGCAATAGCAGCAGATTCACGATCATCTTGGCGGTCTCGACGCCATGGCGATGCTGGGTAATTCCCATCCCATAGTTGGCTATGACGGCGCGTGAGCCTGCGTAGACCTTGGCGGCCTCCAGAATAGCGCTGCGCGTGAGGCCGGAGGAGCGTTCGATATCGCTCCACGACGCCTGCAGGCAGCAGGTTGCGAAAGCTTCGAAGCCGGACGTGTGCTGCTCGATGAAGGCGACATCGAGCACGCGCGGGCTCTTGGTCGCGACCGCGGCATCATCCGCCTCGATCACGGCCTTGCACAATCCGAGTAGCGCCGCACCATCGCCGCCAATGCGCAGCTGATGATACTGCGTGCTGATCCGCGTTCCCCCGGTGAGCACCATTTGAATGGGATTTTGCGGATTGGTGAAGTGCTCCAGCCCACGCTCCCGCAGCGGATTGAACGTGATGATGGGCACGCCGCGTTGTGCCGCCTTCTGCAACGGATGCAGCATGCGCGGCGAGTTGGTCGTCGTGTTCTGGCCGAAGAAGAAGAAGAAGCAATCTGCCTTGTCGAAATCCTGAAGGAGCGCCGTACCGACGGGGACGCCAATCACCTCCGGCAGAGCCACTGATGTGGATTCGTGGCACATGTTGGAGCTGTCGGGAAAATTGTTGGTGCCGTACATGCGGCCGAACAACTGATACATGTAGCTGGTCTCGAGCGAAGCCCGGCCCGAGGTGTACATCACGACCGAATGCGGATCGAGATTGTTCAACTCCGCGCCGACGTCACGAAAGGCCTCCTCCCAGCTCACGGCGACATAGCGATCCGCCGCAGCATCGTAGCGCAGGGGATGAGCAAGACGCCCTTGCTCTTCCAGCTGATGATCCGACCAGGTCCGCAACTCAGCTAGCGTGTGCCGAGCAAAGAACTCCGGTCCGACCGTCTTGCCGGTGATTTCCCACGCGGTTGCCTTGGCGCCATTCTCGCAGAATTCGAACGGGTGCGGCTTTGCCGGCTTGGCCCAGGAGCAGCTGACGCACATGAAGCCGCCTGGCTTGTTCTGTTTGAGCAGGATCTCGCTGCCGAGCAGCGTGACCTCCTCCTGCGTCAGGATGCTCGCGACCGCGCGCACCGATCCCCAACCGCCGGCCGGAGCCTTGTAGTCCTCGATTTTTGCTTTCTCACTCACGACACATCTCCGGGGGCCCGTTCAAGAGCGGCAAACCCGGGATGAGCAGCGAAGTTCCGACGTCTCACTGAACGTTGCGAGACTGAACGTTGCGAGGCTATCGTCGAGATCCCGCGGGCGAAGGTCCGCGCATAGGAATTGGGAACGACCCAGCCCGCCGCGAGTCATTTCCGTGCCTCTGGCGGCGTTCCCCCATCGCGCTGGAGGCACTCCGTGTGGACTGCGGCCCAGCGTTCGACCCCTCGGGCGCTGGGCCCGTCCCACTGAGGTAGCCGGGTTTTCTCCCGGCTTCCGATCTCAGCATCAAGCCGCGCTGCGCTTGAGATGGCGGCCTTCCTTGACCTCTTCGATAATCTTGGCGCTGAAGGCTTCCAGATCGCTGGGATTGCGCGAGGTGATCACGCCCTGATCGACCACGACCTCCGCGTCCTGCCACTGCGCGCCGGCATTGGCGACGTCCGTCTTGATCGATTTGTAGGACGTCATCTTGCGCCCCTTGGCAATTCCCGTCTCGATCAGGAGCCACGGCGCATGACAGACCGCCGCAACGATCTTCTTGGCTTCGAAGATCTCCTTGATGAATCGCAGTGCCTTCGGCTCCAGACGCAGCAGATCCGGATTGATCTGGCCGCCCGGCAGCACGATGGCGTCGTAGTCCGCAGCAGAAGCCTGGTCCAAAGTCTTGTCGACCTTGACGGACCGTCCCCAATCCTTGTCATCCCAGCCTTTGATCTCGCCCGGCGCGAGCGAGATGATCTCGACGGTCGCGCCCGCCTGCTTGAGGCGATCGCGCGGCACTTCGAGCTCGGATTGCTCGAACCCGTTGGTCGCGAGGATCGCGATCCTCTTTCCCTTGATGTCCATTGAATTCTCCTGGAAATTCGACACCGCGGGCAACCTCGCGCTTGCGTCCATGTTCCGCCGGGCGGGCCGGACGGATCGTCACAACTGGTCGGTCGGATCGGCAATCTCCTGCGTGGAACCAGCCAGCACCTGCAGCAGTTTGTCTGGACGTGCCTGCCTCGAATGGACGGCCGGCTTTGAGCAGCGCGGCATCGCTGCCTCGATGGATCGCAATCTGGAGGCGCTCGTGCCCTACGCATTGTTTGAGAATGACGAACAGCTGACCCGTCCGTTTCGTACCGAGCGCGAGGTCTGGGAGGCTGCGGAACAGGCTGATCTCATCACGCTCGGCACGCACGGCGAAAAGATCCTGGACAACAATTTCGAGATCAAATCGTGCGAGGCTACCGCGGAAGAGCTCATGACCGTGCCGCCGGACATCGTCTTGCCCGAGGCTCGTACCTCCGAACCAGCGCCAACGACGGCAGCCAACAGGAAGTCGCAGGGCTCCGCACGCCCCAGCCAGGGTGCAACGGATCAGGATGAAGTCGGCTCGGGCGCGCCGAACAACGACCTGTCGCAAGCATCGAACCGCTGACGCACATCGGCCGGTCAGAGCCCTCGCGTCCGGAGGGTCCGTTTTTCGCTCTGGCTCCAGATGACTGGCATCGCTCCGCGATGCTCCCAACGCCGCCAGCATCTCATGCGTGCCGGGCGCCCCGCTGCTTGCGAGGCAGCAGGCTCGCCTGCTCCACCTTGAGCTGCTCGCGCTGCTGCCGCAGCCGCTCGAGAGTTTCCAGCATGCGCTGCAACAGCGCCTCGGCCGCGGCTGTCGCCACTCCGGCTCGCCGCAGTTGCAAGATTTCACGACGCTGCCGCCCGACCTGTAGACGCATTCGATCGATCTCGTCTCGGACCCAACACAGATCGCGCATGGAGCACCCATAGGCAAGCATCGCCGCAATCTAGAACAAATCATGAACTTACGCAAGCCACTCCACAGGCTGGGGCATCCGAACTGATCAATGAGATCGAGACGCTCGCGGGGGACTGGAGCGTTCGTGCCCCAAGTAATCAGGACAACAGATCGACAAATGGTATTCCCATGTTGCCGATGCTGGCCTGGAGCCGTCGCGAATCAAGACCTGGTTGTTTAGTCTTCGCGGCATTTCGCGGGAGTGCACCATGGTTGCGGACAGTGACAGCAAGGTTGCCTGGCATCGCGCCCAGCTCAAAAAGAATCGTACGGTCTTGAAGCAGATCGAGACGGCCCGGTTCACCGTCGGCGAGAGCGCCGACGGGAAAGCGCTGGAACTGACCAAGCGGCAAGTCGCTGAGCTCCAGCTCAAGATTCGTGAGTCCGAGCAGGTCATTGCCCAGCACGATAAGCAGACGCGACGCCCGCTGGCGACCGACCTGCGTAGTCTCTCCAACGTCGCCTGGCGCAACTGGACGGGCAACGGCCCGCGCTGACTGTGGGCTCCTGCTGCGAGTCAGTCGACGACATTCCGACGCACGCCTTCCACCCGAACCGTCGAGATGGTCGAAGGCTCGGACGGATTGTCCTCAGGCCTCCAGCGCCTCAGCCGCTCATCGCTCCCCCGGAGTGCATCGAGATCGATGCGTCCTTCCGCCCGAGCCTCCTTGGCGCAAGCAAGCACGCGATGGAACTGAGTCCCGTCATAGGCCACCAGCAAGAGATCGGCGCCGCCATTGAGCGCTTCCACGACGGCTTTGCACAGATCACGGCCATAGACCGCCCCCATCACCAGATCATCCGTCACGACCACGCCCTGATAGTTCCAGCGGCCGCGAATGAGGCCATCGAGCACGGCCTTGGAATGCGAGGCAGGCCGCTCTGGATCGATCGCATCGACCATCACGTGACCGACCATCATTGCCGCGTGCGAGCCCTGCAGCACTTGTCGGAACGGCCGCCAATCCGACTGTTCCAACACATCGACTGCCGTGTCGAGCTGTGCCGAGAAGTGATGCGTGTCCGCCGCGACGCGCCCCAGGCCAGGGAAGTGCTTCACCGCCGCGCGAACACCGCTTGCTTCCAGGCCGCGGACATAACCAAGCGCGATGTCGCCGACCACCGTGGGATCGTTGGAGATCGCGCGCCGGCCGATCAAGGTGTGGAAGTCCAGTCGGTTGCGCGTCCAGCTCGGGCGAAGGTCGACGACAGGAGCCAGATTGAAGGTGATGCCCGCAGCCGCGAGCGCCTCACCTTGGGTACGTCCCATCGCGAACGCATCCTGCGCGCGGCGAGAGGCCGGCAGATCGGCCAGCGTCGCGAGGCCGGGCATGTTCGGCAGGGTCGGAGACAGGTGTGCGACAGTGCCTCCCTCCTGATCCGCCGCAACCAGCAGGGGCGACAGCCCGGCGCTCCGGCGCTCGGCCTGCAATCGCGCGATCTCGGCGCGCAATTGAGGCTCGGTCCGGCCACGTACGTTGTGGTGTGTCACATAGACGCCCGCGATCAATCCCTGTCGCGCCAGCGCGGCGGCGTCGTCCACGGCCGTGTAGCCGACGATGAAATGCCGGCCGAGCAGATGCGCCACGTCCGGGGGCGTGCGGAACGTCTCGTACTTGCGCCAAGCAAACATGAACTGCGTCGACGTCAGCATGATCAGCGGAACACACCATGCCACGACGAGCGCGCGTCCGGCGGCATCCCGCCGCCACCGACCGCCGAGCATCAGTAGCAGCGGAACGGCAAGTCCTATGAGAAGCAGGGCTGCGTGGCCGCTGCCCCGCAGCCGAACCAGATAGGGCTCGTTGCTGTTCAGCGTGACGAAAATGAAGAGCAGAGCAAGAAGCCAGAGAACCGCGGTCCTGATACGTCCGAGCATGTGTGCAGCCGATCATCCCAGGGAAAGACGGCCATTGCGTAACAATCACGCTTCCCCTGCGCCAGATGTGGAATCGCGTCTGCACGAAATCTGCAAACAAATCCTGAAATGCTGCAGACCGTCTCCGGCACCGCTGCACGCGCGGGGGGGCATGCTCGCTTCATCGGCGGGCGCTGCCGACCGAGTCGTGATTCAACCAAGGACTACTTCAATGAAGGGCTCCGCCGAGCTGACGGCTTCCCCAGAGGCATCTGAGTCCATGTGGTACAAGTTCATCATCGCGATCGGCCTGCTCGGGCTCGCCGACATCCTGCTTTACGACCAGACGCTAGGCCTCTCCTTCCCGATCTTTGCGGCAGCGCTCTTCGCAGCCAGCCTCCTCGCCAATCACGACCGGATCCACCGCCCGCGCGCGATTCTTGCGAATATCGTCCTCGTTGCAGGCCTGTTGCCCGCGATCGAGGACCTGACGACGTTGTCGGTATTGATCGTCGTCCTCGGGACGATATCGGCCGTCGCCCTGTCGACCGATCCGGCCGCCGAAGGACTTCTCGTGCCGCTGAGCGCAGCACGGCAACTTCTTCTGATCGGACCGTTCCAACTGATCCCCGATACTTTGGCCACGCTTCGTGCCAACGATTTTACACGCATCGTGCTGACCTGGAGCATCCCCCTCGCCCTCAGCCTCGTCTTCATTCTCCTGTTCGCGGCAGCCAATCCCGTCATCGAGCAATGGCTCGACGAACTGCATCCTCAGCACATTGCGTCGAGCCTGAGCGTAGGCCGTCCCATCTTCTGGCTCCTGATGGT
The DNA here is from genome assembly GCF_032381555.1 of Bradyrhizobium sp. SZCCHNPS1003. Lineage (NCBI taxonomy): Bacteria > Pseudomonadati > Pseudomonadota > Alphaproteobacteria > Hyphomicrobiales > Nitrobacteraceae > Bradyrhizobium > Bradyrhizobium sp. SZCCHNPS1003. Next base: position 150,235 of record NZ_JAUHIU010000003.1, read on the forward strand.
GTCCCTGATCTGGCCATTCATCAACTTGCGCTGGCGCCAACGAGGCAAGACGCAACGTCCTCCGATCGATCTCGATGGCGACGACCAGGCGCCGTCGGTCGTCAGCCCCCTCCTCAACCAGCAGACCGTCGTCCGCTCCTTGATTCTGTTCAACCTGCTGTTTGCGATCCAGACCGCCCTGGATGGCGTCTATCTGTGGGGACATGCGGCGCTTCCCAACGGAATGACTTACGCGACCTACGCCCACCGAGGCGCCTACCCGCTGATCGCTACGGCACTTCTGGCGGCCGCCTTTGTCATCGCCGCCGTCCGCTCGGGACAGGAGGGGTCGCGGCTCATCCGCCCGCTCGTCTATCTCTGGGTCGGACAGAACGTGATGCTGGTCGTATCCTCGATTCAGCGGGTCCACATCTATATCGAGAGCTATCTCCTGACGCAGTGGCGCATCGCGGCTCTGATATGGATGGCGCTGGTCGCCGTGGGACTGATCCTGATCATGGCGCGGATCATTCTGGAGAAGCCCAATGCATGGCTCGTGCGCATGAACCTGCTTGCGCTCGCGGCGACGCTCTACGGCTGCGCGCTGGTCAATTTCAACGGGCTGATCGCCGACTACAACGTGACCAGCAGCCGTGAGGCAGGACGCAGCCGCTCTGCCATCGATAGCGACTATCTCTCCAGCCTCGGTACCCAAGCCCTGCCGGCCGTGCGGCGCGCCATGTTGCTGTTGCCGCAGGACGCCGGTCTGCCCCGGATCCACGACCGGCTGCTGGACCGGCAGGTGGCCGAAATGGCGTCGTGGCGATCCTGGAGTTTTCGCGGCTGGCGCTTGCAGCGCTATCTCGATAGACATCCTCTAACGCAGAATCCCAGTTGATGCCTCGCCGCGGAGCCCTGGCCGTGTCCCCCCGAATCCTCATTGTCGACGATGACGCGCATATCCGCGAGGTCCTGCGTGTCGCCGTGAGCAAGGCCGGCATGGCGGTGACGGAGGCGGCCGACGGTCGGGCCGCGCTGGTCAGGTTCGCCGAGGACCGGCCCGACCTCATCGTGCTCGACGTCGGCATGCCGGAGTTCGACGGGCTCGAAGTCTGCCGGCGCATCCGCCGGACCTCGCAGGTGCCGATCCTGTTCCTGTCGGCGCGCGACGAGGAGATCGACCGCATTCTCGGGCTCGAGATCGGCGGCGACGACTACGTGACCAAGCCGTTCAGCCCGCGCGAGCTGGTTGCCCGCGTCAACGTCATTCTCCGTCGGGTCAACTCCGGTGCTGCGGATCGTACGCTCGAACCGGAGGAGCTGGCGCACGGCAGGCTTCGTCTCGACTCGCAGCAGCATCTGGCGCGCTTCGGCGATACGCCGCTGACGCTCACAGCGCTGGAGTTCAGCATCCTGCGCACGCTGATGACGCGTCCTGCAGTCGTTTTCAGTCGCGAGCAGATCATGACCGCTGCCTATCAGCTCAACATCCAGGTCTCCGACCGAACGATCGACAGCCACATCCGCAACATCAGAGCGAAGCTCGCAGCCGCGCATTGCGACGACGCGATCGAGACCGTCCATGGCGTGGGCTTCCGGCTCGGCCGCTGCGGCGCCTCATGATCGCGCCCAAGCCCAGGGCGAAATGGCGGCCGTCGCTGGGACAGATCGTCTTCGGCGTGCTGGCGCTGGTCGCCACCCTGCCCCTGGTCGGGCTGTTCTTCTTTCGCATCTACGACAACCAGCTGATCCGTCAGACACAGGCAGAGCTGATCGCGCAGAGCCGTGTGCTCGCGGCGGTCTTTGCCGAGGAGGTGTCCGCGCGCCTTGCCGCTGGCCTTCCGCTCGGCGCCGAAATCCCGCCCGAGGCACGCCCCGATTCCGCAGACGAGGTGACACCCATCCGTCCCCTGCTCGATCTGCTGGCCAACGATCTGTTCGTCCGCCGCCCGGACGCCCGCGACGCGATCCATCCTGCGGATCCCGCCTATGTCGCGATTGGCGCGCGGCTGCTTCCGATCGTCAGGGAGACGCAGAAGGTCACCTTGGCCGGATTCCGTGTGCTCGATCCGCAAGGCGTCGTGATCGCCGGCCGCGATGAAATGGGCAAGTCACTCGCCCATATCGACGAGGTGGCTGCCGCCCTGAAGGGACGCTACAGCGCCGCGCTCCGCATTCGCATTCCGGACAAGACGCCGCCACCGATCTATTCGATCAGCCGCGGCGTCGGTGTCCATGTGTTCTCGGCCATGCCGGTGGTCGTCAACGATCGCGTCGCCGGCGTCATCTACACCTCGCGGACGCCCCGCAACATCTTCGAGCATCTCTATCAAGAGCGCGGCAAGTTCGTTGCCGCAGGCTCCGCCATTGTCCTCACGACGCTGCTGGTCGGCCTCATCGTGGCACGGACGATCACACGGCCGATGCGCGAGCTGGTCGATCGCGCCGGCAGGATCGGACGCAACGATCCCGCCGGCTTCCGCCCGCTCGCCCATTACGGCACCCGCGACTTCGCCGAGCTCGCCGGGCACTTCTTCGCCATGGCCGAGCAACTGGCCCAACGCTCCAACTACATCCGGAGCTTTTCCGCGCATCTGACGCACGAGCTCAAATCGCCGCTGACCTCGATCAAGGGCGCAGCCGAGCTGCTGCTCGACTCTCTGGCCAGTCCTTCCGAGACCTTGACACGCGCCGAGCAGGAGAAATTCCTCACCAACATCCTTGGCGACGCCGACCGCCTCGCGGCGCTGGCCCAACGCTTGCGCGAGCTGGCACGGGCGGAGACGGTGTCGACGGTCGAGGCCGGTAGCATAGCCGAGGCCGTCAGCACGCTGCGAGCGCGTTTCCCGTCGACCGTCATCGAGACGTCCGGCCCTGTCGAGCGCAGCACCATGCTCCCGAACGAGATCGCGCTGATCGTGCTCACGCATCTCGTCGACAACGCCGTCCGGCACGGCGCCCGGCGCATCCGCCTCGAGGCCGAGGAGAGCAAGGAGATGCTGATCGTCATCGCCAGCAATGACGGCGATCCGATCTCGCCGGAGAACCGCGACCGCATCTTCGATGCCTTCTTCACGACCCGGCGCGACAGCGGCGGTACCGGTATGGGGCTGGCGATCGTGCGCGCCATCATGGCAAGCCATGGCGGCGAGATCTCGCTGCGGCCGGGCGACAACGGTGTTGCGTTCGAGCTGCGGCTGCCGATCGAAGGCCCTATGACGTCGACCTGAGATAGCGCAGTCTATTGGCGCCGCGTCAGAGTTGCCTCCGGTCGGTTCGTGGCAGCCGGCAATCCCCACCTCATTCAAGTCCCCGTCGGCGAAGATCTTCTCCCATTCGTTTGTATACGAGCAATGTATGCCACGGTGCCGCCGGCTGCATGGACCGGCCGAGAATGCCGCAGATCTGCATCGCAATTCGCAAATGACTTGGACCCGCGATCCGCGTAATCTTCGCCGCAATTGCACCATCGGCCAGCGTCCCCGCTTGGCCTTCGGGAGACCTTGATGAATTCGAGCCGTTTCGAGATCAGCCGCCGGACCGCCCTCCTGACCTCCGCCGCCATCGCCGCGAACGTGGTCAATCCATTCCGGGCCTTCGCCCAGGAGATCCCGCGCAAAGGCGGCGTATTCAACGTGCACTACGGCGCCGAGCAGCGCCAGCTCAACCCGAGCCTCCAGGCATCGACCGGCGTCTACATCATCGGAGGCAAGATCCAGGAGAACCTCGTCGACCTCGATGCCAACGGCCAGCCGGTCGGCGTGCTGGCCGAGAGCTGGGAGGCGACGCCGGATGGCAAGACCGTCACTTTCAAGCTGCGCAAGGGCATCACCTGGCATGACGGCAAGCCGTTCACGTCGGAGGACGTCGCCTTCACCGCGATGAACATGTGGAAGAAGATCCTCAACTACGGATCGACCTTGCAGCTGTTCCTGACAGCGGTCGACACGCCGGATCCGCAGACCGCGATCTTCCGCTACGAGCGGCCGATGCCGCTCAACCTGCTCCTGCGCGCGCTACCCGATCTCGGCTACGTCTCGGCCAAGCACATCTATGAGAGCGGCGACATCCGGCAGAACCCCGCCAACCTCGCCCCCGTCGGCACCGGTCCGTTCAAGTTCGTGAAGTACGAGCGCGGGCAATACATCATGGCCGAGCGCAACACCGATTATTGGAGGCCGAACGCGCCCTACCTCGATCGCATCGTGTGGAAAGTGATCACTGACCGCGCCGCCGCAGCCGCGCAGATGGAGGCCGGCGAGTTGCACTACAGCCCGTTCTCTGGCCTGACCATCTCCGACATGGCGCGGCTCAGCAAGGACAAGCGCTTCATCGTCTCGACGAAGGGCAACGAGGGCAACGCGCGCACCAACACGCTCGAGTTCAACGTCCGCCGCCAGGAGCTGGCGGACGTGAAGGTCCGCCGCGCCATCGCGCATGCGATCAACGTTCCTTTCTTCATCGAGAACTTCCTCGGCGATTTCGCCAAGCTGGGCACCGGCCCGATCCCGTCGACCTCGACCGACTTCTACCCCGGCGCCAATACGCCGCAATATCCCTACGACAAGGCCAAGGCGGCAGCGCTCTTGGACGAAGCCGGCTACAAGCCCGGCGCCGGCGGCACCCGCTTCTCGCTGCGGCTGCTGCCCGCGCCATGGGGCGAGGACATCTCGCTGTGGTCGACCTTCCTCCAGCAATCGCTGGGCGAGGTCGGCATCGCGATCGAGATCGTGCGCAACGATGGCGGCGGTTTCCTCAAGCAGGTCTATGACGAGCACGCCTTCGATCTCGCGACCGGCTGGCACCAGTATCGCAATGATCCGGCCGTCTCGACCACGGTCTGGTACCGCTCCGGGCAGCCCAAGGGCGCGCCGTGGACCAACCAGTGGGGGTGGGACAACGCCAAGATCGACAAGATCATCGATGACGCGGCGACCGAGGTCGATCCGGCCAAGCGCAAGGCGCTCTATGCCGATTTCGTGCGCGAGGCCAATACCGAGCTGCCGGTGTGGATGCCGATCGAGCAGATCTTCGTCACCGTGATCACGGCCAAGGCGCGCAACCACTCGAACACGCCGCGCTGGGGATCGTCGAGCTGGCACGATCTGTGGCTTTCCGCCTGAGCCGGAATCCGTCAGGATAAGGCCATGCGCATCTTGAGCCTTGCGGGGCGGCGGCTCGCCGCCTCGATCCCCACCCTGTTCCTGATCCTGATCGGCGTCTTTCTCCTGCTGCAACTCGCGCCGGGCGACACGGTCGACGCGATGATGGCCCAGATGGGCGGCGGCGATGCTGCGACTGCCCGCGAGTTGCGCCGCTTCTATGGGCTGGATCTGTCGGTCCCGATGCAGCTGGCCAATTACCTGTGGCGGCTGGTGCGCCTCGATCTCGGATTCTCCGCGATCTACGGCAAGCCCGTCGCCGCCGTGATCCTGGAGCGGCTGCCGCCGACCCTGCTGTTGATGACTTCGTCCCTGTCCTTTGCCTTTTTCTTCGGTCTTGTCTTCGGGGTGATCGCTGCGCGCGACGTCAACCGGTGGCCCGACACGCTGATCTCCACCGTGGGGTTGATCTTCTACGCGACCCCGTCGTTCTGGTTTGGTCTGATGGCCATCGTCGTGTTCTCGATCTACCTGCAGTGGCTGCCAGCCGGCGGCTTCGAGGATATCGGCGCGGTCACGAACGGCCTCTGGCGCGTGCTCGACATCGCCCGCCACCTGGTGTTGCCGTCCTTGACGCTCGGCCTGATCTTCCTGGCCATCTATCTGCGCATCATGCGCGCATCCATGCTCGAGGTCCAGAACCTCGATTTCGTCCGCACCGCACGTGCCAAGGGCCTCGACGAGACCCGCATCATCACCCGCCACGTTCTGCGCAACGCGCTGCTGCCGATGGTCACGCTGATCGGGCTGCAGGCGGGGACGATGCTCGGCGGCTCCGTCGTCGTCGAGACCGTGTTCTCGCTGCCTGGCCTCGGACGCCTTGCCTATGAATCGGTGGTCCAGCGCGATCTCAACACCCTGCTCGGCATCGTGTTCGTCTCCGCGCTCCTGGTGATTGCGGTCAACTTCATCACCGATCTGCTCTATGCGCGGCTCGACCCGCGCATCACGGCGGAGAACTGAGCATGGACGCCGTGAAACGCTATTTCCGCAGTCCCTCCGCGGTGTTCGGCCTGATCCTGCTTCTTGTGGTGGTGGGCATGGCGATCAGCGCCGGCTATCTCTATCCGCGCGATCCGCTCGCGCTCGCCGGGCGTCCGCTGATCTGGCCGTTCGCCAATCCGCGCTTCCTGCTCGGCACCGACAATTCCGGCCGCGACATTGCCGCCCAGATCTTTCACGGCGCCCGCATTTCGCTGCTGATCGGCGGCGTCGCCACGTTCATTGCCGTGGCGATCGGAATCATGGTCGGCGCACTCGCCGGCTACTACGGCGGGTGGGTCGACAACATCCTGATGCGCATCACCGAGGCCTTCCAGACACTGCCGAATTTCGTGCTGCTGCTGGTGCTGGTCGCGGTGTTCGGCTCGACCTTGACGACGGTCACGATCGCCGTCGGCATCGTCTCATGGCCGGCGCCGGCGCGGCTGACGCGGGCTGAGTTCCTCTCGCTGCGCGGCCGCGAATTCGTCCAGGCCGGACGCACCCTCGGCATGCGCGACACCCAGCTGATGCTGGGCGAGATCCTGCCCAACGCGCTGCCCCCGGTGATCGTCTATGCCGGCGTCGTGATGGCGGTCGCGATCCTCCTGGAGAGTGCACTCGCCTTCCTGCGGCTGTCCGACGCCAACGTCGCCTCCTGGGGCAACCTGATCGGTCTCGGGCGCGATGTGCTGCGCGTGCAGTGGTACGTGTCGGCAATCCCCGGCGTTGCCATCCTGATCACCGTGCTTGCGGTGTCGCTGGTCGGCCAGGGCCTCAACGATGCACTGAACCCGCGGCTGAAGCAGCGATGAGTCCAGCACAGCCCGTTCTGACCGTCGATCGCCTCAGCGTACGGCTGCCGAAAGGCGCCGACCGAACGCATGCCATCTCCGAGGTCTCGCTTGCGATCGCCGAAAACGAGATCGTCTGCATCGTCGGGGAGTCCGGCTCCGGCAAGTCGATGATGGCCAATGCCATCATGCGGCTGCTGCCCGACGGTGTAGGCACGGATGGCGGACACATCCTGTTTACCGGGCGCGATCTCTGCACCGCCACGGCGGCCGAGATGCGCAGCATTCGCGGCGCCGAGATCGCGATGGTGTTCCAGGAGCCGATGACCGCGCTCAATCCGTTGCGCACGATCGGCGACCAGATCGGCGAGGTCTTCGACATCCATACCGATCTCTCCAAGGCCGAGATCAGGTCGCGCGTGCTGTCCCTGTTGTCCGACGTCCATATTCCCGATCCGCCGCGCGCGGCGAAGGCGTATCCGCACGAGTTGTCCGGCGGCCAGCGCCAGCGCGCGATGATCGCCATGGCCTTGGCGCTCGATCCGAAGCTGCTGGTCGCCGACGAGCCGACCACGGCGCTCGATGTCACGACGCAGGCCCAGATCCTCAAGCTGATCCGCGAGCTGCAGCAGCGGCGCAGGACCGCGGTGCTGTTCATCACCCACGATTTCGGTGTCGTCGCCGAGATCGCCGACCGCGTCGTCGTGATGCAGCATGGGATCGTCGTCGAACAGGGCGCGGCGGCGGATATCCTGCAACGGCCGCAGCATGACTACACCAGGCAGTTGATTGCCGCGGTGCCGCCCGTGGCGGCGCCCCCGGCACGCGAGCTGTCGGACCGAATGATCCTCACCATCTCCGGCGTCTCGAAGACCTATCGCACCGGTGGCTTCCTCGGCCGCGGCGAGCGCGTCACCCATGCGGTCAGGGACGTCTCGCTCGCACTGCCAAAGGGCGCAACGCTCGGCATTGTCGGCGAGTCGGGCTCCGGAAAATCCACCCTCGCCCGCTGCATCATCCGCCTCATCGATCCCGATGCAGGAACGATCCTGCTCGACGGTCAGGACTGGGCTCGCCTCTCGCGCAGCGAGGTCCGAAGCCGGACCCGGCAGATGCAGATGGTGTTTCAGGACCCGTTCGCCTCGCTGAATCCCCGGCGCAAGGCGGTCGAGCTGGTGGCGCAGGGACCGATCGTGCATGGCACCGCGCGAGACCAGGCGCTGACCGAGGCGCGCGAGCTGTTCAGCCTGGTGGGGCTCGACCCGTCCGCCGCCGATCGCTTCCCGCATGAGTTCTCCGGAGGTCAGCGTCAGCGCATCGGGCTGGCGCGCGCGCTGGCACTGAGGCCCAAGGTGCTGGTCGCGGACGAACCGGTGTCCGCGCTCGACGTCTCCGTCCAGGCGCAGGTGTTGAAGCTGCTGACCAGCCTGCGCGAGCGGCTCGACCTGTCGATCATCTTCATCACGCATGACTTGCGCGTTGCAGCCCAGATCTGCGATCTGGTCGCGGTGATGAAGGACGGCGTCGTCGTCGAGCATGGACCCACGCACGACGTGTTCGGCAACCCGCAGCATCCGTATACGCAGGCTCTGCTCGAGGCCATTCCGGGCGGCGACTTCGCCCGGACCGAACATCCCACCTCTTAGCTGATCTCGCGCGCGTCACGGTATCGGTACAAGAGCAGCATCAGCGGCGCAAACGGACGCAGCAGGGCGTGCGCCGGAATAGTGACCGGCTCCGTGAATGGCAGCGCCAGCTCGTTCGCCGACACGCCGCGCACCGCTTTCGCAAGCTCCGCACCGAGGGGGATCGTGAGCGCGACCGCCCTGCCGTTGCAGCCGGTCCAGCCATAGGCATCAGGACCGAGGCGATGAATCCGCGGCATGTAGTCCGTGGTCATGCCGACATAGCCGTTCCAGACGTAGTCGAACCTGACCTCGCCGATCTGCGGCCACAGGCGCTGCAGGCGTTCGGCGACCCGCGCCTTCAGCCGCTCGGCCTTATTGCCGGGGCCGATCACGGCGCCGCCGGTGACCAGTCGGTTGCGGGCGTCGTACCGGGCGAAATAGAGCTCGCCATGGGTGTCGGACATCGCCTGCCGCGCCGGAATGATCGTCTTGCGCACGTTGTCGGATAACGGCTGCGTCGCCATCTGCCAGGACAGCACCGGCATCACCTCATGGGCAATGGCCGGCGCGAGAGCCTTGGAGAACTCGCCGCTATAGGCATTGCTCGCCAGCACCAACGCGCGCGCCGACACTTCGCCCTGCACGGTGCGCACGACCCAGCGATCCCCCCGCCGCTCGAAATCGATCACCGGAGAGCGCGCGTAGATGCGGCCCCCAAGGCTCAGCACCGTTCGGGCCAGCCCGCGCGCGAGCGCCAGCGGATTGATGTGGCCGCCGGTCCTGTTCCAGAAGCCGCCATGCCACGCGTCCGAGCCGAGCATGTCGCGCGTCTGGTCGCGTGAGAGCAGCTCGACATCGGCGCCGAACTTCGACCACTGCTTGAACCGGCGCTCGGCAATCTTGATCCGCCCGGGCGAATGCACCGGCTGCACCCACCCGGCCTGCTCGTGCTCCGCATCGATCCTGTAGCGCCTGACGGTCTCGAACAGCGCGGAGGCGCTGTCGCGCAGCATCGCAACGAAGCGCTCGCCGGCAGCGCCGTGACGGGCGATGAGATCCTCGGGATCCGGACGTGACAGCGTCGGAATGACCTGACCGTTGTTCCGGCCGGATGCGCCCCAGCCCGGCTCCATCGCCTCGACGATCGCGACATCGACGCCGGCCTCGCGCAGATGCAGCGCCGTCGACAAGCCGGTGAAGCCGCCGCCGATGATCACGACATCGGCCTGCAAGCTGCCCTGTAGCACGGGCAGATCAGGGCCAGGCGGGGTCTGTGCGGCCCACAAGGACGGCGGCCATTGAACGTTTTCTGCGGTCATGCTCATGGAGGACAGCTCATCCTTGCTGATCGACCAACATCCCGGAGGTCGATCTTGCCTTGCGCCCGGCGCCCGGCTGCGCCGGTTGCGGTGCATGGGTCGATTGGGCATAGTTCGGCCGCCAATATGCCAAGTTCGCTGCAAGGAGACAAACGCGTGGCCCTCAAGAATGTCATCGGTATCGATCACGCGGTCGTCGTGGTGAAGGATCTCGACGCGGCGGCGGATACCTGGAAGCGGTTGGGTTTTACGCTGTCTCCGCGCGGCACGCACAGCGCCAAGATGGGATCCGGCAATTACACCATCATGCTCGATCCGGACTACATCGAGCTGCTCGGCATCCTCGCCGAGACCGACCATAACGTTCCGACCCGCAACTTCCTCGCCCAGCGCGGCGAAGGCATCGAGCGCATCGCCTTCACGGCGATTGATTCCGCGGCCGGCGCCGAGGAAATTCGCGCGAAGGGCTTCGAGCCGATTGGTCCCATCGACTTCGAGCGTCCGGTGCCCCTGCCCGACGGCAGCATCTCGGCCGCGAAATTCCGCGTGTTTCAATGGCCGGTCGCGGAGGCTCCGGGCGGCCTGCGCATCTTCGCCTGCCAGCACAAGACGCGCGAAACGGTGTGGATCCCGGAACTGATGCGCCATGCCAACGCCGCCAGGCAACTGAAGCAGGCGCTGATCGTGACGCCGGACCCGGCCAAGGACGCGGCTCACCTGTCGCGCCTGATCGATCGCGACGGGCGAGACGAAGCCGACGGCGCCGTGACCGTCACCTCGGGCGGTGACCGCGCCGATTTCGTGTTCCTGACCAGGGACCAGCTCGCAGCGCGCTATCCGGGCGTGTCGCTTGCCGGTCTGCCGGAGCGGGGCGGCGCCGGCCTCGTGCTGGCCTCACATGATCTGACCACGACCGAAAAGGCTCTGGGGGCTGCAGCCGTGCGCAGCGGTGCGAGCCTGGTCGTGCCGCCCGCATCGGCCACGGGCACTCTGCTCGCTTTCGTGGCCGGCTGAGCGCCGGACTGCGGCCGCGCGCGTCGCGGCCGCCACGATCTCATTCCGCCGGCTGGAACATGGCCGGCCGGCCGCGCTGGCTGTCGAGCCACCCGACCAGCCGATTCATGAGTCCGCCGCTCGACTCGGAGGGCTGGGCCGATGAGACGAACGGATCGCAATGACACTTCGCTCCGGCCGCGCGCGACATCTTCGCGACCGCCTCCGTCATGGCCGGCGCGCCGCAGGTGTAGACGACGTCGTTCGGTGTGAGCTCCGGCATGTGTTCGGTCGGCCGGCCGCTGCGAATCGCCGGCGAGACGTTCTGCGGCTCCGACACGATCGGGATGATCTTCACGTTCGGGAAGCGCGCGAGCCGGCACAGCGCCTGATGCATGTAGAACGACTGCAAGGTGCGCGACACGACGATGAAGACGATCTCGCGCTTCGGATTTTCGGTGATGGCGGCGACCGCGATCGCCCACATCGGGGCAAAGCCCGTGCCGCTCGCGACCAGGATGATTCGACCGCGATGCTTCTGCCGGAAGAACGCAGTGCCCAGCGGCGCCGTCAGCCTGACGCGATGGCCGACCTGGATGTCGCGGCCAAGCGCCGACGACACCAAGCCATCCTTCAGGATGCGGATGTGCAGATACAGCAGATGGCTGTCAGGCGCGCCGACCATCGGATAGGTCGGGCTGTAGCAACGCGTCGGAAAACCGCGGTACTGGACCTTGGCGTATTGCCCGGGGAAGAATCGCAGCGGCTTCGGCATCTCGATGGTGACACCGACGACATCGGGCGCGAGCCGGACGAGATCACCCACCTCGCAATTCATCGTCACCGTGTCCGGCACGGGCTCCGTGATGATCTTCAGGTCGGACACCACACGCGCCTGGCACGCATGCGCCATGTCGCCTTCCATGCCGCCGAACAGCTTGCCGTCGACGACCGTCACTTTGCAGGATCCGCAGATTCCGCTGCGGCAGTCATGGGGCAGATCCACGCCGCTGTTGATGGCGCCGTCGAGCAGGATATCGCCCACATTCGCGTAGAACGTTTCCCTGTTGTACTGGATTTTGCAAATCTTACCCATCACTGCACCTCAAGTCGCATAGGCCGGATCTGCCTCGTATGTCTGATCTGGGTATGGTCGAACGCTGCGACACGCATGAACACGCCATTCTTGATCGGAACGTCGTACTTGCTTTTCGTGTCCATTTTGCGGGCAATTTCGAGCGTCCAATGGCCCGCGGCCCAACGCGCTGCGCAACGGATGTCCGCGCGATCACCGGTGAACTCGCCGCTGACGAGAACACCGGGCACGACGGTCCCGATCGGCGTCTGCGCATCCGCCTCGGCCGAATACGGCACGGATTCGGCCTCCGTCATGAACCAGCGTGCGCCTTCACTCTCGCCGATGTTCGGATCGAGATTGATCTCGCCCATCGCCGCGGTCATCGCGGCGACGTCCTTCGGAAGACGCTTCGGTCTCACACCCCGATTCCCTAGTCTTGCGGCCTCCCTGTCGATCACGAAATTGTCCGAATAGTTCGCGGTGCCCGGATCCGATGCGAACCCACCCTTGTAGGGCGTGAGTCCCTTGACCTGATCCGGTGTCGGCTCCGCAGGCGGACCGAAATGATCATCGTCCATCCATCCGGTCGGGCCGCCGCTCGTCGCCTTCCACAGCCAGGCGTCGGCATAGAGATTCGGCGCCGGCGTGTAGTGGATGCCGCGACCGGACAGGGTCGGCGGCTTGTCCGGCATCGGCTGCGAGCTCATGTGAAACGTTCGGTCCGCGGCCAAGGTGATCGGCAGCGTCGTGAACAACAGCGAGAACTTGTCCTCGTTGAAGTCGTTCTCGTCGCCCTTGTCGAATCCGTTCTGCAGGAGATGCCAGCCATCCGCCTTCTTGATCAGCGGCAGCTGCTTCAACGACCGCGTCGGATCCTCCCAGATGACGAGGAAGTAGACCCACGTGCCGTCATGCGCTGCCTTGATCCACACTCGCGATTCGCCGGTACCGTCGAAATTGTCGCCCTGGTTGGTCGTGACCATGTGCGGCTGGATGTTGCGCCAGACGCGATCCGACGAATCGCCGTCGAGGGTCGGCGCATCGGATGTGGCAATCCGGTACACCGTGACGGTGTCCTCGGCGTAGTAGTCGGCGGCGAACATCGCGGAACCGATCACGATGGCTGCGGCGATCGCGACCATGAACGGGTTGGATTGGAAGCTCGGATTGCGGCGGCGGGAATTGCCCTTGGCAGGTGCCGGCGGCGGACGCATGCGGCCTGGCGGCACACGCGGCTCGGAACGCGCCCGCATCGGCTCCTCCATGCGCCGCGGCGCCGGCATCGGCTCACGCGCTGCAGGCCGCGCAGCGGGCGCCGGCCTCTTCGGAGGCGCCTCCGCTTCCTCCAGCTTTTCCGACTGCTCGACCAGCATCGTGAGGAGCTCGACGGGATCGAGCTTCGGCGGCGGGGGCGGCAACGGCGCCGGCCGGAACACGCGATAGAGCTGCATCTTTCCGCCGATGCTGAAGTGAACCAGGACGTGCAGCACCACGAAGGCCGGGATCACCCAGGTCGCGTACCAGTGGATCATCATGGTGACGTAGCCGGAGGCCACGCCGAAGAAGAGCATGCCTCCGGTGACGATCAGGATCGCCATGGAGATGAAAAGCACCCAGTGCAGCATCACACTGATCGATCCCAGCCGCGCCGGCCGGCGGCCGAGCAAGCCCTTGAAGCGCATCTTGTCGATGGTGACGCGGCGACCGAGCCCTGACTTCGAGATATAGATCATGTAGGCGAGGGCCACGCTCGCGAGCACGACCCCAGCCGGCATGTGCCAGGTCCAGGTCCGGTGCCGGGGCAGCAGCCAGTCGAGATTGTTGGCGATCCACGCGTGTCCAGGCGCTTCGGTCGCCATGCGAAGCCCTGTCATGAAGGCGATCACAGTGGCCCCAACCAGGGTCCAGTGCAGGATGATCGTTCCATAGTCGGTCTTGCGGATCTTCATGCGTGCGCCTCCAGAGCTGCGCGCACGCGATCGGCGCGATTCACCGCCGACCCGGCGACCGTATTTCGTCTCAGCGGATCGATCCGGCGCGGGATGATTAGGTATTCAACCCTGCAGGCCGCCCCTCGACCCGAATCCATTCCCGCATCACGCGTCTCGATGGTGATGTCGTCCAGCAACTTTGTCGTCCCCCGGATACGCTTTACTAAGTGAGCAACTTCGTCCGACTTCGGCGTCACAGCGCCGTTCTGCACCCAATCGTTGCCCCGCTACGCTTGAACGTGATCGGTTGGATCACGCCTATGGTCGATCAGCTGCCGCGGCCCGAGCCGGTGACGAGTTGCTCGGATCACCCGCGGACTGATCTGCTTCGTCCTCCCTCGAGTTGATGTTGATCTCGTGCGCCCGATGCTGGACGGGTCACTGGTTCCACAGCGGCCGCACGTTCGATGATAGAACACATCGTCGGCCACCATGGCCGGCTGAGCTGATTGCACGTCTTGGATTGGTGCGCGGAGCCGCACGCCCTCGTGTTGCCGCCGCCATCATGATCGTTCTCAGCACCATCATCGAATACCGCATGATCGAGATGACAACGCCTGTGCGTTGCACCGCAGGAAGATTTATTCGCCTTCGTGGCGTCATTCGGCCCGGACCGCGACCAATGAGTACGGAACCAAGGTGATAGACGGACGAATGTGTGACGCGCGTCGCATGCCGATGGCTGTTATCACGCTGCAACTATCGACGATCGCGGACAGATTTCGCGCAGACCCGATCGCGCTGAGCGACGCCACAACTTTTCAGAGCCGGCCCGGCGCATTGTACCTCGCACCGGTCGTGTACCCCCGTCGCTGCGACGGAATTGCCCACTTGTCCAATTGTTGCCGGAAAATCGTCGGTATCGACTGTCAATAGCGCGGAGTGAAGCACTGTGTTTTGGGAGACGCGCCTGGATGAGTCTGGCTCAAGACCGCCCGAGAACGAAAGCCGCGGCTGCCCTCAACGACCTTCTCTCGGGAAGCGACGATCCGGTGACGCGCGGGTTGCGCCAGGCTGTCAAACGCATGGCCGGCATCGGCGTGTTCAGCGGCGTCATCAACATCCTGATGCTCTCGGGCTCGGTTTATATGATGCAGGTCAATGATCGCGTCGTTCCGAGCAAAAATCTCGCCACGCTCGTCGGCCTGTCGGTGATGATTCTGGTCGTCTATCTGATTCAAGGCTATTTCGACGCATTGCGCACCCGCATGCTGTGCCGGGTGGCGACCGTGTTCGACGCGAGCTTGCAGGACGCGATTCATCACGCTCTGGCCACCCTGCCCCTGCGCGGCACCAAGCCGATGCTGATGCAGCAGCCACTGCGCGATCTCGACCAGCTCCGCGCCTTCATGTCGAGCATGGGACCGACCGCCTTTCTCGACATGCCATGGATACCGATCTTCCTGATCGGCATGTTTCTGTTTCATCCGCTGATCGGCATCACGGCCGTCATCGGCACGGTCGGAATCATCTCGATGACGCTGGTGACCGACCGGTTGTCGCGTCAGGCGAGCAAATCCGCCAGCGATACGAGCGCCGCACGGCAGGTTCTCGCCGATGCTACCCAGCGCAATGCAGAGGTGATTCGCGCGCTCGGAATGCTGGATCGCTTCTCGGCACGCTGGAACGCCGTCAACGAGCGCTATCTGAAGGACAACATTCGCGCGAGCGATGTCTACGCCAATCTCGGGGCCGCCGCGAAAGTGCTGCGCTTCATCCTGCAGTCGGGCATGCTCGGCATCGGCGCGGCGCTCGTCGTCTCCGAGCAGGCCTCCGGCGGCGTGATGATGGCCTCGTCGATCCTGATGGGCCGCGCGCTCGCCCCGATCGAGATCGCACTTGGCAGCTGGAAACAGCTGGTCGCCGCGCGCCAGGGCATCGCGCGTCTGCGCGATATCTGCAAGGCCACCGCCAGGCCGGAAGCGCCGCCGGTCGCGTTGCCCCGCCCGTTCCGCGAGCTGACCGTACAGGAGCTGACGGTCACCGCGCCGGGCACCGACCGGCCGATTGTTCAAAACGTGTCGTTCTCGATCAAGGCAGGCACGGGTCTGGCACTGCTCGGCGCGAGTGCCTCCGGCAAGACCTCACTCTCGAAGGCGCTGGTCGGCATCTGGCCTGCACAGCATGGTTCCGTCCGCCTCGACGGCGCAGCGCTCGACCAATGGAGCAACGAGGATCTCGGCCGCCACATCGGCTACCTGCCGCAGGACGTTGCCCTGTTCGATGGCAGCATCGCCGACAACATCTGCCGCTTCGACGAGAATGCGAGCTCGGATGCGATTCTGAAGGCGGCGCAGATCGCCGGCGTGCACGACATCATCCTGCGGCTGCCGGAAGGCTATTCGACGCGAATCGGCCAAGGCGGCATGTCGCTGTCGGCCGGTCAGCGGCAGCGCGTGGGTCTGGCCCGCGCGGTGTATGGCGATCCGTTTCTCATCGTCCTCGACGAGCCAAATGCCAATCTGGACACCGACGGCGAGAACGCGCTCAGCCGCGCCATTCAGATCATGCGGCAACAGAATCAGAGCATCGTGATCGTGATCTCACACCGTCCCAGCGCGCTGAATGCGCTCAACGTGGCGCTGGTGCTGTACGAGGGCAAGGCGATCGCATTCGGGCCCTGCCAGGAGATCTTTGCCCGCGTCGCCGGGGCCAACAAGGCCGCGGGACCTGCCGTCGCGCATGCTCCTGCTCCGCCCAGGGTTGCAGCTCCGGCAGCGGCGCCAAATCCGAACGCCCGCTCGCTTCGTCGCGCCGCCCCAGCAGAAAGCGCTTGATCAATGAAACACATCAACGACTTCAGGCCCTTCGACGACGACGACTATGTGCGACCGAAGACCCGCGCCGTCGGTCCGCAGGGCGATGCATTGATTCTCGAACTGCAGCGGCTGCAGGGCGCATTCGACGACGGCTCGGACGAGGACCCGCGGCAGCGCCGCGGCGCACGTGACGGCGGCAAGAAGCGCCGGCGTCCGCCGCCGTCGCAAGTCAGGCCAAAGCCGCGCTCGAAGAAGAAGGGCAGCACCATGGGCCGCGCCCTCGGTGCGTCGCTGTCGCTGTTCGGTCTCGGCGCCCAGGCGCCCCGGGCACGCCGGGGTGAAGGCATCCGCGAGATGGACTGGCAGCAGCCCGCACCGATGCGTGGCTACGAGCCGGAGCTGTCGCCACCCCAGCGCAATCCGCCTGCACGCATGGCGGGCGGCAATTCGGCACCCCTGCTCGACCTGCAGGATGCGCGACGCGACGGCAATTTCGGCGTCGGTGCGCCGCGGCCGATGGGACAGCAGAACCTCCCTGCCCGCCTGGCGCATGCGCCTGTCGTTCCGCAAACCCGAGTCGGCCGCCTGGTCGGCACCGCCGGCACGGCCTTGACCACTGGCATGACCTTCATTGCGACGCAAGGAACGGCGGCCGATCTCGACGACGGCTCGGACGAATCGCTGGTGCCGCGCGTCAGCCGCATGTTCGAGAACGAGCTGCGTCTCGGCATGCGGGTGCTGCTTGTCGCCGGCGTTCTCGGCGGCGGTTGGCTGACCCTCGTGCCGCTCGCCGGCGCGATCGTGGTCCCCGGCAATCTCGTGGTGCAATCCAACGTGAAGGCGATTCAGCATCCGACCGGCGGCATTGTCGCGGAAATCAAGGTCGACAACGGCAAGCGCGTCGCAGCGGGCGATCTGCTCGTGCGGCTCGACGCCACGCAGAGCCAGGCCCAGCTCCAGGCGATCACCAAGCAATTGAACGAACAGCGCGCCAAGATTGCGCGGCTCTCGGCCGAGCGTGACGGTCTCGATCAGCCGGACTATCCGTCCACGCTGACCTCACGTCAGGACGATCCAAATGTCCGCACCGTCATCGCGTCGGAGAACGCGCTGTTCAAGGCCCGTGCCACGACCCGCAAGAGCCAGAAGGAGCTGCTGCAAGGCCGCATCGTCCAGCTGAACAACGAGATCAGCGGTATGGAGTCTCAGCTCGAATCCAAGAACAAGCAGATCGAGTTGATCAAGGGCGAGTTGGCCGGCGTGCAGGAGCTCTATGACAAACGGCTCGTTCCGCTGACGCGACTGACCACGCTGCAGCGGGAAGCCGCTCGGATCGACGGTGAACGCGGCCAGCTGGTGTCCAGCGTGGCGGAGACGAGGTCCAAGATCAGCGAAGCCGAGCTCCAGACCGTCAAGATCGATCAGGATTTCCGCAGCGAGGTGGTCAAGGACCTCAGCGAGTCCCAGGCCAAGGAAGGCGATCTGGTCGAGAAGGGCGTCGCCGCGCGCGACCAACTCGATCGCATCGAGATGCGCGCGCCGAACTCCGGCACCATTCACCAGCTGGCGATCCACACCATCGGCGGCGTCATCAAGCCGGGTGAGACCGTCATGGAGCTGGTCCCCGATTCGGACGAACTACAGGTCGAAGGGCACGTCCAGCCCAAGGATATCGATCACGTTCACACCGGGCAGGATGCGATGGTCCACTTCAACGCCTTCAACCAGCGCACCACGCCGAAATTGAGCGGCCAGGTCTCGTTCGTGTCGCCTGATATCACCAATGACCCGCGAACCGGCTCCACCTTCTACACGGTCAGGATCACGCTGTCCGACGAGGAGCGCAAGCGGCTTGGCAACGTCAACCTGATGCCCGGCATGCAGGCCGAAGTCTATGTTCAAACCGGCAGCCGGACGATGCTCAGCTATCTGATGAAGCCGGTTCTCGATCAGTGGCGCCGCGCCTTCGTGGAGTAACAAGGCCCGAACAGCCGCGGTCGGCGTCATCGCTCACGAATGAACGCAGACCGCGTCAGCACCTCAACATGAACGTTGCAAATTTTCCCCGCACCTCGGACCCGGCGATGGTGCCGACACGTGCGTTACCCGCCGACGCCCAGCCCGGCGCCCGCACCGAGGCGTCTGATCACGCACGCAAGCCGCGACTGCCGCCGCCAGCGGCCGTGCCGACCCAGGAGGGTCCCCAGGGGCTGCGCTTCGATTTCAACGACGGCTGCCGCGTGATGCTCCCCGACACCGGACACCCCTGGCGCGTCCGGCTGAGCGATCTCGAGACCACCAACGTCCTGTTCGACATCGACCTGCGTTCAGGGCACGTCAACAGCAGCAAGCGCTATTTCGTCCCGTTCAGGCTCGAAGTCTGGTCAGGGCCCGAGCTGCTGTTGTGCCACGACTATGATGCCACCGACCGAGACGTCCTGATCCAGTTCCCGGTCGGCACGATCGGCGACATCATCGGCTGGATGGGCTATGCGGTGAGGTTCAAGGACCTGCATCGGTGCCGCCTGAGCTGTGCTATGGGCGAGCCGCTGATCCCGCTGTTCCGCGCCGCCTACCCTGACATCACGTTCCTCAGCCACGAGACGGTCGAGCCGGAGCGATACTACGCAACCTACTCGGTCGGGCTGTTCTTCGACGATGCCGAGCTGGTCCATCAGCCCTATGATTTCCGGCAGGTCGGCCTGCATCGGACGGCCGCTCATATCCTCGGCGTCGATCCGGCCGAACAGCCGCCGCGCGTCGCACTGAGCGAAGACAGCCGTCCCATCGAGGAGCCCTATGTCTGCATCGCGGTGCAGGCGACGACCGCGTGCAAGCACTGGAACAATCCTGAGGGCTGGCAGAGCGTCGTCGATTTCCTGCGCGCGGCCGGCTATCGCGTGATCTGCATCGATCAGACCGCCGCGCGCAGCCACGGCGCCTACCAAACGCAAATTCCCGCCGCAGCCGAGGATCAGACCGGTGACCGGCCGTTGCCCGAGCGCGCCCGCTGGCTCAAGCACGCCGCGTTCTTCATCGGCCTTTCCTCGGGGCTGTCATGGCTGGCCTGGGCTGTCGGCACTCCGGTCGTGCTGATCAGCGGCTTCACTCATCCGACCAACGAGTTCGCGACCCCCTATCGGGTCATCAACCGTCACGCCTGCAACAGTTGCTGGAATGATGTCCGTCATCGCTTCGACCATGAGGACTTTCTGTGGTGCCCGCGATGGCAGGGCACGCCTCGACAGTTCGAATGCACGCGCCTGATTACGGCCGCGCAGGTCGAGGGCATGTTGCTTCGAATTCCCGGCTTCGGACAGGGATTGCGTCCGCAACCGCGCACCTCCCAGCAGCAGGCGTCGCCTGCGCCCTTTGATCGGCAGCGAACCTCCAGGGCAGAGTCTGCGCAGGACTCCGTAGAGAGCGACGAGCCGGTCGCGCTCGCCGCACTGCTGGCGCAGCCGCGCGGCGACGTTCCCCACGGGGGCCTTGCGGTCGGCGTCACGGTCGCCGCCGGCAGACTGCTGGATCAGGCCGCCGCCGGGATCGCGGAAGGCGATCGCGCGGCCACCGCCAGCGATCTGATGGAGGCCTTGCAGAACTACAAGCAGAGCATCGCCATCGTCAGACACCTGACCGGAGCCAATCCGGACGACGCCGGGTTTCAACGCAACCTCTCGGTCGCCTTGAACCGCATCGGCGCCGTGCTGTTCGTTCAGCGAAACCTCGAGGCCGCGCATGCCGCCTATTCCGCCAGCCTCGCCATCGTTCAGAAGCTGACCGCAGCACACCGCGGCAATCTCAGCTTCCAGCGCGATCTCGCCTGGTGTCACGCTCTGCTGGCGGACGTGCTCGCCGCCCAGGGCCGGCATGCCGAAGCCTTCGATCAGCGTCGCGCCAACACCGCGCTGATTACCCACCTCGCCAACAGCGCCTCCAACGATCCGTTGCTGCAGCAGACGCTTGCAAACTCCTACCAGAATCTGGGCGATGCCTTCGTTCCGCTCGGCAACATCGACGGCGCCCTCGCCGTCTACCGGATCAGCCTCGGCCTCACCAAGCAAGGGCTGGACGCGAACGGGCAGAATGATCCGGCCTGGAATCAGCTCTACACGACGCTGCTGCAGAAGATCAGGACTGCGCTCCTGGCGCAGCGCCAGGCTGCGCCGCCGTCCTGAACAGCGTTCGGCGCGGTTGGCCGGCCGCCACGCCTTCACCTTAAAGCTCACCCGGACGGATGATCCATCGTGGCATTTTTCCAGCGATGGCCCTGCGGCAAGGCCGCGCGCAAGTGTCGCCAGGCAGCCTTGACAACGTCTGACAGACCCTACGGCTGACTTCTGGAGACCGGCCACTCACCGGCGAGATGCAGGCAGCATCTTGACGACAACATGCAGCTCGCGCCTGATCGCGCCCCCTCGCATTTGCCGCTTGCCACCAAGAATCAATCACTTGGCACGCGATCGCGGCGCATCCGTCACAGATCCGCGATGTCTCGAGAACAACATAATTGCGGACTCCCCCACGCCTTTTTTGGCCCGATTGCTCCGAGCATATAGCGAGGTGCGACAAAGTAACGCGCGTCAGAAAAGCGCGCGGCACAGAAGCGCACGGGCGTGAGGCGCGGCGCGCAGCACGTCCGACGCAGGGCCGATGCGCTTCCGCATCGTCTGGCCAGTTTCGGTACGGGGCCCTGCCGGGCGTCGGATGAACTTGGGGAGAGATGATCTATGGCGAACAACACCTTCAACCCGACGGCGCTGGCCAACGGAACGTCGAACCTGCTGGTGCGCGCCTCAGCGCTCAACATGTCGACCGACCTCGTCCAGGCCGGCGTGGTGTTCAACGATGCAGTGCGCGCCTCGCTCGGCCTGTTCTCACAGGCCGGCAGCGGCAACTCGAACCCGTTCCTCGGCAGCTACACGACCGACCTCCACGCCGTACAGAACGACATCGCCGCGATGCTCGCCAATCCCGGCCAGGTGACGCTGGGCGGCCAGGCCTTCACGCTGAACGCGACCGACACCGCCGTTCTTACCAACGTGCAGGCGCAGATCTCGACGCTGCTCACGGCCGCACCGCAGACCACGAATGCTGCGACGATCACAGCCGCGGATCAGACGCTGCACGCGGTCCAACAGGAGATCCTGCAGGAGATCAACGGCGACGCGCATCTGTCCGGCGCGCTCAACAAGGTCAACTTCCTCGCCAACACCGGCGGCCAGGACGTCGGCTTCCAGAACACGCCGGCCGGTGCCGATGATGCGGCGACCTTGGCCGCAGCGACCGCAGGCAACACGCTGAAGGATGTCGGCCTCGTCTTCAACAAGGTCGTCGACCTCGCCTCCGGCGGCATCCACACCGGCAACCTTCAGGAGGTCACGACCGACCTCACCGCGATCTCGCAAGGTCTCACCAACATCCTCAACAACAAGACCCAGCTCGCGCAAATCGAGAAAGGCGAGACGGCGAATGCAGCCGCGCTGACGACCATCCATCTGCAGACGGTACTCGGACAGGTCAACCTCGAGCTCAACCAGTATGCCAAGGCGGAGACGACCGGCAATCAGGCCGCGTTGCGCGGCACCGCGGACAATCTGCTCGACAGCATCGACATCATCCAGAACGACGCCAATCTGAACACGGCGGCCGGCGGCAACGGAATGCCCGGCCATGCCGGCGGCTTCGCGGAGGATCCCGGCGGATTGACCGGCACGGTCACCAAGTTCCAGGACAACCAGGCGCAGACCAATTTCTGGGCCGCATTCCTGGCCGAAGCCAACACCATCAACGCAACCCTGCAGAAGATTTCGACCGGTGGCGCGCAAGCCAGCGCGGCATTGATCACGCAGATCCAGAACTACCAGCAGTTCGGCGCCAATTTCGACGCCGCCCAAGGCAACGTCTTCCGTGGCCGCTTCGACAACGAGCTGCTCAGCGGCACGCTGGAAGCCGACTCGGCGGCCGCCGTGAAAGGCTTGCAGGGCATTCTGAACGGCGACACCGGCGCGGCGCTGGCGGCCGACAAGGCGGCGCTCGCCGCTGCCGGCCAGGGCTTCGCTGCCGACGCCATGGACGTCTCCGGCAACAACATCGCCATCGGCGGCGCGACCTATGTCGGCTCGGCGACCACGGTCTCGACGGCCACGTCGGTGCACGGCTTGGCCCAAGGCACGATCCCGGTGACGGCAACCCCGAACATTGCCAACGGCACCGGCGGCTCATCGTCGACGCCGCCGGCTGGCGGCGCCACGCCGGTGAACTTCAGCCCGACCGCGCTTGCCAACGGCACGTCGAACCTCTTGACCCGTGCCACGGCGATCCAGCATTCGACCGATCTGGTGCAGGCTGGCGTCGTCTTCAACGACGCGGTGCGCGCCTCGCTCGGTCTCTTCAGTCTCGCCAACAGCGGCAACTCGCCGACCTTCCTGAGCAGCTACCAGGCCGACATCACCGCGGTGCAGACCGACATCGCCGCGATGCTCGCCAATCCGGGCCAGGTCACGCTCGGCGGGCATACCTTCGCGTTGAACGCCACCGATACGGCGGTTCTCACCAATGTCGAGGGCCAGTTGGGCACGCTGCTGCAGGCCGCGGGACAATTTGCGAACGCCACCACACAGGCCGCGGCCAGCCAGACCATTCATGCGCTGCAGCAGGAAATCCTCGGCGAAATCCACAACGACGCGCATCTGGCGAACGCGTTGAACAACGTCCCCTTCCTCGCCAATACCGGCGGCCAGGACGTCGCCTTCCAGACGTCGCCCGCGGGCGCGGACGATCCGGCGAGTCTTGCCGCCGCTACCGCCGGCAACAGCCTGAAGGACGTTGGTCTGGTCTTCAACAAGGCCGTCGAGGTCGCCTCGGGCGGCATCAACACCGGTAACCTTGCCGAGGTGGCCGCGGACTTCACCGCCGTCCAGCACGGACTGACCGCCATCCTCAACAACAAGACCCAGCTCGCGCAGATCGAGGCTGGCGAGACGGCCAACGCCGCGGCGCTGACGACGATCCATCTACAGACTGCGCTCGGCCAGATCAACCTGCAGCTGGGCAAGTATGATCAGGCTGCGACCACCGGCAATCAGGCCGCTCTCCGCGGCACTGCCGACAACCTGCTCGACATCATCGACATCATCCAGGGCGACACCAACCTCAACATGGCGGCAGGTGGCAACGGCAACGCCGGCCATGCGGGCGGCTTTGCCGAGGATCCGGGCGGGCTCAAGGGGACGGTCACCAAATTCCAGGACAACCAGGCACAGACGAATTTCTGGGCCGCATTCCTGGCCGAGGCCAACACCATCAACGCGACGCTGCAGAAAATCTCGACCGGCGGCGCGCAGGCGAGTGCGGCCCTGATCACGCAGATCCAGAACTACCAGCAGTTCGGCGCCAATTTCGACGCCGCCCAGGGCGCCGTGTTCCAGGGACGGTTCGACAACGAACTGCTCAGCGGCACGCTCGAAGCTGACACGGCCGGTGCCGTGAAGGGCCTGCAGGGCATCCTCAACGGCGACACCGGCGCAGCACTCGCGGCGGACAAGGCGATGATCGCCGCTGCCGGCCAGGGCTTTGCGGCGGACGCCATGGACGTCTCCGGCAACAACATTCCCGTCAATGGCGGCACCTATGTTGGGACGGCCACGACGGTCTCGGCGGCGACCTCAATTAAGGGTACCGCGCACGGCACCATTCCGGTCACCGCGACACCGAACCTGGCCAACGGCACCGGCGGCACCGCGGCGGCAGGAACCACCGCCGCTGGCGGCGCCGCGGCCGGCGGCACCGCGGCGACCGGAGGCACGTCGACCGGCGGAACAACGGCGGCTGGCGGAACGTCGGCGGGCACCACGGCCAACAACGGCAGCAACGCCACGCATCACAGCGATCATCACCATCATCACGATCACAGCCAGGGCGCGCATACGAGCCAGGCCGCGGCTGCCGGGCCCGACATGTCGCATCTCCACGCCATGCATCACATGTGGGGTTGACACGGCAGGACGAAGCAGCCGCAGCAACTGCGGCGGAATCAGATACCCGGGAGCAACCAGATCAGGTCAACGCTCCCGGGCGAACGAGAACGACGATTAGTTCAACGAGGAGAAGAGATGACGCGGCCTGAATGAAGGAGCTTCTCGAGATTCGCGAAGATGCATGTTCTCCGCGCCGAGCGCGCCCGTCACGCTGGAACTTTTCTAAGGAGAGATCGATGATAGGCCCCAAGATCGGGGCAACTTCTTGTCTGCACCGTGCGTCGAAGGGTCGCTGAGCGACGGTGTTACAGGGATGCCACGACGGAAATCAAGGAGTTAGTCCGCCTTCCGACGCGGCCGTAACCCGGCTGCGACAGTAGCCATTTGCCCGAACAACATCATATTTGAGGACTCGGCGGCGCTTCTTTTGGCCCCATTGGAGCAAATAATTCCCAGGTGCTCTGAGGCTGCGACATTTCGCCCGTTCCGCGAGGGGTGAACGAGACGTCGCAGCCCGATCAACGCCCGCGTGCTGCCGATACGCCAAGCAGCAGACGCCGGGTTGAAACTTGGGGAGATGATCAATGGCAGCCAATACCTTCAACCCGACGGCGCTGGCGAATGGCACGTCCAATCTGCTGGTTCGCGCCTCTGCGCTCAACCTGTCGACCGACCTCGTGCAGGCCGGCGTCGTATTCAACGACGCTACTCGCATCTCGATCGGGCTGTTCTCGACGCCGCAGAACAGCGGCAACTCCAACCCGTTCCTCGGCAGCTACACCACCGACCTGCATGCCGTGCAGAACGACATCAATGCGATGCTGGCCAATCCCGGCCAGGTCACGGTCGGCGGTCAGGCCTTCACGCTCAACGCGACCGACACCGCGGTGCTCACCCAGGTTTCGAACGAGCTCACGACGCTGATCAACGCCGCCCCGCTGACGGCCAATCCGGCGACGCTCGCAGAAGCCGACCAGACCATCCACAACGTGCAGATGCAGATCCTGGCGCAGATCCAGGGTGACGCGCATCTTTCGGCCGCGCTCAACAACGTTCCCTTCCTGGCCAACACGGGTGCCATGGACGTGGCGTTCCAGAGCCTTCCCGCCGGTAACGACAGCGCCACCAATCTTGCTGCAGCGGCAGCGGGCGACCTGACCGCCATCGGAACGGTGTTCAATGCCGTCGCTGACCTTTCGCTGGGCGGCATGAGCGCCAACAACATCAACCAGATCCAGACTGATTTCACGGCCGTGACGCAGGGCCTTCAAGCGATCCTGAA
Source organism: Bradyrhizobium sp. SZCCHNPS1003 (assembly GCF_032381555.1). Lineage (NCBI taxonomy): Bacteria > Pseudomonadati > Pseudomonadota > Alphaproteobacteria > Hyphomicrobiales > Nitrobacteraceae > Bradyrhizobium > Bradyrhizobium sp. SZCCHNPS1003. The sequence goes on from NZ_JAUHIU010000003.1 coordinate 176,180, forward strand.
TGACCCGGCGAAGCTCGCCGCGATTGAAGCAGGTCAGACCTCCGTTGCTGCCCAAACGACGACACTTCATCTGATGACGCTGCTCAGCCAAGCAAACCTTCAGCTGAACAAATACGATGTCGCCGAGACGATGGCCAGTCCGACGGCGCTGCGCGGTTCCGCCGACAACATCGTCGACATGATCGACGTGTTTCAGAACGACGCGGCGCTCAACGCGGCAGCGGGCGGCACCGGGGCGCCCGGTCACATTGGCGGGTTCTCCGAAATGGCCGGCGGCCTGACCGGGACCGTCACGAAGTTCCAGGACAACCAGGCGCAGACCAATTTCTGGGCCTCGTTCCTCGCCGAGGGCAATACGCTGGGAGCGAAGTTGGTTGCGGTCGCCAATGGCACAGGTGCGGCGTCGCAAGCCCTGATCGACCAGATCACGAACTACCAGAACTTTGGCGCGGCGTTCGATGCGGCGCAGGGAGCGGTGTTCAAGGGACGGTTCGACGACGAGCTCGCCGCCGGAGCTCTACAGTCTGACACCATCATGGCCACCAAGGCGCTGATGGGCATCATGAACGGCGACACGGGTGCAGCCCTGGCGACGGATCAGGCGATGTTGAAGGCTGCGGCCGCGAACTACATCGGCAATGCCGGAGACATTGCTGGCAACAACATCGCGATCGGCGGATCGGCCTACGTGACATCCGCGACGAGCTTCGTGACGGCGACCGCGGTCAATGGCATTGCCCAGGGCACCGGCATGCCGGCGGGCGCCAATCCGAACATCGCCAACGGCACGGGCGGCGCCCCGGCGAGCCCGACCACGCCCGGCGGCGGCATGGGCGGAGGTGGCACGACGGGAGGCGGCACCACCGGCGGAGGCACTACGGGCGGCGGCACCACGGGAGGCGGGACGACCGGTGGCGGCACGACGGGCGGTGGAACGGCCGGCGGTGGAACAACCGGCGGCAACAACAACACCACCACGACGCACCACTGCGGCGGCCACCATAGCCATCATGGCAGCCACCACACGGCGGCAGCGGCCACAGCCGCAACGGCGGCAGCAGCTTCGAGCGGTCCGGACATGTCGCACCACCACGCGATGCATCACATGTGGGGCTGACGCCTCCAACGACACGCCCGATCAAAGCCGGTGCAGACTCCTTGGTCTGCACCGGCTTCGTTGCATTCCGGCGAGAGCCGGCGATCGCGCGAAAGACATTGGCGAGACCGGGCAGCGAGATCGCGGAGCGCGCCGACCGCACCGGCTCGAAGGGTTCTAGACGATCAATCGGGATCGGCACCCGCCAAGCCTCCGTTTCGCTTCATTCCGCCACGACAACTGCTTCCGTCGAACAATCAGTCAGTTGTGATCATGAACGAGCCAGCACTCGCCTTCCGCCCCCGACTCGTGTCCGCATCGACCAACTCCAGCGCGCCACTCCCGTCCACGCTTGATGGTCGCGCTCTGCAGGTTGCCGAGGAGGCCTACCGGAAAGTGCTTGCTCTTCAGCCAAGGCATTTCCGGACCCTGTGCAGCCTTGCGACTGTCCGCCTGCAACTCGGCGACGCGCAGGAGGCACGAACTCTGCTCGACCGGGCCGCGGACGCGGCGGGCGACTCGGCAGACCTGCACTTGACAGTCGGAAAGGCGTTCGCAAGTTTGGGCGACCTCGCCAAGGCGACATCGCATTTCGCGCGCGCCGCCGCACTCGACGAATCCTCGATCGAGCCCCGCCTGCTGCTCGGCGGCGCGCTGTACGGCCTGGGGGATCCCGCAGCGGCCGTCCGGCACCTCGAACTGGCGCTTGCCATCGATGGCACGAACCCGGACCTCCACCAGGCGCTCGGACTCGCCCTGCAGCAGCTCGGCCAGTCCGAGCGAGCGATGTCGCATCATGAGGCAGCGCTTGCGGCGAGGCCGCAATTTGCGGCAGCAGCCAGCAGTCTCGGTGATGCCTGCCGGCAGCTCGGCCGGCATCCGGAAGCCATCGCTCACTATACCCGAGCGCTCGCCATCGAGCCCAAGATGCCGACGGTCCTGCTCAATCTCGGGGGCTGTCATCAAGCGATGGGCGAACTGGATGCCGCCATTCGCACCTTGCAGCAGGCGCTCGCGTTGAGCCCTCATCTCGCCGAGGCGCACTACAATCTTGGCAATATCCACCTCGACATGAAGAGCTGGCCGGGGGCGATTTTCCACTACGAGCGAGCCGTCACTGAGCGGCCGGACTTCCCCGAAGCGCACAACAATTTCGCCAATGCGCTGCAGTCGGCGGGCCGGCACGAGGAGGCCCTGTCCCACTATGACGAGGCACTGCGGCTGCGACCAGACTACGCCATTGCCCACCGCAATCGCGCCGACTCGCTGCGGAACGTGCAGCGCTACGACGAGGCCATCGCCGGATATCAGGCCGCTCTTGCGCACGATCCCCGCGACACCACGACCATGAACCACCTTGCGGGCGTCCTGACGATCGTGGGCCGGCTCGACGAGGCGGCGCGTGCCTACGAATCCGCACTGGCTGTCAACCCGCGCAGTATCGGCACGCACCTCAACTACGGCGTGGTCAAGCCGTTCGCGGTCGACGACGCGCGCTGGGCACCCTTGCAGGATCTGGCCGCGAGATCGGAGACGCTCACCGAGGATGCGCGCATCGCCCTGCACTTCACCCTCGGGCGGGCTTATGCCGACATCAAGGACGGCGAACGGTCGCTGGTCCACCTCAACGCCGGCAATGCCCTCGAGCGCCGCCGCATCAACTATGACGAGAACCAGACGCTGCGCCAGATCGAGCGCATCCGTGCGGTGTTCTCCAGGGACATGCTACAGGCGCGCGCAGGCCATGGCGATCCATCGCATGCGCCGGTGTTCGTCATCGGCATGCCCAGGTCCGGCACCAGCCTGATCGAGCAGATCCTGGCCAGCCATCCCGCCGTGCATGGCGCCGGCGAGGTCAACTACTTCGCGGCAGCCGCGGGGCTCTTCACCGACCGCGCCCGCGGCGACTATCCGGAGATGCTCGCCCAACTGTCCGATGCCGATGTCACCGCCCTCGCGCGCGCCTATCTCCAGCGTTTCACGAAGCTTCCGGCGAGTACCCAGCGCATCGTCGACAAGATGCCGTCGAACTTCCTGTTCGCAGGGCTCATCCATCTCGCGCTGCCGAATGCGCTCATCATTCACGTCCGGCGCAATCCGATCGACACGTGCCTGTCCTGCTACACGCAACTGTTTGCCGAGCCGCAGCCATTCGCCTACGACCTCGCCGAGCTCGGTCGCTACTACCGGGCCTACGAGGCGCTGATGAGCCATTGGCGTTCGGTCCTGCCGCAGGGCGTCATGCTCGAGCTGTCCTACGAGGACGTCGTGCGCGATTTCGAGCCGAATGCCCGCAAGATCGTCGCGCATTGCGGGCTGGACTGGGATGAGGCCTGCCTTTCCTTCCACGAGAACGAACGCCCGGTGAACACCGCGAGCGTGGTGCAGGTGCGCAAGCCGCTGTTCACCGGATCGGTCGGCCGCTGGCGCATGTATGGCGACCGGCTGAAGCCGCTGCTCGATGCGCTGGGCACCGAGGCCCTGCGACCGACGATCGCCGAGGCGATCGCGGGCATGACGCAGCCTCAGCCCGTCAACGTCGCCCCGCCGGTGGTCACGCCGACGACGGACTCGCGGCCATTTGACGCCACGCGGCTTGCGTCACTGCAGACGCTGGCAGACGGCGTGGTCGCCGTCGCCAAGAGGCTGCAGAGCCGCGGCGAAATCAGCGATGCCGAACAGATCTTCAAGCTGATCCTTGCCGGCCAGCCGGCCAATTTCGACGCCCTCATCGGCCTCGGGATGATCTCAACCACGGCCAACCGGCTCGACGAGGCCAAGGACTACTTCCAGCGCGCGGTGGCGGTAAACGACAAGTCCGCCGAAGCCCATGGCAGCATCGGCGCCGTCGAGGCCTCAGCGGGGCGCTACGACGTAGCGGTGCAGCATTACGAGACCGCATTGTCGCTGTCGCCGAGCCATCCCGGCATTCTCTACGCCTTCGCCATGGTCCGGCAGAACCAGGGCCTGATCGACGAGGCGATGGCTCTGCTCCGGCGGGCGATCGACAACAAGCCGCAGCACCTGGACGCGCATTTCGCGCTCGGCAACCTGCTGTATACGGCGGGCAAGGACATAGAGGCGGCGAAACACTACCTCAAGGTCCTCGACTTCAGCCCGGAGCACGCCGAGACCCACAACAACATCGCCAACGTGCTGCTGCGCCAGGGCCATCGCGAACGTGCCATCGAGCACTACAAGCGGGCGATCGCGAGCCGGCCCGACTATGCCGACGCCTATGGCAACCTCGGCAACGCCTTCCTCGAGCTCAACCGGCTCGAGGAGTCGATCGAGCAGAACCTGCTGGCAATCAGGATCAAGCCGGAGCGCTTCGGCTCCTACAACAATCTCGGCGTCGCCTATCAGGCGCTCGGGCGCTTCGAGGAGGCGACGGCGGCGTTCCAGAAGGCCTTGGAGCTGGCGCCGGACGACGCGCCGATCCACCTCAATCTCGCGAACATGTCGAAGTTCAAGCCGGACGACAGCCGGCTTCCGAGTCTGCGGCAGCTCCTCGAACGCGTCGACCAGCTCGATCAGGAGAAGCAGATCGCAGCGCATTTCGCGATGGGCAAGGCGTTGTCCGACCTGAAGGACTACGACCAGGCCTTCTCACATCTGCACAAGGCCAACACCCTCAAGCGCAAGACCTTCGACTACGACTCCGAGCAGCGGCTCGGCATGATGAAAAATGTCGCGGCGCGCTTCACCCCCGAGTTCTTTCGCACGGTTACCGGGCACGGCGACAACTCCTGGGCCCCGATCTTCATCGTCGGCATGCCGCGCTCCGGCACCACCCTGATGGAGCAGGTGCTGGCCAGCCATTCCAAGGTCTTCGGCGCGGGCGAGCTCGAGACCTTCAAGGAGCTCGTCGGCGAATGCGCCAACCGCCAGAAGGTCGTGCCGGCGTATCCCGATCTGATCACGCTTCTGCCACCCGAGGAGATGACGAAGATCGGGCAGGAATACACAGCCCGCGTTCGGACGCTGGCGCCGGACGCCGAGCGCATCGTCGACAAGATGCCGCTGAACTTCCTGTTCGTCGGGCTGATCCACGCAGCATTCCCGCGCGCCAGGATCATCAACACGCGGCGCGACCCGCTCGACAATTGCGTCTCCTGCTACTCGCTGCTGTTCACCGGAGCCCAGCCCTTCGCCTACGACCTGACCGAGCTCGGCCACTACTACCGGGGCTATGAGAGCGTGATGGACCACTGGCACCAGGTGCTGCCGCCCGGCATCTTGATGGACGTTCAATACGAGGATCTGGTCGACGACCTCGAGGGCGTGTCACGCCGCGTGCTCGCCCATTGCGGGCTCGACTGGGAGGATGCCTGCCTCGACTTCCATCGCACCGAGCGCATGGTGCGCACGGCGAGCTTGATGCAGGTGCGCGAGCCGATCTACCGCCGTTCGATCGGAAGCTGGCGCCGCTACGAGAAACATCTCGGACCACTGTGCGCCGCGCTCGGCATCGACCATCCGCCGCCGGAAGCCACATGACCGCCGGCAAATAACCGGGTGCTGTTGCCCAGGGATCGGTGACAGGCGCGGCACCCGGCTATCCGGCCGCGCGGCGGAGCGGCTTGAGCATTGTGCTGCAGGGCCTTTAAGAAATTATCTTCGTCATATGCAGAAGCGTCAATTTTACTACGCAGACGGCCAACTGATAATACAATCACAAGTTCATTGACCTCTTCAGCCATTGGCCGAGGGGAATTGCGTTCGAAGACCGACCAGATCGCGTCCATTGAGCCGGCAGGAGTAGCGTCTTCGGTTGTCCTCATCAGTTCGGCTGATAGTTCGACCCTTTTAGTTGAGGTGTGTCGACCGATATGCCGTGATGCAGCAACCGGCCTTGACACAACCTTTCGGCGAGCTGCCGGTACCTATCCTGACTCCCGGTCCATCTGAAGCTGCAGCCGGCACCAAAGAGGGCATGTCGTCCGCTCGGCCTGCATCTTGATGGCGGCCATGGCGATCGGCTCGCCGATAGGCGCGAAGGGCCCTACCCAACTCTGGCTCGGAGCGGCTTTCCCGCCGTTCCCGTTTGGGTCCCCAACGCCTCGGCCGGCCGGACGAAGCCAGACTGTGACGACGGCCCAGCAGGCGCTTGACCTGGAGGCCAAGGCTTGGTTTGACCCGTTTCATCCGGTCAGAGTCCGACCGGATCCAGCCCCCAACCGTGGAAGATCCCTGACCATGCGCATCACTCTCGTCGGCTCCCGCCATTTCGGTGTCGCCACACTGAACATGCTGCGCGAGAGAGGAATCGAGATCGCGCGGGTCGTCGTTCATGATGGCGAGGACCGGCTCGCCGCAGCGGCGCGGGCGGCCGGGATCGAGGTCGTAGTCCAGGCCAATCCGAAGGTCGTGCCGGCGGGCGAGATCGCCCCCGACACGGACCTGATCGTCACGGCGCATAGCCACGCCCGCGTCACCCATGAGGCGGTCGCAGCCGCCCGGCTCGGCGGCATCGGCTACCATCCGTCGCTGCTGCCGCGTCACCGGGGCATCGCTGCGGTGGAGTGGACCATCAATGAAGGCGATCCGATCGCCGGTGGCACCATCTATCACCTCGCGGACCGCATGGATGCGGGCGCCATCGCCGCTCAGGATTGGTGCTTCGTCAAGAAGGGCGAGACCGCCCGCGAGCTGTGGGAGCGCGCGCTGGCGCCGCTCGGCCTCAAGCTGCTCGGCGATGTCATCGAATCGGCCAAGGTGACCGGCACGATTCCGGCCAAGCCGCAGGACGAGCAGTTCGCGACCAAGGCGCCCAGCCTCACCCCACACTGAGCATCCGATCGCATCGCCCCGACAATTGCGTCGTCGCTCCAGCCGGCGCGCTCCTGTGCCCTGCGACGGCAGCATCACCTGCCATTGCAAGGCTGCGACGCTGGTCCGCTCGTGGGGTGCGCGAAGGCGCAGTTTGCCCATAATGCCGCCCGAATGGTTCAAGGCGGAGTTCCGCATTAATCGTTAATGAGCTGAAATTGCTCGATAAAATTCCGTTGCGGCGGTGCGGCAAATTTTCGTCACAATTCTTCCAAATAAGGTCCTGATCAAACGACATTGAGGGACAACGATTCATGCGTCTCGACCGCATTGGAATGGCTTTCGCCGCGTCGATCCTGGTGGGTAGCTCGGCCGCCCCCGCATTCGCCCAGTCGCCCTATGACGGCCAGTGGCAGGTGACGATCGTGACCAACAGTGGCACCTGCGAGCCCACAGCCAGCTCGACCTTGATCGTCGCAGACGGTAAGATTTCTGCGGCTGGCGCCAATGTGTCGGGTTCGATTGGACGCGAAGGCCTCGTCAAGGTCTCCATCAATGGCGCATATGCGAATGGGCAGCTCAACGGCAATTCTGGCTCGGGCAAGTGGAACGGCGCCTCGGCAGGTATCCCCTGCAGCGGCCGCTGGCAGGCTTCGCGCCTGTAACGGCGCGCAGCACGCGCTCCTGAAGATGGTGCGGCGGCTCGCAGCCGCCGCCGTCGTTTTGACGGCGGGTGTGACCGCTTCGCCGGGGCGCGCCGATCCCGGTCCCTTCACCGCCTTGGCCGGAACATGGGGCGGCAGCGGCACGGTTGCCCTCGAGGACGGCTCAACCGAGCGCATCCGGTGCCGGGCCCGTTATGGCGTCTCGGGACCGCGGATGACGCTCGTCCTGACCTGCGCCAGCGATGCCTACAAGTTCGCTCTGCAGGCCGAGGTGATCGCCGAGGGCTCCGCCATCTCGGGAACCTGGAGTGAGTCCAGCCGCGGCATCAGTGGCGTGCTGCAGGGACGCGGCGGCGGCGGCAACTTCCAGCTGGTTGCAACCACCGCCGGCTTCAATGCCAACATCGCGCTCGCCACCCGCGGTAACAGGCAGTCGGTATCGATCCGGGCCGACAGCCAGTTCCGCGCAGCCAACATTTCAATGTCGCGGTGATCCCGATCAGCCGCTGCGCTTGGCGCCGGGGACCGCACCTGCGGATGGCGCCGGAGCCAGCTGCGCGGCGGTGCGCTTGATGGTCTTGGCGACCAGCAGCGCCTGCTCCCGCGTCATGGCAAAGTCCTGCACACCTTTATGGGTGGTCAGCGACAGCACCATGAGATGAGGCTCCCGCTCCGGCCAGCCAGTGGCAAAGGCGGTCACGAAGTCGGCTGAAGCGGCGCGTTCGGTCATGTCTTGTCTCTGGCTGCCTTGGGCTGTTTCACGGGCTGTTTCGCGGCGGTCGCTTTAGGACGAAACACAGCCACACTCCACGTTTTTCTCGATGACACGCGTCCGTCGCGAGCAAAGCCTGTAGCGGCGTTGATGCACTGCACCGTTGATTTCATTTGCATTGCCCTGCACGCGAGGTGATACAGCGCGCCTTCGCCGCCCTCCTCCCTGTCTCCACCACCTCATGCATCGTCCCGCTTCGAAACTGATCGCCGCATTGTGGATGACGGGCTGGCTCAGCCTGATGCTGGTGATGGCGGTGGCCGGACGCGAAGCCATGCGCGAGCTCAACGTGTTCGAGCTGATGGAGCTGCGCTGCCTGATCGGCCTGGTGATGCTGTCGCCGGTCATCGCACTGAGCGGCGGCTTTGCCAGGCTGCGCACCTCGCGGCTCAAGCAGCACGCGGCGCGCAACCTCGTCCATTACGGCGCGCAGCTCGGCTGGTTCTTCGCGCTCACCTTGATCCCGATCGGCCAGGTGGTGGCGATCGAGTTCACGATGCCGATCTGGACGGCGCTGCTGGCAGCAGCCTTCCTCGGCGAGCGCATCACCCTGTTCAAGCTGGCGGCGATCGGGCTCGGCCTCGTCGGCGTCGTCGTGATCGTCCGCCCGGATACCGGGGCGGTCAATTCGGGACAGCTCATCGCGCTGGCCGCCGCGGTCGGCTTCGGCATCTCGATCGCTCTGGTCAAGCTGCTGACGCGCACTGAGCCCACCGTGTCGATCATCTTCTGGATGCTGGTGGTGCAATCCATCGCCGGCCTCATCCCTTCGCTCTTATTCTGGACGCCGCCATCGGCCACGACCTGGGGCTGGATCCTCCTCGTCGCCTTCTGTGGGACCTTCTCGCATTTCTGCATGGCGCGCGCGCTGCTCTACGCCGACGCCACCATCGTGGTGCCCATGGATTTTCTCCGCGTTCCGCTGACCGCCACCGTCGGCTGGCTGGTCTATGCGGAGCGTCTCGACGGATTGACCGTGCTCGGCGCTGCGTTGATTCTCGCCGGAAACTTGCTGAACCTGCGTCCGCCGCAACCTCGGCCCGTGCCGATCGGCGGTTCGGCAGGGACCTGAGGCGCCGGGGAGCCCCTGCCTCCCCTCGAGCGACGTGATTCGGATCACGAAACGGGCGCGCTACACGCGACCGTCGTGGATCTGGCGCAACACCCGCGAACTGGTTTGTGGCGGAAGCGTGATTTTTTGCTCGGGAACAAGACTTTTCGCGCCGATCCGCGACAAATGCTGCAGTGAACGCTTCGCTTGATCGTTGGGGGATCTCCTGATGCGCTATCTCACCGTCGCTCTGTCCCTGCTCTGCATGGTGCTGACCGCTGAAGCCGCCAAGGCCGACCGCCGCGTCGCCTTTGTCGTCGGAAACGGTGCCTATAAGAGCGTGGCTCAATTGCCGAACCCGCCGGTCGATGCCAAGGCCATGGCGGCAACCCTGCGCAACGTCGGCTTCGACGTCGTCGAGGGCACCAATCTCACGCGCGACAAGATGACCGAGAAGCTGCTCGATTTCGGTCGCAAGGCGCAGGGCGCCGATATTGCGGTGTTCTATTACGCCGGGCACGGCATCGCCATTGCCGGCACCAACTACCTGCTGCCGGTCGACGCCGACCTGAAGTCGGAAATGGACGTCAAGCTGGGCTCGGCCATCAACATCGACGTGACCCTCGACCAGACGATGGGCGACGCCAAGGTCAAGCTGGTGTTCCTCGATGCCTGCCGCGACAATCCGTTCGCCGCCAAGATCAAGTCGAACTCGCCGACCCGCAGCGTGTCGGTGCAGACCGGTCTGGCCGAGATGAAGTCCGGCGAGGGCACGCTGATCGCGTTCGCCACCGGCCCGGGCCAGACCGCCCTCGACGGCGAGGCCGGCGCCAACAGCCCGTTCACCCGCGCGCTGATCTCGCACATCGCCCAGCCCGGCATCGAGATCCAGCAGGCCATGACGGCGGTGCGCGCCCAGGTCAATGAGGAGACCAGCAAGGGCCAGTTGCCCTGGGGGCATACCAACCTGATCGGCGCGGTCTACCTCAACCCGGCGGCGGCCCCTGCTGCAACGGCCGCCACGGCCGGGACGACGCCGGCCGTCGCGACGGCCACCGTGACCGCGGGCGAGGCCGAGCTCGAATTCTGGCGCTCGGTGAAGGATTCCAACAAGCCGGAAGAGCTCAACGCCTATCTCGCGACCTACCCGAACGGGCAGTTCAAGTCGCTGGCGATGGCGCGCATCGCCGCGATCGAGAGCGGCGCCATCAACACCGCGACGCGCAATGTCGCCAAGGGCGTCGATCCCGCCACCTACACCGAGGAAGGCAGCCAGGTCAGCGAGGATCAGATCGGCCTCGACAAGACCAAGCGCCGCGACGTGCAGCGGCGGCTGACCGGCCTTGGCTTCGACACCAAGATGACAGGCGTGTTCGACGACCAGACCCGCGGCGTCATGAAGCGCTGGCAGGCGGCCCGCGGCTATCCGTCGACCGGATTCCTGACCAAGCTGCAGCACAAGGCGCTGCTGGCCGAGCCGCAGCCGGCGCCGGCGACCGCCGCAGTCGGTGACGAGGCCAAGCCGCGACGCGCCAAGCCGGCCGGCAACGTCGCTGCCGGTGGCCCGCCGCCGCAGGGCGCGCCCGTCTATCGCAATCCGCCGCCGCAGGACAACGCGGGCAACGCCGCCGGCGCCGCCTTCATCGGTGGCATGATGGGCGGTGTGCTCGGCAGCGCGCTGCGCCGGTAAACGTCGACGTCTCCCCCACGTCAAAAGCCCGGAGCACGAGCTCCGGGCTCTTTCGTTAGAATAATGGAGCCGGCCGTCAGAGCCCTGCCGCCTTGCGCAGCGCCGCGTTGATGCGGTCCTGCCAGCCCGGCCCTTCAGACTGAAAGTGCTCGAGCACGTCCTGGTCGATCCGCAACGTCACTTGCTCGCGCACGCCAGGGACCGCCGCCTTCTTCGGCGGCGCCTCCACCGGCTTGGTGGTCACCTTCTTGAACGCGGCCTCGGCCTCGGTACGGGCGTCAGCGAGGGTGCGGGGCCGCCGCGGCTGGTCGGCCATGATCAGATCCCCTCGAACAGCGCGGTGGACAGATAACGCTCGGAGAACGACGGCACGATCGCCAGGATTGTCTTGCCCGCGCTTTCCGGTCGCTTGCCGATCTCGATCGCGGCCGCAATCGCCGCGCCCGAGGAGATACCGCCGGGAATGCCCTCGTTGCGGGCCAGCGCACGCGATGTCTCGATCGCGGTCGTGCTGTTGATCTTGACGATCTCGTCGATCACGGACCGGTCGAGAATGTCGGGCACGAAGCCGGCACCGATGCCCTGGATCTTGTGCGGCGAGTGCTGGCCGCCCGACAGCACCGGGCTCTCCTCCGGCTCGACCGCGACGACCTTGAGGCCGGGCTTGCGCGACTTCAGCACCTGGCCGACGCCGGTGATGGTGCCACCGGTGCCGACGCCGGCGACGAAGACGTCGATATTGCCGGCCGTGTCGTTCCAGATCTCCTCGGCCGTGGTGCGACGATGAATGTCCGGATTGGCGAGGTTCTTAAACTGCTGCGGCATCACCGAGTTCGGCGTCGTCCGCAACAGCTCCTCGGCAGTGGCGATCGCGCCCTTCATGCCCTGCGACGCCGGCGTGAGCACGATCTCGGCGCCGAGGAAGGCGAGCATCTTGCGCCGCTCCACCGACATCGACTCCGGCATCACCAGCTTCAGCTTGTAGCCGCGCGCCGCCGCGACGAAGGCCAGCGCGATGCCGGTATTGCCCGAGGTCGGCTCGATCAGCACGGTGTCGGGCTTGATCACGCCGGCCTGCTCCATCGCCAGGATCATGCCGACGCCGATCCGATCCTTCACGCTCGCGGCGGGATTGAAGTATTCCAGCTTGGCGAGGATGGTCGCCTTGACGCCATGCTGCTCCGGCAGCTTTCGCAACCGCACAATCGGCGTATTGCCGAACGCGTCGACAATTGAATCAAATACGCGCCCGCGTCCGGGACGCTGTGCTGACGACTCCATGAAATCACTCCTCTGCGCGCCCCGCGCGACATCGACAACGCTTCTGACCATCTTCAGCGAGCCTGTTGCGCTGCGCAAGCACGTTTGCGCGATCTTAAGACGATCGCGGCGCACAACAAGTCGTGGCTAAATTGCGAAAAACCAACGCATTTGTGTTGCGACAAGGTCAATAAACCGGGTGTATGTTTGACTTCAGCCGGACGAAAATTCATGATGCAGGTCGACGGCAACCCGGGCGGACATCAGCAAGATGTCATCTTCGGAGTGATACAATCGGGGCGTTCGTGCCAAACGACACCGCCGTTGTAGAACAGACATAAGAACAGACCACCCAGACAAACTCTTTGTGTGACGGACTTGATATCCGCGAAAAGTTGGACTCGTCGGAAATAGACCCGTTCGAACGCGACTCGTTCGAAATCGACCCTTTCGAAATTGACGTCGTTCAAGCAGAGATCGCCCACAAAGAGATCGTACAGGAGGTCAATATGTCAGCACTCGCTGATCTCGTGTCGACCGCAACCGCCCGCCCGAATCCCCGCGGCTGCGATCTGCCGACATGCCCGGTCTGCGCCGACTCCATGATTGCCGCGGAGGCGTCGGCATACTTGGCCGACGATGCCATCAGCTATCTCTGGACCTGCGACACCTGCGGCTATGGCTTCGTCACCAAGCACTCCGTGAAAAGCCGTTTCGTCTGCAACTGAACGGCGCCAGGGCGAGAGAGTTCCGCGACGCGATATCACGGCCGTCCGTCGCTACGGATCGCACAACGGTCGGCCACCGGGCAGGTCGGCAATGCATCACCAGCACGATTTCATGTGGGCCGGCGCATAGGGGCGGGCTCACAACAAGCTGACGGCCTTCACCTGACGCGGCCGTCAGCCGGCGCGCGGGGCGATGTCGCCGCGGGCCCAATCCGCCTTGGTGCGCTCGTAGAATTCCGTGAAGCGCCCCTGTGCGATCGCCTCGCGCATCCCAGCCATCAATTGCTGGAAATAGGCAATGTTGATTTCCGACAGCAGCGTCGCGCCGAGCGCCTCGCCGGCCTTGATGAGATGATGCAGATAGGCGCGGGCATAGCTGCGCGCCGCCGGCCACGGGCTCTCTTCATCCAGCGGACGCGGGTCGTCGGCGTGACGCGCGTTGCGCAGGTTCACTGGCCCGAAGCGTGTGTAGGCGACGCCGTGGCGGCCGTTGCGGGTCGGCAGCACGCAGTCGAACATGTCGATGCCGCGCCTGACCGACTCCAGGAGATCGTCAGGCGTGCCGACGCCCATCAGGTAGCGTGGACGGTCGGCCGGCAGTGCCGGCGCGGTCGCCTCGATCATCTCGAGCATGACCGCCTGCGGCTCGCCGACGGCCAAGCCGCCGATCGCATAGCCGTGGAAGCCGATGTCGACCAGCGCCTGCGCGCTGGCGACGCGTAGCGCGGGCACGTCGCCGCCCTGCACGATGCCGAACAGCATGTAGCCTGCCGGCGCACTCTCGAAGGCGCGGCGGCAGCGTTCGGCCCAGCGCAGCGACAGCCGCATCGCGCGCTCGATGTCGTCGCGCTCGGCCGGCAACCGCACGCATTCGTCGAGCTGCATCGCGATGTCGGAGTTCAGCAGGCGCTGCACCTCGATGGCGCGCTCCGGCGACAGCTCGATTCTAGCGCCGTCGATATGCGAGCGGAACGTCACCGCCTGCTCCGTGACCTTGCGCAAGCCCGATAGCGACATCACCTGGAAGCCGCCGGAATCCGTCAGCATCGGACCGCCCCAGCCGGTGAAGCGCTGCAGGCCGCCGAGGGCGGCGATGCGCTCAGCCGTGGGCCGCAGCATCAGATGATAGGTGTTGCCGAGCACGATGTCGGCACCTGCCTCGCGCACGTCACGCCAGTGGATGCCCTTCATGGCGCCGGCGGTGCCGACAGGCATGAAGGCCGGCGTGCGGACCACGCCATGCGGCGTCGTCAGCCGGCCCGTGCGGGCCGCGCCGGAGGTCGCGAGCAATTCGAAGTGGTTGGGAAGGTCGCCAGCGGGAGAGCTCATGGCCGGCTTATTGCGTCAGGACGGCCCCCGATTCAACCGCGATGGCGCCGTTTCGCCCCTTTCGGCCGTTGACGGCGGTTCCGACCGCCCCTATGGTCCCGCGCCATGTCGACCTCGACCAAACGCACGACGAAAACCACCAAGCCCACGAGGGCCTCGGGAGGCGTGCGCGCGTAGTCGAACTCGATTGCGACCATCTTCGAACCGAAGCCCCGCCTGATGAAGGTCCGGGGCTTTTTTATTGCCCAAATTCCAACCGGAGACCTGAGACGTGCCCCACGATCCCACCATTGCCATCGTCGGCGTGACCGGCGCCGTCGGCGCCGAGTTCATCGCCACCCTGGACCGCCGCAACGTCCGCGTCGGCAAGCTCAAGGCGCTGGCGAGCGCCCGCTCGGCCGGCCAGACCGTGACCTTCCGCGGCCAGACCATCGTGATCGAGGAGCTGACCGAACGCTCCTTCGAGGGCGTCGACATCGCGCTGTTCTCGGCCGGCAGCGGCATTTCCAAGAAGTTCGCGCCGATCGCCGTGCGTTCCGGCGCCGTCGTGGTCGACAATTCCTCGGCCTTCCGCATGGACCCGAACGTGCCGCTGGTCATCCCCGAGATCAACGCCCGCCGAATCCGCGACCACAAGGGCATCATCGCCAATCCGAACTGCGCGGCGATCACGGCGCTGGTGCCGCTGTGGCCGATCCATCAGAAGAACCGCATCAAGCGCGTGATCATCTCGACCTATCAGGCCGCCAGCGGCGCCGGTGCGGCCGCGATGGACGAGCTGGTGCAGTCGACCCGCGCGAGCCTCAACGGCCAGGTCTACGCGCCCAAGGTGATGCCGCATCCGTTCGCCTTCAACCTGTTCAGCCACAACACCGCCATCGATCCCGAGACCGGCTACAACGACGAGGAGACCAAGGTCATCAACGAGACCCGCAAGATCTTCGAGGACGAGGGCATTGCGATCGGCGTCACCTGCGTGCGCGTGCCGGTGCTGCGCGCCCATTGCGAGTCGATCACCTTCGAATGCGAGAAGCCGATCACGGAAGATGAAGTCCGCCGCATCCTCGCCACCGCGCCGGGTGTGCGCGTCGTCGACGACCGCGCCAAGAACCACTTCCCCATGCCTGTCGACGCGTCGGGACAGGACGACGTGCTGGTCGGGCGCATCAGGAAGGATCTGTCCGATCCGTCAGGCCACTCGATCGCGATGTTCGTGGCCGCCGATCAGCTGCTCAAGGGCGCCGCGCTCAATGCGGTGCAGATCGCGGAGCTCTTGCCGGAGCGCGCGATGGCGTAGCTCTCAGGGCGAACTTGCAGGGTGGGCCTTTTGCCCACCCTACGGCTCGACGATGCGCTCGTCTGGCTGACGAAACAACAGACACGCATCGCCATAGGAATAGAAGCGATAGCCGCTGCGGATCGCATGCGCATAGGCCGCGTGCATCGTCTCCAAGCCGGCGAAGGCCGAGACCAGCATGAAGAGCGTCGAGCGTGGCAGATGGAAGTTGGTCATCAGGATATCGACCGCGCGGAAGCGATAGCCGGGCGTGATGAAGATCGACGTCTCCGCCTCGAACGGCGCGATCGTGCCGTCGGGCTGCGCCGCGCTCTCCACGAGCCGCAGCGACGTCGTGCCGACCGCAACGATGCGGCCGCCCTTGGCGCGCGCCTCGTTCAGCGCCGCGGCCGTCTCAGGCGTGAGGCTGCCCCACTCCGCATGCATGCGGTGGCCTTCGGTGTCATCGACCTTCACGGGCAGGAACGTGCCGGCGCCGACATGCAGGGTGACACGCTGCAGCCCGACGCCGCGCTCGCGCAGCCGCTGCTCCAGCGTCGGCGTGAAATGCAGCCCAGCCGTCGGCGCAGCCACCGCGCCCTCTTTGGCCGCGAACATGGTCTGATAATCTGTCGCGTCCTGCTCGTCTGCGGACCGCTTGCCGGCGATGTAGGGCGGCAGCGGCGGCCGGCCGAGATCGGCGATCGCTTGGTCGAGCGCGGGCCCATGGAACACAAAGGACAGCGTCAGCTCGCCCTCCTCGCCCTTGGCCTCGACGGTGGCGTCGAGATGGCCGAGCAGGCAGACCTTGCCCTCGTTGCCGAACCGGATCGTATCGCCTGGCGCGAGCTTCTTGGCGGGCCGCACCAGCGCCTGCCAGCGCGAGCCGTCGAGCCGCTTGATCAGGGTCGCCTCGATCTTCGCTTCGGTCTCGCGGCTGATGCGGCGACCGGACAGCTGCGCCGCGATCACCTTGGTGTCGTTGACGACGAGCTGATCACCCGGCTCCAGCCAGTCCGGCAGGTCGGCGACCGTGCGGTCGCGCAAGACACCGTCGCCCTGCACCACCAGCATGCGCGCGGACTCGCGCGGGCTCGCCGGGCGGAGCGCGATGTTTTCGGGGGGAAGATGGAAATCGAACAGGTCGGTGCGCATCGTCGTTCTGGGACGACCATCGGCCCTTCATTCCGGGGAGCGTGCGACAGCACGCGTCGCGAAGGATGAAGGCCCGACTGTCCGCCTCATGGTGCGAGACGCGTGCTGCGCACGCGCCTCACCGTGAGGATCGCAAAGTCTACGCCGCGTCGGCGGCCATGTAGGCCTTCACGATCTTGTCCGGGTTCTGCACCGGCTCGCCGCGCTTGATCTTGTCGACGTTCTCCATGCCCTCGGTGACCTTGCCCCAGACCGTGTACTGCTTGTCCAGGAAGCGGGCGTCGTCGAAGCAGATGAAGAACTGGCTGTCGCCTGAATCCGGATTGGCCGCACGCGCCATCGAGGCGGTGCCGCGCACATGCGGCTCGGCGTTGAACTCGGCCTTCAGCTTCTTGCCGGAGCCGCCCATGCCGCTGCCCTGCGGGCAGCCGGTCTGCGCCATGAAGCCGTCGATGACGCGGTGGAAGACGATGCCGTCGTAGAAGCCCTCGCGGACGAGCTCCTTGATGCGCGCGACATGGCCGGGCGCGAGATCGGGACGCATCTCGATGGTGACGGGGCCCTGGGTGGTTTCGAGGATCAAGGTATTTTCGGTCACAGCCATGCTGGTCTCTCGGTTTTTGTGGAATTGACGGGGGTCAGGACAAAGTAAATCCTGGGTCTGAAATGTCGCGGCGCCTTCCCATGTGCGGCCGTCACCCCTCCTGACGGCGATCCGAGCACGACGAGGCCCGCGATGCTGGTCGAGAATAGACCCAATGCGCTTAAAGCTGAAGCCACCGGCCCTGTCGATGTGACGGGGCGGCAGAATCGGCATGCCTCCGCGACGTGGCAAAAGGTTCCTTAATGCCTGAGGGAACCGGGCGCGAGACCCAGGTGCCCTGCTTTCTCGGACCTACTTGATGTCCGAGGCGACCTGCACCTTGACCATCTTGTCGGGATCGGTCACGGCGCCGCCCGACGAGCCCGGAGGCGCCTTCTTGAGCTTGTCGACGACGTCCATGCCCTGCACGACCTCGCCGATCACGGTGTATTGGCCGTTGAGGAAGGAGGCGTCGCCGAAGCAGATGAAGAACTGCGAGTTGGCAGAATCGACGCTATCGCCCCGGCGCGCCATGCCGACGGTGCCGCGCTTGAACGGCGTGCTCG
Organism: Bradyrhizobium sp. SZCCHNPS1003; assembly: GCF_032381555.1. Lineage (NCBI taxonomy): Bacteria > Pseudomonadati > Pseudomonadota > Alphaproteobacteria > Hyphomicrobiales > Nitrobacteraceae > Bradyrhizobium > Bradyrhizobium sp. SZCCHNPS1003. The sequence goes on from NZ_JAUHIU010000003.1 coordinate 194,123, forward strand.
AAAACTCCTGCTTCAGGTTCGGGTACTTCGAGCCGCCGGTGCCATTGAAGTTCTGGCCGTCACCGGTCTGCGCCATGAAGCCGTCCATGACGCGGTGGAACGGCACGTTGTTGTAGAAGCCTTCGCGCGCCAGCGTCTTCAGCCGCTCGGCATGCTGCGGCGCCAGATCGGTGCGCAGCTTGATGATGATGCGGCCCTTGGTGGTGTCGATGACCAGGGCATTCTGCTTGTCGAGCCCGGCAGGCAGCGACTGGGCCAACGCCGGCAATGCGAACACGAGAGCAAAGACGAAAGCGAGAGCGCGGATCATAGCAACTCCGATGGCATGAGACGATGAGGAGAGGAAGGCACCGCCGGAAGCGGCCGGTGCCTGAAGGATCAGTTGAACTTGGCCTTGAGACTTTCGGCCACCGACGGCGGCACGAAATGCGAGATCTCGCCGCCCATGGCGGCGATCTGGCGAACCAGCGTGGCGGCGATCGGGCGGACACTCACCGAGGCTGGAACGAACACCGTCTGGACCTGCGGTGCCATGGTCTGGTTCATGCCGGCCAACTGCATCTCGTAGTCGAAATCGGTGCCGTCGCGCAGGCCCCGGATCATCATGATCGCGCCGGCTTTTTCCGCGGCCGTGACGGTCAGATTGTCGTAGGTCGAAGCCTCGAAGCCGCAGCCCGCAGCGGCTGCGACGGGGCCGAAGATCTCATGCGCCATCGCCAGCCGCTCCTCGGTCGAGAACAGCGGCTTCTTGCCATGATGCACGCCGACCGCAACGATCAGGCGATCGCAGAGATGAACGGCCTGCCGGACCACATCGAGATGGCCGTTGGTGACGGGATCGAACGAGCCCGGATAGAGCGCAATGCGTTGCATGCGCCCGTCCTATACCGCCGGGAACAGGCCGGCAAGCCACCGCCAGGCCCGCTGGCGTGGCTGTGATGGGCAAAGAGTGGCCGAGACTGCACCGCAATGAAATGAGGTGCGACGCCGGGGGGCCGGAACTGTGGTCGGCTACCGCGATTGTTTCATCGGAACTTGGGACATGAAACACGCCGGGTCGAGAAGAAACCAATTCGCCCGTCCCGCGAAGACGTCTCGAAACCCGAGCTGATTATCAAATCCTTAACGAACAACGGGCCGAACGGCCCGGACAGGGGACCGTCATGATCAAAGCGCTATCTGCAGTCGCAGCTGCCGGCTTGGTGGCTGCCGGCATCACCGTCCTGCCCGGCTTCGCTCCTCAGGTTGAAGCCAGCGTGCCGCGTCCGCTCGCCAAGGCGGACCGCCTGGACATTCGCCCGATCGGCCGCGACTGCTCGCAGCAGGCTTGGCCGAACTTCGAAGCGGGCTGCCTGCGCAGCGCCGGCACCAGGGGAACGATCCGCGAGGCCAGGATGGTCTCCGTCGAGCGGACACAGTAAGGGCGAATAGCGAATAGCGAATAGCGAATAGCGGGAAGACTTGATTCCTCCTCTATTCGCTACTTCCTATTCGCCATTCGCAACTCACTCGCCATTCGTACCTTCAGTCCCGTTCCCACCGGTGCCGTTCTCGGTCTCCTCGCCGATATGCTCCACCGAAACGACGTGCTCATCATCGGCGGTGTCGAACACGATGACGCCCTGGGTCGAGCGTCCCGCGATGCGGATGCCGTCGACCGGGCAACGGATCAACTGCCCCTTGTCGGTCACCAGCATGATCTGATCGCCGTCCTCGACCGGGAATGAGGCGACGAGCTTGCCGTTGCGGTTGTTGACGGACATCGCGACGATGCCTTTGCCGCCGCGGCCGGTGGTGCGGTACTCGTAGGACGAGGTGCGCTTGCCGTAGCCGTTGACCGAGACGGTCAGCACCACCTGCTCCTGCGCGGACATCTCGACATAGCGTTCCTGCGACAGCTGGATCGCGCCAGCGGCCGCCTCCTCGCCCTCGGTCTCGACCGGCTCCTCGGTGGCAGCATCGCCCGACATCGCCCGGCGCATCTTCAAATAGGCCGTACGCTCGTCCGAGGTCGTCTCGACATGGCGCAGGATCGACAGCGAGATCACCTTGTCACCGCCGGCGAGCGCGATGCCGCGCACGCCCATCGAGGTCCGCCCGGTGAAGACGCGCACGTCGGTGACGGGGAATCGGATGCACTGCCCGCCCGACGCCGTGAGCAGCACGTCGTCACGCTCGGTGCAGATCTGCACGTTGACGATCTCCTCGCCCTCGTCGAGCTTCATCGCGATGATGCCGGAGCGGCGCACGTCGACGAAATCCGACAGCTTGTTGCGGCGGACGTTGCCGCCGGTGGTGGCGAACATCACGTCGAGATTGGCCCAGGAGGATTCATCCTCCGGCAGCGGCATGATCGTGGTAATGCGCTCGCCCTGCTCCAGCGGCAGGATGTTGATCAGCGCCTTGCCGCGCCCGTTGGGCGCCGCGATCGGCAGCCGCCAGACCTTCTCCTTGTAGACCTGGCCGCGCGACGAGAAGAACAGCACCGGCGTGTGCGTGGATGCCACGAACAGCCGGCTGACGAAATCCTCCTCGCGGGTCTGCATGCCCGAGCGGCCCTTGCCGCCGCGACGCTGCGCCCGATAGGCCGACAGCGGCACGCGCTTGGTGTAGCCCGCATGCGACACGGTCACGACCATGTCCTCGCGCTGGATCAGGTCCTCGTCCTCGACCTCGCCTTCCTGCTCGGCGATCACGGTGCGGCGCGGCGTGCCGAACTCCGCCTTCACGGCGGCGAGCTCGTCCTTGATGATGCCCTGAACCCGCGCCCGCGAGCGCAGGATGTCGAGATAGTCGTTGATCTCGACCTTGAGCTTGTCGAGCTCGTCGGAAATCTCCTCGCGGCCGAGCGCGGTCAGGCGCTGCAGACGCAGGTCGAGAATCGCCTTGGCCTGCTCGAACGACAACCGGATGGTGCCGTCCTCGGCCAGGCGATGGCGCGGATCGTCGATCAGCGTGATGATGGCCTCGACGTCGCGCGCCGGCCAGTCGCGCGACATCAACGCCTCGCGCGCCGTCGCAGGATCTGGCGAGGTCCTGATGACCCTGATGACCTCGTCGATATTGGCCACGGCCACGGCAAGGCCGACCAGGATATGAGCGCGGTCGCGCGCCTTGTTGAGCAGGAACTTGGTCCTGCGCGTGACGACACGCTCGCGGAACGCGACGAAGATCGTCAGCAGGTCCTTCAACGTCATCGTCTGCGGGCGGCCGCCGTCGAGCGCCAGCATATTGGCGGCAAAGCTCGTCTGCAGCGGCGTGAACTTGTAGAGCTGGTTGAGCACGACGTCCGGCACGGCGTCGCGCTTCAGCTCGACGACGACGCGGTAGCCGTCGCGGTCGCTTTCGTCGCGCAGGTCGGCGACGCCTTCGATCTTCTTCTCGCGCACCAGCTCGGCGATGCGCTCGACCATCGTGGCCTTGTTCACCTGGTAGGGGATCTCGGAGATGATGATCGCCTCGCGATCCTTGCGGATCGTATCGATCGTCACCTTGCCGCGCATCATGATCGAGCCGCGGCCCAGATGGTAGGCCGAGCGGGCGCCCGCGCGGCCAAGAATGATGCCGCCGGTCGGGAAATCCGGCCCCGGAATGATGTTGATGAGGTCATCGATCGTGAGCGCGGGATTGTCGATCAGCGCGATGCAGGCGTCGATCACCTCGCCGAGATTGTGCGGCGGGATGTTGGTGGCCATGCCGACCGCGATGCCGCCGGCGCCATTGACCAGCAGGTTCGGATATTTGGCCGGAAGAACCGACGGTTCCTTGTCCGAATTGTCGTAGTTCGGCTGGAAGTCGACGGTGTCCTTGTCGATGTCGTCGAGCAGCGGGATCGCCGACTTGGCGAGCTTGGCTTCGGTGTATCGATAGGCGGCCGGCGGATCGCCGTCGACGGAGCCGAAATTGCCCTGGCCGTCGATCAGCGGCACGCGCATCGAGAAGTCCTGCGCCATGCGCACCATGGCGTCGTAGATCGACTGGTCGCCATGCGGATGATATTTACCGATGACGTCGCCGACCACGCGCGCGGACTTGACGTATTTCTTGTCGGGCGTGTGCCCCTGCTCGTACATCGAATACAGGATGCGCCGGTGCACGGGCTTGAGGCCGTCGCGCGCATCGGGCAGCGCTCGCGACACGATCACGCTCATCGCGTAATCGAGGTAGGAGCGTTTCATCTCGTCGAGGATGGAAACGGGACGAATGTCGGAAGGTCCGCCCGGCTCGCCGGGCTTCTCATCTTCTTTATCGGACAAAGGGGATACCGGTCGGTTTTGACACGCGAAAATCGCTTGGAATCATATAGCGCAGGAGCGCGCCGCAGGCCACCCCCAAACCGAGGTGGGCCGCGCTTTTTCTGCTCGCCTTTCCAGGGACTTAACCACATGACACGGCTCCGCGAGGCTTGCTCGGGAACCGTCTCTGGCTAGGGCCCGAAGACCACCTTGTGCATGATCCGTCCGGGCAGCAGCGTGAACAGTCCGGCAATCACGAGGGCACCGGAAAACAGCGTGATCATGGCCCGGCGATGGGCCGCCACCCGATGGCGGTGCGCAGCCCACACCGCAAGCGGCAGCACGGCCAGCGTGTAGAGCGACAGCAGGTGGATCGGGCTCCATGGCCCGACCAGCCGGATGGTGTGGATCCAGAACGAGCTGGCTGCAACGGCCGCCATGAGCGCGACCCAGACCCAGCCGATCGTTCGATGCGGCAAGGTCCCCTTCGGGGCCGCGAACTGGACGAGTCCCAGCGCAAACGCCGACATCGCGGCGACGGCGTGCAGCAGGACGGCGGGTTCAGCGGCGAGCAGCGGTGCGAAGCTCATGCAACACCCCCGTGGTCAGATGGCAGCGGTCTGAACGTCGTGCCGCCGCCCCTGCGCCTCAGAACGGAATGTCGTCGTCCATGTCGCTGTTGCGTCCGCCACCGCCGGCCGAAGCGACCGCGCGGCGCGGCGGCGCCATCGACGGACCGCTGCTGCCGAAATCGCCGCCACCCATGTCATCGGAGAAGCTGCCGCCACCGCCGCCGCCCCGGCCATCGAGCATCGTCAAGGTCGAGTTGAAGCCCTGCAGAACGACCTCGGTCGAGTACTTCTCGACACCGCTCTGGTCGGTCCATTTGCGGGTCTGCAGCGCGCCCTCGATGTAAACCTTGGCGCCCTTCTTCAGATACTGCTCGGCGACCTTGCAAAGGCCCTCGTTGAAGATCACCACTCGGTGCCACTCGGTCTTTTCCTTGCGCTCGCCGGTCGCCTTGTCGCGCCACGTTTCCGACGTCGCAATGCTCAGATTGGCGATCGGCCGCCCATCCTGCGTACGCCGGATCTCGGGGTCCTTGCCAAGATTGCCGACCAGAATCACCTTGTTCACACTACCCGCCATCACCACTCTCCCGCGGTTCTCGATCATCGGACCGGCCGTCCACACCGGCCTCACGGCGTCCGGTGGCTAACCCTTCCTCTCGCGGCGGACCCTATACGGTTGCCGCGCGGTCCACCCGCCCTGTCCATTGCTTATCCACATATAGCAGGCGGAAGGCCATTGTTCCAGTTTTGTTCGCGCGCATATGTCCACAACCGTGCGTCGAGTTCCGCGAAACTCGATGGAACCGCAAGTCCTCGCAAATGGAACCCGGAAAAGTTCCATATTCACGAAAAAGGGATTAACTTTCATCAAGTTAGCTCGCCGCACTTCCTCCTCGGCTGTGGCTTTTGGGAGACGGTATCCAGGGTTGAATAGCGTATATTTCCGGACGGATTGGGGCCGCAAGCGTGGTCGCACCAACTTCACAGAAGTGCGTCTCCGGGGACCAATTTGGAGACGCCCAACGCGGGAGACTTGGGATGAAAAGAATTTTTCTCGGAGCTGTCAGCTTAATGGTTTTGGGGGCGCTGACGCCGGCGGGAGCCGCCGATCTCGCCGCCCGCCCGTACACGAAGGCCCCGGTGGTGGCGCCGGCGCCACTTCCGACCTGGGCCGGTTTCTATCTCGGTCTGCAGGGCGGCGGCGGCTGGGGCCGAAGCAACGAGACCTTCTTCGGAGCGCCCAATACGGCGATCTTTGCCGGCACTCAGAACTATAACACCAGCGGCGGCTTCATCGGCGGTGTGGTCGGCTACAACTGGCAGGTCGACAACATCGTGTTCGGTCTCGAGGGCGACTATCACTGGGCCGACATCAACGGCCGGTCGGGCGTCATCAACGCCGGTCTCGGCGATACCTACTTCACCAGGCTGCGCGGCTTCGGCGACATCAAGGGCCGCCTCGGCTGGGCTGCGGGTCCGGCGCTGTTCTTTGTCAGCGGCGGCGCTGCCGTCGGCGATCTCCAACACCGCTACGACGCAGCGCTCAATGGCGGCGCGGCGAATAGCTTCGCTCAGAACAACTGGCGCTGGGGTTGGACGATCGGTGCCGGCGCCGAGTACATGTTCGCGCCGAACTGGTCGGCCAAGGTCGAATACAACTATCTCGACTTCGGCAAGAGCTCGATTCAGTACAGCGCGGTTCCGGCCAATCGCTCCGAGTGGAGCGACACCGTGCACACCGTCAAGGCCGGCGTCTCCTATCACTTCAGCGGCCCGATCGTGTCGCGCTACTGATTGCACGCGCAAATCGAATGTGTCGAAAGGCCGGCTTCGCGCCGGCCTTTTTTGTGTGCCAGAACCGGTACTTGCTGGGCCGTTGTGTCATTTGGGTGACGGCTTTTTACGACGGAAGGGGCTATCAAGGTTCGGCGGGTGGGCGTTGGTGAGAGTGTGCGTGCGGGCGTCGGACTTGGTTTGGGGAATGCGATGAGAAGGCTGTTGCTGGGGGCGACAACTTCGCTGGCGCTGGGGATTGCGCCGGCCATCGCTGCCGACTTGCCCGCGCGCACCTTCACCAAAGCGCCTGCGATGATCACGACAATCTATGATTGGAGTGGCTTCTATATCGGCCTGAATGCCGGTGGCGCATCGGCCCGCACCTGCTGGACCAACAAGGTCAGCTTCGCCGGCGTGGCCGCAACCAACGCGGAAGGCTGCCATGATGCGACCGGCGCGCTGGCTGGCGGCCAGATCGGCTATCGCTGGCAGGCTGGCGGCTGGGTGTTCGGCGTCGAAGGCCAGGGAAACTGGGCCAACCTCAAGGGAAGCAACACCAGCCAGTTCGTCCCGCCCGTGACCAACCAGACCAAGATCAATGGGATCGGCTTGCTCACCGGCCAGATCGGCTATTCCTGGAACAACGTGCTCTGGTACGTGAAGGGCGGCGCCGCGGTTGCGGGTGAGAAGTACAACGGCCTGTCCACGGCAACCGGCGGTGTGCTCGACCAGTCCAGCGCCACGCGCTGGGGGGCGGCTGTCGGCACCGGCGTCGAGGTCGGCTTCGCCAAGAACTGGTCGGTCGCAGCCGAATACGAGCACCTGTTCATGGGCAACCGCACCCTCGGCTTCTCGGGCGTTCCCGGCGGAGCCGCCGGCCGGACCGATGCGGTCGGCCAGGACGTCGACATGGCGACGGTCCGCGTGAACTATCGCTGGGGCGGTCCCGTCGTATCCAAGCACTGACTTTTCCAAGCGCTGACCCTCGAGGACTGGCAGTCGAGGGTCTGACGCGCCAAGCGCTCACCCGCCCCTCGCGCCTCGGGACAGCTCTGCGATCTGCACGACCGGTCGCGATCTTTACCAGCCCTTAAGTACGTTCGGCACATCCCGCCCCGCGCCTGCTCCCGATCACGAGTTTAGAAAGCAGTCTCTCCTACAACCAGCAACAGGCCACCTTCGCGTGGGCCCGGATCGGAGGGATCCGGAGCGTGGTGTATTGGGACTGGGGAGAGACGAATGCAGAAGACGACCTTGATCTTGACCGCAAGCGCCGCGGCGCTGGGACTGACGCCGGCCTCAGCGGCCGACTTCGCGACGCGCCCTTACAGCAAGGCGCCGCCGCCGGCCTATGTCACGCCGCTGCCGAACTGGGCCGGGTTCTACCTCGGCGTCAATGGCGGCGCCGATTGGAGCCACAACTGCTGGACGCTCAATCGCGTCGGCGGCGTGCCGGTCGTGCCGACCCAGTCCGAAGGCTGCCACAATGCCTCGAGCGGCCTCATCGGCGGCCAGGTCGGCTATCGCTGGCAGGCGGCGAGCTGGGTGTTCGGCGTCGAGGCCCAGGGCAACTGGACCGACCTGAAGTCGTCCAATGCGAGCACGGCGGCGCTGGCTGCGGGCATCACCAACAACACCAAGACCGATGCGATCGGCCTGTTCACCGGCCAGGTCGGCTACGCCTGGGGCAACGTGCTCTGGTACGTGAAGGGCGGCGCCGCCGTCACCCACAACAAATACACCGGCACGGCGAATGCGGCTGCGCCCTTCCCGGTCGGCACGCTGCTGGATTCCGCCAGTGAGACCCGCTGGGGCGGCACCGTCGGCACGGGCGTCGAGTTCGGCTTCGCGCCGAACTGGTCGGTCGCCGTCGAGTACGACCACCTGTTCATGGGCTCGCGCGACATCAGCTTCCCGGCCACCGCAACCGTGCTGTCGCGCGTCGATACCATCAAGCAGGACATCGACATGGCGACAGTCCGGGTGAACTATCGATTCGGGGCGCCGATGGGCACGCGCTACTGAAAAAAGCCGCCGCTCGCACGCATTCGGAAAGGCCGGCCCTCGCGTCGGCCTTTTTCGTGTCAACAGCCCGGCAGCGTCGCGGCGTTTTTGTGCTAAATATATGATTTATAACGCTTTTTCGTTTCTGTGGCGGGCGCGTTACAGCCTCGCCGGGATGCCCTGTGTATGACTTGCCCATCGCTTGTCATTCCAACCTCCCGGGGGAGAATTTGATGAAGAAGTTGTTTGTGATCACGACGGCGCTCGTCGGCATCGCAACGGCCACGTCCGCTTCGGCGGCCGACATGGCGGCACGTCCCTATACGAAGGCGCCGCCGATGATGGTCGCCATCAACGACTGGGGCGGCTTCTACCTTGGCATCAACGGCGGCTATGGCACGAGCCGCAATTGCTGGACGCTCGTGAATGGCCCCGCCGAGGGCTGCCATAACGCCACCGGCGGCACGATCGGCGGTCAGTTCGGCTATCGCTGGCAGATGGGCTCGGTAGTGTTCGGCCTCGAGGCGCAGGGCAACTGGGCCGACCTCACCGGCAACAACGTCAGCCCGGTGTTCGCGCCCGATCGCAACCGCACCAAGCTCAGCGCCTTCGGCCTGTTCACTGGCCAGATCGGCTATTCCTTCGACAACGTCCTGCTCTACGCCAAGGGCGGCGCGGCCGTCACCGACACCAAGTACGAGATCTTTTCCGGCGTGATCAACACCGTGCTGGCCACCACGACCGTACACAAGTGGGGCGCGTCCGTCGGCGCTGGCGTCGAATACGCCTTCTCGCCGGGCTGGTCGGTCGGCTTCGAGTATGACCACCTGTTCATGGGCAACACGAACGTCCCGTTCCGTGGCGCGGTCTTCACCCAGACCGACACCATCAAGCAGGACGTCGACCTGTTCACGGCGCGCCTGAACTACCGCTTCGGCGGCCCGGTTGTCGCCAAATACTGATCGATCCGTTCGACAATCGAAAGTTCCAAAGGCCGGCGTAAGCCGGCCTTTTTGTTGCTCAGGAGCCGCCTTTGCCGCCCTGCAACACTCGGAACCAAGTAATTGAGTAACTTAGGCTTTCTGGAGCCGCCCGTAAAAACGCGGTTTGGCCGCGAGTGTGTCTTCGGGGTGACGGCAATCCGCACGGAACCGGGCTATAGGAACCGCGTCAACTTGAACGGGTGAGTCTGTTTCGTGCGTAAAGCTTTCGGTGCGATGCGGACTGCTAGGAATAAACTGGAGACTGGAATGAAGAAGATCCTGCTCGCGACCGTGGCTTTGGCCGCCCTGGCCGCTCCCGCTGCCGCCGCAGACCTCGCTGCGCGCCCGACCTACACCAAGGCGCCGGTTGCCGCGCCTGTGCTGACCTGGACCGGTTTCTACATCGGTGCCATGGGCGGCTACGCCACCGTTGAAGACAATGGTCCGGATGGCGGCCTCGCCGGCGGCACCATCGGCTACAACTGGCAGCAGGGCGCCATCGTGTTCGGTCTCGAAGCTGATGCGGCCTGGGCCAGCATCAAGAGCGGCGACGGCGTGATCCCCGGCTTCCTGGGCACGTTCAACACCAAGATCCAGGACACCGGCAGCGTTCGTGGCCGCATTGGTTATGCCTTCGGCCCGACCCTGGTGTACGCCACCGGCGGTTACGCTTGGGCTGAGAACAAGCTGACCAACACCTTCCTTGGCACTTCGGTCTCGGACACGAAGTTCCACAGCGGCTGGACGGTTGGCGCTGGCCTCGAATACATGTTCGCGCCGCAGTGGTCGCTGAAGGGCGAATACCTTTACAAGAGCCTCGGCAGCGAGAACTACTTCGCCAACAATATCGCTTCGGGCACTCTGAACCTGCACTCCGTCCAGGTCGGCGTGAACTACCACTTCTAAGAACGTCGCCCTCCGGGCCAACGCACAAGGCCTCCGCTCGACGAGAGCGGAGGTCTTTTCTTTTGGGCTCTCGACTCTTTGGGCTCTCGACGCGGCCGACGGAACCGGTCCGCCTCCTGCCATTCGCTGCCATTCCCTGAGCGCATTGTTGATGATTCTCTGACGGCACTGGAAATCCAGCCCCGTTCTTCCTACGTTCCGACGATACCTTTTCCCTCTGGCGTCCGATGGCCGGCTTCCGGCGAACGCGCCTGCAACGATGGCGCGACTCTGCGCCGTGGGACGATCGTCATGGATGAAGTGCTCAAGGCTAAGCAGCGCGCGCAAGCCAACCAGTCGAGCCTGCGGGCGATCACGATCCGCGGCGCCCGCGAGCACAACCTCAAGAACATCGACGTCGAGATCCCGCGCGACAGGCTCGTGGTGTTCACCGGCCTGTCCGGTTCCGGCAAATCCTCGCTCGCCTTCGATACGATCTATGCCGAGGGCCAGCGCCGCTACGTCGAATCGCTGTCGGCCTATGCCCGCCAGTTCCTGGAGATGATGCAGAAGCCTGATGTCGACCAGATCGACGGCCTGTCGCCGGCGATCTCGATCGAGCAGAAGACGACCTCGAAGAACCCGCGCTCCACCGTCGGCACGGTCACCGAGATCTACGACTACATGCGGCTGCTCTGGGCGCGCGTCGGCGTGCCCTATTCGCCGGCCACCGGCCTGCCGATCGAGAGCCAGACCGTGTCGCAGATGGTCGACCGCGTGCTGGCGCTGCCCGAGGGCACCCGCCTCTATCTGCTGGCCCCGGTCGTGCGCGGACGCAAGGGCGAGTACAAGAAGGAGCTCGCCGAATATCTCAAGAAGGGCTTTCAGCGCGTCAAGATCGACGGCACCTTCCATGAGCTCGCCGAGGTGCCCACGCTCGACAAGAAGTTCCCGCACGACATCGACGTCGTCGTCGACCGCATCGTGGTGCGCCCCGACATCGGCCAGCGCCTCGCGGAGAGTTTCGAGACCGCGCTGAAGCTCGCGGAGGGACTCGCCGTGATCGAGTTCGCCGACGCGCCCGCCTCCGCCGCCCCGGCCGAGGAGAAGAAGAAGACCGCCAAGATCCATGACAAGAGCGGGCCCGAGCGCATCCTGTTCTCGGAGAAGTTCGCCTGCCCAGTCTCCGGTTTCACCATTCCCGAGATCGAGCCGCGGCTGTTCTCGTTCAACAATCCCTACGGCGCCTGCCCGGAATGCGGCGGCCTCGGTGTCGAGCAGCACGTCGATGCTGATCTCGTCATTCCCGACAAGGACGTCACCCTGCGCAAGGGCGCGATCGCGCCCTGGGCCAAGTCGTCCTCGCCCTATTACCCGCAGACGCTGACAGCGCTCGGCAAGTTCTACAAGTTCACGCTCGACACCAAGTGGAAGGACCTGCCGAAGAAGACGCAGAACGCGCTGCTGCACGGCTCCGGCGACGACGAGATCAAGTTCACCTATGAGGACGGCGTCCGCGCCTACGACACCAAAAAGCCGTTCGAGGGCGTGATCACCAACATCGAGCGCCGCTTCCGCGAGACCGAGAGCGAATGGGCGCGCGAGGAGCTCGGCAAGTACTTCAACGACGTGCCCTGCGCCGGCTGCAACGGCTTCCGGCTGAAGCCCGAGGCGCTGTGCGTCAAGGTCGCCGGCAAGCACATCGGCGAGATCTCAGAGCTCAGCGTCAGGGCTGCCGGCGAATGGTTCGCCGAGGTGCCGAAGCAGCTCAACGCGCAGCAGACCGAGATCGCCACCCGCATCCTCAAGGAGATCCGCGACCGCCTCACCTTCCTGCTCGACGTCGGCTTGAACTATCTGACCCTGGCGCGCTCCTCCGGCACCTTGTCGGGCGGCGAGAGCCAGCGCATCCGCCTGGCGTCGCAGATCGGCTCGGGGCTGACCGGCGTGCTCTACGTGCTCGACGAGCCGTCGATCGGCCTGCACCAGCGCGACAACGCCCGCCTGCTCGACACGCTGAAGCGGCTGCGCGACCTCGGCAACACCGTGATCGTGGTCGAGCATGACGAGGATGCCATTCGCCTCGCCGACTACGTGCTCGACATCGGCCCCGGCGCCGGCACCCATGGCGGCAACATCGTCGCCGAGGGCACGCCGGCCGAGATCATGCGCAATCCGGCGTCGCTGACCGGCAAATATCTCACCGGCGAGCTCGAGGTCGAGGTGCCCGAGCGTCGGCCGCCGAACCATCGCCGCACCATCAAGGTCGTCAATGCCCGCGGCAACAATCTGAAGAACGTGTCGGCCGAGATCCCGCTCGGCCTGTTCACCGCCATCACCGGCGTCTCCGGCGGCGGCAAGTCGACGCTTCTCATCGACACGCTCTACAAGGCGATCGCGCGCAAGCTCAACGGCGCCAACGAGGCCGCCGCGCCGCACGATCGCATCGAGGGCCTGGAGCACATCGACAAGATCATCGATATCGACCAGTCGCCGATCGGCCGCACCCCGCGCTCCAATCCCGCGACCTATACCGGCGCATTCACCCCGATCCGCGAATGGTTCGCCGGCCTGCCGGAATCGAAGGCACGCGGCTACGAGCCGGGCCGCTTCTCCTTCAACGTCAAGGGCGGCCGCTGCGAGGCCTGCCAGGGCGACGGCGTCATCAAGATCGAGATGCACTTTTTGCCCGACGTCTACGTCACCTGCGACGTCTGCAAGGGCAAGCGCTACAACCGCGAGACCCTCGACGTGCTGTTCAAGGGCAAGTCGATCGCCGACGTGCTCGACATGACGGTCGAGGAGGCCGCCGAATTCTTCAAGGCGGTGCCGCGCGTGCGCGACACGTTCGAGACGCTGCGCCGCGTCGGCCTCGACTACATCCATGTCGGCCAGCAGGCCACCACGCTCTCCGGCGGCGAGGCGCAGCGCGTCAAGCTCGCCAAGGAGCTGTCCAAGCGCGCCACGGGCCGCACGCTCTACATCCTCGACGAGCCCACGACCGGCCTGCACTTCCACGACGTCAAGAAGCTGCTGGAGGTGCTGCACGAGCTCGTGGCACAGGGCAACACGGTGGTCGTGATCGAGCACAATCTCGAGGTCATCAAGACCGCCGACTGGGTCATCGATCTCGGCCCGGAGGGCGGCGACGGCGGCGGCGAGATCGTCGCCTGGGGCCCGCCTGAGGACATCGTCAAGGCGCCGCGCAGCTACACCGGGCAGTTCCTCAAGCCGGTGCTGGAGAAGTCAGCCAAGCCGAAGAAGCGCGGCCGCGGCGCCGCCAGCGAGGCGGCGGAGTAGTTGCCCTCAATTCCCTTGTATCGATCGTCGTTGCGAGCGAAGCGAAGCAATCCAGGGCCGCGTACGCGATTCTGGATTGCATCGCGCTCCTCGCAATGACGCACGTGATTGACACCGGTTCATCACAGCAAAGCCCGCCGCTCTCGGCAGAGCGGCGGGCTGGATGGTTTCTACAACGAACTCAGATTACCACTGGCGATAGTATCCGGTGCGCGTGCCGTTGTTGTTGCCGCCCGGGCCGACGTCGCCCTGGGTCGAGCTCGGGGTCGGATGGTTTGTGCCGTTGTAGCCGGTGCCCCAGCCAGGGCCGTCATACGGGCCCGGCGCGACCGCGACGTAGCCTTCCTGATAGACCGGCCCCGGCGCCCAGGCGAAGGAATCGCGGTAGGTGTAGGTGCTGGTGACCTGGCCACCATAGCCGTAGCCGCCCGGGCCGTATTCGCCGGCCGAGGCCGCAGCGGTGCCAGCCACGAGCGTGACGGCGGTCAGCGCGGCGAATCCAAACGTGCGCGTCATGAACTTGCTCCTTCGTTCCTAATTCTCGGAGAACAAACGATATCGATCCATCCAAGGTTCCGCCGGTCCCCACAACAATCGTGCGACACAACGCGACGCTCACCTTCGCGCGACCTCGTGATCCAATGGCTTCGTGACATCGCCCGACACGTGCAGCGAACCCGTCCGACACAACAAACCCGCTGCTCTTGTCGAGCGGCGGGTTTGATCGCCTAACGTCTAACGCGAGATGGCGGCTACCACTGCCGGTAGACACCGGTCAGCGTGCCGTTGTTGTTGCCGGACGGACCGACATCGCCCTGGGTCGAGCCAGGGGTCGGATGGTTGGTGCCGTTGTAGCCGTGGCCCCAGGCCGTTGTACCCCACGCCACCTCACCCGGCGCGTAGGCCGGCGCCGGCGCGGCGTCATACACCGGCTCGGAATCGTTGCCCTGTGTCGGCGGCACCCAGGCCATCGAGTCGCCGTAGCGGGCATAGCCCTGCGCGGCTGCGGCGGCGGTGCCGAGCACCAGCGTGGCGGCGGCCAGCGCGGCCATCTTGAGCGTGCGTTGCATGTGTCTCTCCTTGCTTCTGTGCGGGGGTCAACGACCGCACAGCGCCAGGCGTTCCTGCAGCGCCCACTCACAAAAATCGTGACGAAAGGTTGATCGGATGCGCGTCAAGACCCGCTTGCAGACCTGCGGGAGCAGGCTCGCAAGAGGGCAACGCGAGACGCGACCCGGACGGCGACGTCCCCCTGATCAGCAGCTCACGCCGCGACGGCGACCGCCCGCGGCCGCGCCACACCGGTCTTGGTGACACCCGGCAGCGGCGGCGCCTTCGTGCCGGTCGCATGCGGAAAATACTGCAACTGCATGGAATGCATGTAGCCGGCTTCTGCGGTCCAGGAATCGTTCGTCTCCACGATCGGCGTGATCGTGAACAGGTCCGGATTGCTCGGCACGATCGACGTATAGGTCGGGATCGTTGCGCTGAGGATCTCAAGCGGCTTGTAGATCGAGTAGTAGTTGGTGTCCTTCAGGACCGGCGCCGGCGGCGCATAGGTGACGAGAATCCCCTTCAGATTGGCCCATCCCATCGGCACGATGTCGTTGCTGTTGACCGCCGCATAGTAGGTATAGGCCTTCGCGAAGGTGGTCGCGAAGCCCGCGTTCCACATGGTCGGAGCCGCGAAGGTGTGCGGCCACAGCGTGAACTTCAGCGACGAGTTCAGCTTCGGCAGTTGATCCTTCAGCCACGCCGTCGCCACCACGGCGAGCGCGCCGCCCAGGCTGTGCCCGGTCACCATCAGTTGCAGATTCTGCTTGGCCGCAAGGCCGCGCAGATAGTCGAGCAGCGACAGGTCCGTCGCGGGATCGGTGAGCGCGATGACCAGCGCCAGCGCATCGTTGATCCCGGCACTGATCTGCAGCGGCGAGCCGGCCTGCTGCGGATACAGCCACGGCACCTGGAAGACTGCATCGACGTCGGCGAGCACGTTCTCGAAGGCGCCGCCGACCGAGCCGTCGACATCGGTGCCGCGGAACGCCAGCGCGTAGCTGCCGTCGCTGCCTTGCGCGACATAGGCGAGCACGCCGTTGTTGACCGCCGGGCCCCAGACGAGCGACCACGGACCGTTCGCTGCGCCCGACGGAACGGACTTCAGCATCGTCACGAAATCGCTCGGCTGAACCGTATCGAGCGCGTCGTCGATATAGGCGAAGTAGGACAGATACGCTGCAGCAACCTTGTTGAGGGCCATGTGAAATCTCTCTGGCTTGAATGATGAAAACAAATTCGATCAAATTGGGCAGGCAGACCCTGATCCGCCGGCGCATCGGGATCATAGACCGCGTTATTTCCAGGTGCACATCACAACATGTTCAACCCCTGATCGTCGAACGTCACCATGGAGCTGCGACACGCAAGGGTCGCATCTCATTGCGCGCCGCCCCTCCCATTGCTATGGCGCAGGGACTGTCGCAGGACGACACGCCTCGACGATCATCAGCCCCTCGCCGCGCTCACCCCACGCGATGCCATATTCCCTCGTCATCTTCGATCTCGACGGCACGCTCGCCGACAGCTTCCCGTGGTTTCGCACCCACGTGAATGCCGTCGCCGTGCGGTACCGCTTTCGTCAGGTCGAGGAGCAGGACATCGACGGGCTGCGCCATGCCTCGACCCGTGAGATCCTCGATTTCCTTCAGGTGCCGCGCTGGAAGCTGCCCTTGATCGCGCGCCACGTGCGCCGGCTGAAGACGGCGCATGCAGCAAGCATCCCGCTGTTTGCAGGCGTCGACATCATGCTCGACACGCTTGCCGCGAACGGCACCATGCTCGCATTGGTCTCGTCAGACAGCGAGGCCAACGCGCGGCAGAAGCTCGGATCGCGCGCCGGTCTGTTCGCCGATTTCGATTGCTCGGCCTCGGTGTTCGGCAAGGCACGGAAGTTTCGCCGGGTGCTGAAGCGGCTGCGCGTCGACCCGGCCCAGGCCATCGCGATCGGCGACGAGACCCGCGACATCGAGGCTGCGCGCGCCGCCGGCATCGCCTTCGGTGCGGTGACGTGGGGCTATGCCGCGGAGCAGGCGCTGCGCGACCACCAGCCGGAGATGCTGTTCACCCGGATGGACGAGATCGTGGAACGGTTGGTGGTGCCCGCCAGACGAGATTCGTAGCCTACATCAGCGCCAGCGACATGCAGGGATAACGACGAGCCTCGAAACCTCCCCGCGTCATTGCGAGCTGCGCTCGCAATGACGGAGGCTGCAGATGCAACTCCATTCCCGCCACCGGCGGACCTGCCTCACCGCCGCAGGAACGCGCCGAACGCGCGCGGGCCGTTGCCGACCTTGATCTCCCCTGTGACCTTCAGTGCGGCCACGTCGATGACGCTCAGGATGTTGCTCTCCCAATTGGCGACGATGACGCGCCGGCCGTCGGCCGTCGCCTCGATGCCCTCGGGATAGTCGCCGACATTGATGCGCTGGAGCGGCTGCAGGCTCGCCAGGTCGAACACGCTGACCGTGCCGTCATACTGGTCGGTTACGAAGCCCCTGCCCTGCGCCAGCGCCACCGCATAAGGCCGCAAGCCGGTCTTGACCCGGCCGATCTCGCGACGCTCGGCGAGGTCGATCACCGAGACGTCGTTGGAGGCGACATTTGCCGTGTAGGCGCGCTTGCCCTCGGCGTCGATGGTGACACCGAACGGCCGCGTGCCAACCTTGATGGTCGCAAGGCGCTGGCGCGTCGCCGTGTCGATCACCGAGACCATGTCGTCGTCGCGGTCGGCGGAGAGCAGCAGCTTGCCGTCTTGTGTCACCGCAAGCCCCGACGGCGAGGCGCCGACCGCGATGCTGCCGGTCACGGTCCGGGTCTTCGCATCGATCACGCGAATTGCGGCGTTGTACCAGTCTGCGACGTAGACCGTCGAACCGTCCGGCGTCACGGCAATGCCGAGCGGCCCGCCACCGACCTCGACCCGTCCAACAACCTTTCGCGCGACAGCGTCGACGACGCTGATGCTCTTGTCGTCCGGACTCGCCACATAGGCGAAGCGTCCGTCGGCAGCCACCGCAACGCCGGCCGGCTTGCCGCCGATCGGAATCGTCGCCACCGGCTTCGAGGTCGCGAGGTCGACGATGGTCAGATCATCGCTGAGCTGATTGGTGACGAAGGCTTCTTCGGCGTGGGCACTGGCGCAGCAGACGAGCAAGGCTGCGAGCAGAAAAGCTCGAATAGGATCTGAGAGACGATGAGTGGTACAGCGCCCTGCCTTGTACCCACCTCGTCCCGCTCTTGTCCTCCGTAGCTCGCAGAGCGAAGGCGGATGCGGGGCCGCGACGAGCTTCGCTCGCGCTGAGAGGTCGGATTGCATCGCCAGATGCAATCCGGGTGAGGCGGCACAGGTCTCACCGCCCACACCCCCCGTTCGGCTGCCCCTCACCCCAACCCTCCCCCCGTAAGAACGGGGAGAGGGAGCGCAGCGCTGACTTGGCGACATGGTCGTATCCAATCAGCTCCCGCTCTCCACCTTCTTCTTCAGTCCCTCGAGCCCGCCCTTGTAGAGCCCGGTCACCGCATTGACCGCGGCCTCGTCGCTCAGCTCCGGCGGCGGATCGTTGTTGGGGAAGCCCCGGTAGAACGCGCCGGTCCATTCGACCACGCTGCCTTTGCCGTCCGCACTCGGCGTCACCGCGATGGTCGACGAGTAGTTTGTCACCGGCAGCACCTTCACATCGACCGCCGTGATCCGGTACGAATAGCTCATCTTCTCGGCGTCGTATTTGTAGAGCTCCTCGTCGACCGTGGCGCCGCCCTTCAGGGTCAGCTTGCGGGTGGCGCCGATCTCGTTGCCCTTGTCGCCCGCGGTCTTGTCGACGACGCCGAGCCAGCTCATGTCCTGGAAGTTGCCGATCACGGCCCACACCTTGGCGGGTGCGGCGTTGATCTCGACGTGCTCCTGCACCTTGCGCCGGGTGGGACCATGCGCATCCGCCGTGCTCAAAGCCGTCGTTGCGATCGCGAGCGCCGCCGTTACGGCCAGCGCCTTGCCGAACACCATCCTCATCTCGTTTCCTCAACCATTTTCGTTTGGCCGGCGCATCTGGCGCGGCGGACCCATCTTTGCACCGCTCCCGATTGTTGCAACAAAAAAGACCGTGTCGTGGCGCTCGAAAGCGGGTCAATTGGCGCCACAGCAGCGCTTGTATTTCTGGCCGGAACCGCACGGACAGGGATCGTTGCGGCCGACCTTGCCGAAGGAGGCGAACGGATTGGGTTGCTCAATGAAGGCGGGCGCGCCGGGCACGGGCGCCCCGCTCCGCCGATGACGGTTGAGGGTCAGCACCGCATGGCGGATGTCAGCAGCCGCCTCTCGGTCGAACCCGGTATTCTCGACGCGATCGGCATTCTCGTCGCGCGCCAGCTCGATCGCCACCATCAGGCTCAACGCCGCCTCGCCCACGTCGCCGTCGACGTTCCGGTAGGCCTTGAACCGCTCTTGACGCAGGTCCACCGCCGCAGCGAAGCCGTCGATCCACAACTCCCAGATCACACTGCCGTCGATCGGATCGACCGGATAGCGCGGCTGATACAGCTCCGGCGTTTGCGTGAGCGTCCGGGCGATCTCGTCATGATACGCCATCACCAGGTCGAGCACCGCGTTGGCATGGGCGATGCTCGCAAACACCGAGTGGCGGCCTTTGCCGAACCCGAACGCCGCGGCGAACCATTCGCCGGGCGGGACCTGCTCCGGCAGGACCAGCAGGCCGGCGATGAAGCCGTCGAGCTCCTCCAGCACCATGGCGCGGTCGTCGAGGGCGAGCAGCGCCTGGTCGAGCTCGTCGTGACGGTTGGCCTGCTCCGACATCTGAAACCCTGCTTCCCTCACCCGCGTCGCGACCTGATTTGCCCGACGCGCACGCCGCGAAGGCGTGACGCGACCGTTTTGACACCAAAACGGCCATGCGCGCAAAATCTATATTTCGACGCGGGATCAGCGCCATCACCCCTGTCCAGTCGTGTCGCGAAAAATATTCTTATTTCGTTTTTTCTGAATTTGCGTTCTTCTGGGTGCGTCCTGCACTCACGAGAGGGGCGCTTCGCGGTCGTCACGGGCGTTGAGTGCGGGATGCGATGGACGTCACGGGCCCGGCGCAAATGCGCAGACGACGGGTCCGGCGGCGGACGGCGAAATCGTGTGGTCCTGACCTCCCGACGCTGAGGTCAAGCTGGTGGTGATGCTCACGCATCGCGCCGGTGACGGTGGCCAGAAAGCCCGGTGCACCGAGGAGATCACGTATAAGCTGTAACACCATCGCGCAGGGAAGGCCGGGTCATCTCGGCTGAGCCTGTGGTTCCTGCCCCGTGCATTTTTCCCGCACGGGGGCCGCGGGCATCAGCGGATGCCCGGCCTTCCCTGCGCCCTCTCACTTCGAGGAGGGCAGAATATGATGCAAAGCCCGGACGCCATTCGCACGCGGGAACACGGACTCATGTCTCTCCGTCATCGCGAGGAGCAAAGCGACGAAGCGATCCAGAGTCTTTACGCAGCCCTGGATTGCTTCCGCCTGCGCCCGATGGGCTTCGGCGGACACGTCGCTTCGCTCGCAATGACGGCGGAGCAAGTTGGTCGACCTCGCCAACTCTCATGCACCACGCCCGGCCCTCACTCCGCAAGCACCGCCTGCACGAAGCCATCGGGATCGGCGCAGAACTCGCGCAGGGCCTTGAAGTGATCGGTGTCCTGCACAGCGACCTTCTCGAGACCGTATTTGGTCAGGCGCAGCAGGGTCGCGCCGGGATAGGCCATCAGCACCGGCGCATGCGTCGCCATCAGCACCTGGCAATGACCAGACTCGTCCATCCGCCGCATCAGCTTGAGAAACTCGATCTGGCGCGCCGGCGACAGCGCCGATTCCGGCTCGTCGAAGATGTAGATGCCCTGGCGCTGGCAGCGCTCCTCGAAGAAGCGCAGGAAGCCCTCGCCGTGGGAATGCGACAGGAAGTCGGGCGGCGGCCCTCCGAATGGATCGTCCAACGCGGCCTCGTCGAGATAGCGCGCCACCGAGAAGAAGCTCTCGGCGCGAAAGAACCAGCCCTGCGTGATCTTCGGCAGCCAGCTCGCACGGAACGCGGCACCGAGCGTGCCCCCCATGCGCTCGATCGCACGACCATGATCCACCGGCCTGTAGCCCTTGCCGCCACCGGCCTCGTCATAGCCGGCCAGCGCCGCGATGCCTTCGAGCAGGGTCGATTTGCCGGTGCCGTTCTCGCCGACGATGATGGTGATGGCGCTCGTGAAGCTCAGCTCGAACTCGTCCTGCAGGAACGGCAGGCAGAACGGATATTCAGCGCGGTCGGCGATCTTGGCCGGATCGAGCCACAGCCGCTTCAGATAGGGGGCGCGCAGCCGGATCTCGCGTTGCTTCCTCGCCATGACGCCTTCACAAATTCGGTGACATCGCGGGCAATCTCGCACAAGGCGGCGGGACCGGCTACCGTCCCACGCGGGCTACGCCGCGACCTCCAGCACCAGCTCCATCGTCATCAGCACCGGGTTGTCGCCGCGAACCAGCCGCCCCTGCGCCAACGCGCCGGTGTAGTCCACCAGCGCGACGTCGAGCGTGGCTTCGAGACCGACAGCGCCGGGCGCGATCGCGCCCGAGGCGATGGTCAGCTCGGTCGCAAACGGCTCGACCACAGCACCGCTCTCGAAGCGCGCGCCGATGGTCGAGCCGACACCGCCGCGGATCCGCGCCCTGCTGATGCCTTGCGCGCGGCAGAACTCCTCCAGACAGCCGGCAAAATCCTGGTTCGGCCGCAGCCGCAGCGCGAAGGCACGGCGATCCGTTGGGGCGCTGCTCGGTGCGGCCGCCACCGGGCCGAACAGCTTGAAGCCGGTTTCGGGATCAGGCGCGGCGGTGAAGATCGCGCCATCGAGCCCGAACGCCTCGACCTCGAACGGCTCGGCGACCACAGTCTCCTCGGGCAGGATGTGGCCACCACCGGCCCGGCCGCCCTCTTCGGTCCACAGCGCGTGACAATGGAAGAACGGCGCGCCGTCGCGCACGCCCAGCGTCATGGTCGCGGTCGAGAGCTGGGTGACACCGGCGGGCCGATAGGTCTCGCTGTAGAACGCGGCATGATCCGGCGCCTTCGACAGCGCCGGCATGACATAGGCGAACGGTCCGAGCGCACCTCCTTTGATGTCGAGCACGCCGCCGGCAAAGCCTTCACGCGCAAAGCCGCGATGGGCCGCTTCCAGCAGCGGCAACCCCTGCTCCATGGTGAAGGTGAAGGCGCGGCCGCGCGCCTCGACCCACTGGACGCGGTCGGCCACCGGCGCGCCGGGCTGTTTGATGAATCGCATCAGTGCTCAGCCCTGCCTGGTGAGATCGAGCAAGCCGCGCGCCTCGAGCTCGTCGCGCACGAGACGCTTGGGGATCTTGCCGTAGCCAGACTTCGGCAGCGCGTCCCAGAAGAAGAAGCGCTTCGGCATCTTGTAGCGCGGCAGCTTGGTGGCGAGATAGCCGGCGATCGCGCTCTCGCTCGGCACGGCCGCGCCCTCGCGCGCCACGCAGACGGCGACGCCGACCTCGCCCCACACGGGATCAGGCACGCCGAGCACGGCGACCTCGCCGATGTCGGGATGGGTCAGGATCTTCTCCTCCACCTCGCGCGGATAGATGTTGGAGCCGCCGGAGATGTACATGTCCGACGCGCGGCCGGTGATGTAGACGAAGCCTTGCGCATCCATGTGGCCGAGATCGCCGGTGCGAAACCAGCCGTCGCGAAACGCCTTGGCATTGGCGTCGGGATTGTCGTAGTAGCCCGCGAACACGGCCGGACCGATGACGCAGATCTCGCCGGTCTCGCCCGGCTTCAGCTCGCGCCCCTGATCGTCCTGGATCGAGACCTGCATGCCCGTGCGCTCATAGCCGCAGGTGCCGATCCGCGCCTCCGGTCCATCCTCTTCCTCGTGCGCCGCGGCCGGCAGCACCGTGATGTTGCCGGTGACCTCGCCGAGGCCGAAATACTGGACGATGACCTTGCCGAGCCGCGCCAGCGCGCGCTTCTGGTCCTCGCGATACATCGGCGCGCCGGCATAGATCACATGGCGCAGCGAGGAATGATCGAACTGGTCGGCGGCGGGATGCTCGACCATCATCTTCAGGATGGTCGGTACCGTGAACAGGTTGCTGACGCGATGCACCTCGATCAGGCGGAAGGCTTCGGTGATGTCGAACTTCTCGCTCGGCAGCAGCACGGTCGTGGCACCGCGCGCGCTCTGCATCAGCTGGTGCACGCCGGCGCCGTGCGACAGCGGCGCCACGACGAGAGACGCGTCGTGCTCGGTCGTGCCCGGCGTCAGGTCCGCGAGATGGTTGGTGATGACGAACGCCATCTGGCCATGCGTCAGCACCGCCGCCTTGGAGCGGCCGGTCGTGCCCGAGGTGAAGAAGAACCAGCAGGGATCGTCGTGCTCGACGGCAGCGTTCGCGACGTGTGCGCCGACATGCGCCTTCATTGCGTCGGCCACGGCCCCCGTGCCGAAGCTGCCGCCGTCACCGATGCGCCAGGTGAAGTCAGCAGTCGTCACTGCGGCAGCGTGCTCCGGAAAGTCGCCGTGGCAGAGAAACGCCTTCGCGCCCGAGGCGGTCGCGAGGTAGGCGACCTCGTCCGGCATCAGGCGGAAATTGGTGGGCACCCAGACCGCGCCGAGCCGGAACGCGGCAAACATCGAGACGAACATCTCCTCGCAGTTCTTGGAGTGCACCAGGATGCGATCGCCCTTGGCGATGCCCTGCTCGGCCAGCGCCGCCGCGAGCGCCGAGACCATCGCGTCGATCTCGCGCCAGGACCACGACCTCTCGCCCCAGACGAAGCCGACGCGGTCGCCGAGCCGGCGGCCGTTCTGCGTCACGATATGCGCGAGATTCATCACCCGCCGCGACATCCGCAGCTGTGTGCCACTCATCGACGAGCCCTCGCATCCCGGCAGCAAATGAACAGACCCATGACAGCGTCCCCTCGATCGATTCTCGGGCGGTCTCGGCCACCCGTTACCTTCCCGCTTGTTTATCGCGGTCCCGCGCGACCTCGCAAGCGCGGCCTGCCCATCGCTCCCATGCGACGGTGTCATTCGAACGAATGCAGATGCCGTGCGACAAACCCGAGGCCGGCCGCGCATTCCTTCATTTCACCACGCACCGAATCTGATTTGAGGACACCCATGATCAATCGTCGTTTCCTGCTTCTCGGCCTCGCTGGCGTGCTCGCCGTATCCCCGCTTCGCGCGCAGGCCCCCGCCGCCAATGAGCCTACCGGCATCATGACCGCGATCTACGCCCGCGTCGCCAAGGGCAAGGGCGAGGATGGCGGCAACTTCGTCATCGAGAACAAGGCGGCACGCGCGTACTATCTGTCAAAGTCGCTGGCCGCCCAATGGGCAAAGATGGACGCCCGCACGCCGAAGGGCGAGGTCGGCGCGGTCGATTTCGATCCCGTCACCAATTCGCAGGATCCGGATGTCGCCTCGTTCAAGGTGAGTCCGGAGAAGCAGGAGGCCGACAAGGCGACGGTCGCCGTCACCATCGCCGGCCATCGCAACGAATCGCACGGAACAGGCCGACAACGTCATCCGTTACGACTTCGTGCGCGATGCCGGCCAATGGAAGATCGACGACATCCGCGGCGCCGTCGACGGCAAGCCCTGGTCGATCCGCGAAATGCTGGCGGAGTTCATCAAGCAGACCGACAAACCGAAACGAAGGTAGAGGAGCATGACCGTCGTCCGCGACAACAAGGCCCAGAGCCGCTTCGAGCTCGACGTCGAAGGCAGCATCGCTTTTGCAAACTACCGAGCGACGCCGCAGGCGGTCGTCATCACCCACACGGAGACCCCGGCGGCCCTGCGCGGCCGGGGCATCGGGTCCGAGCTGGTCAAGGGCGCACTGGAGTTGATCCGCGCCGAGGGCCGCAAGGTGATCGCGGGCTGCAGCTTCGTCGCCGACTACCTCCGTGACCACCCGGAGAACCGGGACATCATGGCGTGACGTTCCGTAGAATTACCGAGCAAGACGATTGGACCGTGTGCTTTAACGCAATGGCTACCCGGATGGACCAGCAATCCCCCGCCGAACAAGCAACCAGACCGATGGGGAGAGGCTCATGTTCATCACTGCCATTTTCGACGTTCTCGAGCGCTACGTCCACTACCGCACCCAGCTCGCTTATCTTGACCAGCTCGACGAGCGCACGCTGCGCGACATCGGCTTCAACCGCGACCAGTTGCACGCCGAGGCCTGGCAACGCACCGGCTTCGTGCACGTCTGAGCCGTTCGAGCAGCCTCCCGCGACACGATATCGACGACAAAGGCCCGCGCGATGGCGGGCCTTTCGCTTTTGGGCCGTCGGCGGCCGACGCTCAGTGCTTGATCTCCGGCGGCAGCTTGCCGCCATTGGCGGCGAGCTTGCTCATCACCTGCTTGTGCAGCCACACATTCATGCTGGCCGAGTCGTTGGTGTCGCCGCTGTAGCCGAGCTCCTTGGCAAGCTCCTTGCGCGCGGCGAGGCTCGAATCGATGTCGAGCGCCTTCATCAGGTCGACGATCGAGGTCCGCCACTCCAGCTTCTCGTGTTTGGCAGCCGCGGCCTTGTCGACGATCGCCGCCACATCGACGTTTTGCGCCGCAGCAGCCGGGCCCCCGGTCGGAGCTGCCGTGCCGCCTGCCGGCGCGGTGCCGCCCGCGGCGGGCGTGCTGCCGCCGGCCGGCGCAGCCTCGGCATGATGACCGAAAATAGCGCCCATGATCTTTCCGAAAATGCTCATCAATGGCTCCCAATGGGTGGTGATCGTGAGAAGAACTCGGCCGGCGTTGTTCCGTTGCAAAGACGGCCGTAGAGCCGCTCCGCCACCCGCCAAGGCGACCACGGCGACGAATGTGAAGCTTACCCAAGGCGGAATGACGGCGGAATGACTTTGTCCGTGGATGGCTCGGCTTCTTCGGTCGCGGGCACCGTTCTAATGCACTGCGACATTCACAGCACTCACCGAGGCGTGAGTAGGCGCGGCCTGTTTTGCCACTATCCTGATGACTTCCGTTCGCGAATGGCCGCCCCGAGGTTCGTCGCGTCTGGCCATCCGCGAATTTGTTCCAACGAGAAGCGCAGCCCGCCTGCGTGGTTGGGTAGCGCCCTACGCAAGTTGAGGGAGCACACGACGATGGCCACCTACCACAGCAATGCCGCCTCCCACGTTCGGGCGGCAGACGAGGTCGCGGCTGAGCTGACGATTCGTACGATCGACATGTCGAGCCTGATGCGCGCGCTGCGGCTCGGCTGGGACGATTTCAAGGCCGTCCCGAGTCACGCCGTGATGCTATGTGCGATCTATCCCGTTCTCGGCCTGGTGATCGCGCGCGCGGTGTTCGGCTATGCGGTGCTGCCGCTGTTGTTTCCACTGGCGGCGGGCTTCGCCCTGCTCGGCCCATTCGCCGCGCTCGGTCTCTATGAGCTCAGCAGCCGCCGGGACCGCGGCGAGGACACCAGTGCCTGGGATGCTCTGGAGGTGCTGCGGTCGCCGTCGTTCGGCTCGATGCTCGGACTAGGCACGCTGCTGCTCGCGCTGTTCGTCACCTGGGTCGCGACCGCGCAGGCGATCTACGTCGCAGTGTTCGGCTATGGCGGCGCGACGGGCGCGGGCGATTTCCTGCAGCGAGTGTTCACGACGCCGCAAGGCTGGTGGCTGATCGCGGTCGGCTGCGGCGTCGGCTTCCTGTTCGCGCTGCTGGCGCTGTGCCTGAGCGTCGTCTCCTTCCCGCTGATGCTCGACCGACACGCCGGCGCGCTCGAAGCAGTCGTCACCTCGCTGCGCGTGGTGGCCAAGAATCCCGCTCCGGTTGCGGCCTGGGGCCTCATCGTCGCGGTGCTTCTGGTCGCCGGCACGATTCCGTTCTTCCTGGGGCTCGCCGTTGTGATCCCGGTGCTCGGCCACGCCACTTGGCATCTCTACCGCGAAGCCATCGCGATCAATCCCGACGCAGCCCGGATCGTGCCGCCGGCCCCGCGCGGCTCCAAACCCGCGGCCGACTTCCCGGCGAACCTGTTCCCATGGCGCTCGCGCGACGGGATGTGAGGACGCAGCGACGGAGTTTGTCACGACCGCCGGCCTCGGGGCCGGCGGTCGCCTCGAGAGGCCGCCAGCGTGTGGCAGCGCTCACGAAATCCGACGCCAATGTGATCGAAAGGCCTTGTTGCTGCCGCGGTTACGCCCGACATGGAGCGCGCCCAGCAACGCTTTTTGAATCCATTGCCGTCCAGGTGTTTCGATGATTGCTCGCGTTCTCGCCGTTTCCGCTCTTGCCTGCCTCGCTGCCCTCACCACCCTGTCAGCGCCAGCGCACGCCGCGGTGCCTTGCGGCAGCGGCAACTTCGACGGCTGGCTCGCCGAGTTCAAGACCGAAGCTGCGGCCAAGGGCATCTCACAAAACACGATCAATGCGGCGCTGACCGGCGTGACGCCCGACCAAAGCGTGCTGAACCGCGACCGCGGTCAGAAGGTGTTCAGCCAGACCTTCGAGGAATTCTCCGGGCGCATGATCCCGCCGCGCATGACCCGCGGCTCCAACATGCTGAAGCAATACGGCTCGGTGCTGTCGCGGATCGAGCAGAGCTACGGCGTGCCGGGCGAGGTGCTGGTCGCGATCTGGGGGCTCGAGACCGATTTCGGCGTCAATGTCGGAAAATTTCCGACCATCCGTGCGCTCGCGACCTTGGCCTATGACTGCCGCCGCGCCGAGCAGTTTCGCGGCGAGTTGCTGGATGCGCTGCGGATCGTCGACCGCGGCGACCTTCAGCCGGC
Source organism: Bradyrhizobium sp. SZCCHNPS1003 (assembly GCF_032381555.1). Taxonomy (NCBI): domain Bacteria; kingdom Pseudomonadati; phylum Pseudomonadota; class Alphaproteobacteria; order Hyphomicrobiales; family Nitrobacteraceae; genus Bradyrhizobium; species Bradyrhizobium sp. SZCCHNPS1003. Next base: position 221,742 of record NZ_JAUHIU010000003.1, read on the forward strand.
CGAGATGCGCGGCGCCTGGGCCGGCGAGATCGGTCAGACGCAGTTCATGCCGTCGTCCTGGATCAAATACGCCGTCGATTTCGACGGCAATGGCCGGCGCGATCTGATCCGCAGCGCGCCCGACGTTCTCGCCTCCACCGCGAACTATTTGAAGGGCTATGGCTGGCAGAAGGGCAAGGATTGGGAGCCCGGCGGCCCGAATTTTGCGGTCATCCAGCAGTGGAACAAGAGCGAGGTCTACGCGCGGACGGTCGCGACCTTCGCGACCCAGCTGGCGCGGGCGCCGTAGCCCGGGTCAGGAATGAGGCCGATCGCGGCATCGCGACCGGCCGTTCGTTCGATGATGCGAAAGATGCGCCTGCTACTTGATCATCCCGGCCTGCATCGCCTTGGTCAGGTGCACGCTGCAGGCGCCCATCTTGCCGCTCAGCAGCGCGTCCTGCGCTGCCGCAATCTCCTTCTGCGCAGTATATCTGGCGTCGCCGTCGGCCATCGCCTCGATCGCCGTCTCGGTCTTTTCCAGATTGGCCCCGCTACAGCCGGCGCCATGCATCCGCGCCGCCTGAGCCGGACCGACCGCCACAATTGCCGCAGTGATGAGCGCGGCCCCAAAAAGTTTGTTCATTGTTTTTCCTCGCTGGTGCGACGGCGCCGGCATCATTGCCCAGCACCGCGACACTTTGTCGCACCTTTCGTTATATGCCGCGAAGTGAAATCCGCGCGAGCGGTCCGTGATGGCGATCATCGATTTGAGAGGCGCAGCGTACATAATGAATTTATGTTCATTATATGAACCCATGCGTTTCGTGGGGTGTATGTCGGGCAATAGCTTCGTGCCTGGACCGGCCTTTAAGCCGGCATTGCTCGATCCGGCAATTCGAACGGGCGATCGAAAATCCGCATGAATACGGAGCCTTGCGCGGGTCGCTGAGCTGCCGGGCGCCTGCCCGATTCTTACTTGAGGGTTACGCAAGCTATGCGCCCGGGGTTTAGCTGCATCGCAACATTCACGCTTCCGCATCGCAACAAGCTCTTCTATGTTCATTTCAACGATGAGGTTCCGATGAAGAACTGAATCGCGAACTAAAGGAGATTTCTCATGTTGCTCTCGCTCATCCGCATGGTGCAGGCGTTCCGTGAGTATCAGCGCAACGTTGCCGAGCTGTCGCAGCTCAGCGATCGCGAGCTCGCCGACATCGGTCTCGATCGTTCGGACATCCCGCGCGTTGCTGCCGGTCACTACAACGGCTGATCAGCCTTCTTCCGATATCTACCGGACATCGCCCGCCTCGCTGCGGGCGTTGCCGCGTCTAGGCCCTGGCGCAACGAAACACACGCGCCCGGTTTCTCACGCTGAACCCCACTGGCGCATTTGCAGCGCTCGGGAAAAGCGCTACCTGTCCCGCGCATGACAGGGACCAAATCACCTTCGAATACCGTCCACGTGATCGGTGCCGGCCTCGCCGGATCCGAAGCCGCCTGGCAGCTGGCCGAGGCCGGCGTCGACGTGGTGCTGCACGAGATGCGGCCGGACCGCATGACCGAGGCGCACCGGACCGCCACGCCTGCCGAGTTGGTCTGCTCGAATTCGTTCCGCTCCGACGATGCCGCCAACAACGCCGTCGGCCTCCTGCATGCCGAGATGCGCCGGCTGGGCTCGCTGATCATGCGGGCCGCTGACGCCAACCAGGTCCCGGCCGGTGGCGCATTGGCCGTCGACCGCGACGGCTTCTCGGCGGCCGTCGCAAGCGCGTTGGAAGGCCATCCACGCATCGCGCTGCGCCGCGGCGAGATCGCGGGCCTGCCGCCCGCGGAGTGGGAGAAGGTGATCATCGCCACCGGTCCCCTCACCTCACAGCTGCTCGCCGAGGCCATCCGTGACCTGACCGACGAGACGGCGCTCGCGTTCTTCGACGCCATCGCGCCCATCGTGCACAAGGACACGATCGACATGTCGGTCGCTTGGTTCCAGTCGCGTTACGACAAGGTCGGTCCGGGCGGCACCGGTGCCGACTACATCAACTGTCCGATGACGAAAGAGCAGTACGACGCCTTCGTCGCGGCGTTGCTCGCCGGCGAGAAGATCGACTTCAAGGAGTGGGAGACCAACACGCCCTATTTCGACGGCTGCCTGCCGGTCGAAGTGATGGCGGAGCGCGGCCACGAGACGCTGCGTCACGGCCCGATGAAGCCGGTCGGCCTGACCAATCCGCACAATCCGACGGTCAAGCCCTACGCGATCGTGCAACTGCGCCAGGACAACAAGCTCGGCACGCTCTACAACATGGTCGGGTTCCAGACGAAGCTGAAATACGGCCCGCAGCAGCAAATCTTCCGCACGATCCCAGGCCTCGAGAACGCGGAATTCGCGCGGCTCGGCGGCCTGCATCGCAACACCTTCCTCAACTCGCCGAAACTGCTGGATTCGCAGCTCCGCCTGCGGGCCCAGCCGCGGCTGCGCTTTGCCGGCCAGATGACGGGATGCGAGGGCTATGTGGAGTCGGCGAGCATCGGCCTGATCGCCGGCCTCTACGCCGCCGCGGAGACACGTGGCGCAAATCTGCTGCCGCCGCCTCCGACCACTGCGCTCGGTGCCCTGCTCAGCCACATCACTGGCGGCCATATCGAAACGATCGATGGAGCGACGCGCTCGTTCCAGCCCATGAACATCAATTTCGGCCTGTTCCCGCCGCTGGCGACGGCCCCGACCCGCAAGCCGGACGGCACGCGGCTGAAGGGCAATGAGAAGACGGTGGCGAAGAAGCAGGCGATGAGCGCCCGCGCGCTGGCCGATCTCGACCGCTGGATCGCCGAGCACCTGCCCGTCGCGGCCGCTGCGTGAGAGTACGATGAGCCTGCCGAAGACCGATTCTGCCTTGCTGGCGGCCCGCTGGAGCGAAGGTGTGCTGCTCAAGCGCGACGTGTTCTCGACCGTCGAGCGCGGCCGCTTCAAGAGCGAGGCCGGCGATGTCGACGCCGTGCTGCGCCGGCTCGACGAGGTGCCGTGGTGGTCGTTCATGCTGGCGCGGCATTTGTTCGCGCGCGAGCGCAAGGCGCTGATGCGCGCCAAGGGGCTCAACGCCGGCCCTGATCTGCTATGGGCTGGGGATCGCGCGCTGGTCCGCGGCTTCATCAATGGCGTGGCGCTGCATCTGGCCAAGCCGCACGGCAACGTCGCCTATTTCCGCTCGGCCAAACAGATGATGCGCCGGCTGCATCGCGCCGGGATCACGCACAACGATCTCGCCAAGGAGCAGAACTGGCTCGTCGGTCACGACGGCCATTGCTACGTGACCGATTTCCAGTTGGCCGCCTGCTTCGAGAGCCGCAGCCGGCTGTTCCGGATCGCGGCCTATGAGGACCTGCGTCATCTGCTCAAGCATAAGCGGAGTTACGCGCCCGAGGCGCTGACGCCGAAGGAGCGCAAAATCCTGGCGCGCAAATCGCTGTTCGCGCGCATCTGGCTGATGACCGGCAAAAAGGTGTATCGCGCCATCACGCGCGGCATCTTCAATTTCACCGACCGCGAGGGTGGCGGACGACGCCTGGTCAACGATGCGCCGGTGCTGATGGACATGATCCGGAAGAACCCGGCCGTGCGCGACGCCGCGATCGTTGCCTTCGCCGATCGCCGGACTGGCGTCGGGCTCTATGCGTTCGTCGAGGGAGAGCAGCCGACGCTTGAAACTCAGCTGCAAAACGAGCTTGCTTCAGCCAAGGGCCCGAAGCCGCCGGAGCATATCCAGGTCGTGCATGCCCTGCCGCGCGACGCCAGCGGCAGGCCACGCACTGAACTGTTGCAGCTGGTCGCGATGAACCAGATCGACCTGATCGAGCCGATGCTCACGAGCGACAGCGATCGCGCTTTCCTCAAGGACATCCTGGACTCGCGCAAGAACCTGCGCGACCGGTTCAATTTCGAGGCGGACCTGAAACTGCCTTCGGCCTGAGCGGACGAGACTTCGCGGTCCGACCATTGTATCCTGCGAATGCAATGTCCTTTGGGAGGATCTGGCAATGAACGTCGAGAGCCGCGCAGCCACCACGTCTCGGTCGTCGAACATCGAGATCATCCCGACCGGCCGGCAACTGGGTGCCGAGATTCGACATGTCGATCTCAAGCATCTGGACAACGCGGGCTTCAGCGCCCTGCTCCGTGCCTTTCACACGCACTCCGTTTTGCTGGTGCGCGGCCAGGGTCTGACGGACCAGTATCTGATCGCCTTCAGCCGCCGCTTCGGCGATCTCGACTGGGCGCCGGTGCAGGAGAACGGCCGGCGCTTTGTCGACGGTCTGCCGGAGATCTACATCGTGTCGAACGTGAAGGTGAACGGCGAGGCGATCGGCAGCCTCGGCGCCGGCGAAGCGGTGTGGCACACGGACATGTCATATCTCGACACGCCGCCGATCGCGAGCGCGCTCTACGCGCTGGAAATTCCCCCCGTCGGCGGCAACACGTCGTTCTGCAGCATGTATGCCGTGTACGACGCGCTTCCTCCTGAACTGAAGCGCCGCGTCGCGGATCTGAAGATCAAGCATGACGGCACCTACAACAGCGGCGGCTTCGTCCGGCAGGGCGTGACGCCGACCGATGATCCGCGCACGTCGCCGGGCGCGATCCATCCGCTGGTCTGCACGCATCCCGATTCCGGCCGGCAGATGCTCTATCTCGGCCGCCGGCGCAACGCCTATCTGGTCGGCCTCGGGCTCGCCGAGTCGGAAGCATTGCTCGACGAGTTGTGGACCTATGTTGCTCGTCCGGAATTCGCCTGGGAGCACGTCTGGAAGGTCGGCGACCTCGTCATCTGGGACAATCGCTGCACCATGCATCGGCGCGATCCGTTCGATGATCATGCGCGGCGAATCATGCATCGAACCCAGATCAAGGGAACAGATCGCCCGCACTGATTCGCTTGCGCGCGGGCATCCGCACGATCAAGCGCCAGAATGCCTGCGAATGAGTTGCAGGTTGCTGGATATTTCCTCGCGCGTCGCCTTGAAGCGTCCAATTTCCGACTCAGAGCGGCAGAGTGTGCCGACAATCGCCAGATCGTGCCGCGATCCTTCCGCGAATTGCCTCCGAGCCGAAACACCCCCGACAAATTACGATGGTTGATTTGCAGGCGCTGGTGAAACTTGGGAGATGACGCAAGTGAGTCTCAGAAGCAACGTTGCTCGAAGCGCCGAAAGCAGCCTCATCCAGGTCATCCCGACGGGAAAGACACTCGGTGCCGAGGTCTGCAATGTCGATCTCAGATCCTTCGACGATTGGGCGTTCGCCTCGTTCATGCGCGCGCTGCTCAAGCACCAGGTCCTGCTCGTGCGCGGCCAGCGTCTTGGTGAGTGTGACATCGCGGCCTTCAGTCGTCGCTTCGGTCACGCGGATCTATTTTACACCTCCCCCGGCAGCTTGCTGGGCGGCAGACTGTCGTTCTGCAGCCTCTACGCCGCTTATGACGCGCTCTCGCCAGCGCTGCGCAGCCGCGTCGCTCATCTGAAGGTCCGTCATGTCGCGAGCGACACCGCCGATGATGGCCGTCGCACCATCGTCGCAGGCCCCGTGCATCCGCTGGTCGGCAATCACTCCGATACGGGCCGAGCGATGCTCGCGCTTGGGCAGCGCCGCCATTCCTGTGTCGTCGGACTCGAGCAGGACGAATCGGATGCGCTGCTCGACGATCTCTGGCAGCTTGCCGAGCGGCCCGAGTTCAGCTGGGCCCACACCTGCCGGCCCGGTGATCTCGTCGTCTGGGACACCCGCTGCACGATCCACCGGCACGAGCCGACGGACATGCCGAGACTCCTTCACAGCCCGCCACTCTGGAATACGATGCCCTCGGCTTGAGCCCGCGAGAGCGTCAGCGCGCGCCAAAACTCGCCGTCCTCGCAGCGCGCCACAGCGTCCACAACGTCGCAAGGCGCGAGCGGGGTTGCAGCTGAAACGGATCGTCGGTGCGGCGATCGGCCCGCGCGAGGTCGCGCCGGACTAGCGCCAGCGGCAACAGAACCGGCCGCACCGCCGGCTGCGCCTGACGCGCCAGCTCGAGGGTGTGATCGAGATGCTGCCGGGCCTGCCCGCGCAGGTCCATGATCACATCCTGGATCGCCGATGACGCCTTGCCTGCGAACATCTCCTCCTGGCTGACGCCATGGCGCGCGAGGAGATCGAGCGGAACATAGAGCTGCCGGTGGGCGGCATCGCGCGGCAGCGATGCGATCACCTGGAGCAACCCTTGCGCGATGCCGGCATGGTGCGCGAGGTGATCCGCCTCCGCAAACGGCGGCGCAATGATCTGTGCCGCCAGCGCGAACAGCGCGCCGCGCGTGTCGCCGAGATAGCCGTCCAGCGCCGCCATCGTCGGCATCGGATCGTTGTAGAGATCGAACTGATGCTCATCGATCAGGCGCGTCAGCCGCTCGACCGGAAGCGCGAAGCGCTGCACGGTGAGCAGCAATTCGGCTGCAACGGGATTTCCCTCCGCGCCGCCATGTTCATGACCCGTCAGCGTGTCGTGCCACCACTGCAGGCGGACCTCGCCCGGCAGCGGCTGCGACACGAGATCTCGAATGCGGCTGACCTCGACGTTGAATGCGTATAGCGACAACAGCGCACGCCGGTGCTCGGGCGCCATGAACAGCGTCGAGGCGTAGCGGTCGAAATCATGCTCCCGAACGAGGCTCGCACAGAACGCGGCGTCGCTGTTGGCGCTGGCCTCGCTCATGGGACGGCGATGAGCGCTGCCGCCACCCGCCGCCGCTCGCCGATCATGACGTTGTAGGTGCGAATCGCGGGACCGGTCTGCATCGCATCGAGCACGACGTTCACGCCCCGCAAGGCCGCGCGCAGCGGTGCCGGCGGGATCCAGACATCGTTTCCGGTCCCCACGATCAGTGTGTCGATCTTGTTGGCTGCGTCGAAAACGCGCTGCAACGCGTAGCGGTCGATCTGGCTCGGCTGGGTGACGTCCCAGGCCCAGATCGAATCCGGCAGACACAGCAGCGAGCCGCGATGCGACATGCCGGCAAAGGCGAAGCCGCCTTTGCCATAACCGTCGATCGGCGCGGACCGCGGGAAATGCGGAGCGTCAGTTGCCATGCGAGACCAACCTCTCAGCCCCGATTCGGGTCCAACGGCTCAAGTCCCGATCAAGGCCTCTTCTTCGGCTCGTCGGCCTGATCACCCCGAACGGCTCCGACGCCGAGATAGATCAAGATCGGCGCGGCGATGAAGATCGAGGTGTAGGTGCCGACCAGCACCACGCCGAACATCATCACCGCGGTAAAGCTGTGGATCGCAGGGCCGCCGAACAAAAGCAGCGCCAGCAGCGCCAGGGTCACCGTGACGTGCGTGATGATCGAGCGCGACAAGGTCGAGTTGATCGATTCGTTGAGCAGCTGCGGCATCGGCATCTTCTTATAGCGCCGCAACATCTCGCGGATACGGTCGTAGATGACGACGGTGTCGTTGAGCGAATAGCCGAGAATGGTCAGCAGCGCCGCGATGCTGGTGAGGTCGAAATCGACCTGGCTGATCGACATGAAGCCGATCGTCAGCACGATGTCGTGGACGTTGGCGATCATGGCACCGAGCGCGAACTGCCACTCGAACCGGAACCAGAGATAGATCAGAATCGAGACGATCGCGAGCATCAGGCCGAGCATGCCGACGGCTAGGAACTCGCCGGAAACGCGCGGACCCACCACCTCGACCCGGCGATACTCGACGGAATCGCCGATCGCCGCCTTGACCTTGTTGGCCGCCTCCTGCTGGGCGGCGTCGCCACCCGGCTGCTCGGCAACACGGATCAGAACCCCCGCCGGCCCGCCGAACTGCTGCAGCTGCACCTCGCCCAGACCGAGGGTCGCCAGCGTCGCGCGCATCGCCGCGATGTCGGCGGTGCCGGACTTGGCGCGCACCTCAAGCAAGGTGCCGCCGCGGAAATCGATGCCAAGGTTCAAGCCATGGGTGAAGAACAGCACGATCGCGAGGATCGACAGCGCCGCCGAGATCGGGAAGCTGATGCGGCGGAACTGCGTGAAATCGAAATGCGTGTCGTCGGGAACGATGCGCAGCGACGGCAGCAGGCCGAGCGCGCTGACCACCGTCAGCACCGCGATCAGGATGCCAAGCCCGATGAGAACCCAGTATGTCACAGTAGCTCCTAGATTGGCACGCTTTGCGGCCGCTTCCACCGCACCCAGGCCGCCACAATCAGGCGGGTGAGCGTGAAGGCGGTGAAGACCGTGGTGAGAATGCCGATGCCCAGCGTCACGGCAAAGCCGCGCACCGGGCCGGTGCCGATGTAGAACAGCACGGCTGCGGCGATGAATGTGGTGATATTGGAGTCCAGGATCGTCGCCAATGCGCGCTTGAAGCCCGCGTCGATTGCCGAAATGGCATTGCGGCCGCCGCGCAGCTCCTCGCGGATGCGCTCATAGATCAGCACGTTGGAGTCCACCGCGATGCCGACCGTCAGCACGATGCCGGCGATGCCCGGGAGCGTCAGCGTCGCATTCAACAGCGACAGCACGCCGAAGATCATCGCGACGTTCACCACCACGGCGATGTTGGCGAACACGCCGAACAGCCGGTAGGTCACCAGCATGAACACGATGACGAGGATCGAGCCGACATAGGATGCGAGCTCGCCCTTGGCGATCGAATCGGCGCCGAGGCCCGGACCGACGGTACGCTCCTCGATGACCGTGAGCGGCGCCGGCAGCGCGCCGGCGCGCAGCAGGATCGCGAGCTCGTTGGCGGACTGCACGGTGAAATTGCCGGAGATCTGGCCGGAGCCGCCGGTGATCGGCTCGCGGATGACCGGCGCCGAGATCACCTTGTTGTCGAGGACGATGGCGAACGGCTGCCCGACATTTTCGGTCGTGGCCTGCGCGAACTTGCGCGAGCCGGCCGAGTTGAAGCGGAAGGTGACGATCGGCTCGTTGGTGCGCTGGTCGAAGCCGGTCTGCGCATCGGAGAGATCACCGCCGGAGACAAGCACCTGCTTCTTCACGACATAGGGCTGGTTGGGTGGCGATGCGCTCTGGAGCACCTCGGAATCCGGCGGCACCCTTCCCTGCACCGCCTGATCCGCCGGCACGGACGTATCGACCATCCGGAATTCCATCTTGGCCGTGCGCCCGAGCAGGTTCTTGAGCTGCGTCGGATCCTGCAAGCCCGGCACCTGCACCAGGATGCGGTCGTTGCCCTGGCGCTGGATCACCGGCTCCACGGTGCCGAGCTCGTTGACGCGGCGCTCGACGATCTGCATCGACTGCTCGATGGTCTGGCGGATGCGTTCGGTGATGGCCGCCGGCGGGATCGTCAGCCGGACCAGTCCGCCACCGGCATCGCTGACTTCGAGGCTGCGCTGGCCGCTGGAGCCGAGCAGCCCGCCGAGCGGCTGCGAGAGATCGCGCAGCTTGGAAATCGCAGTTCCCGTGTCGCTTTCCTTGGTGATCCGGACCTCGACCCCATCACCCCGGCTCACCAATCCGGTGTATCCGATCTTGGCATCGCGCAGCGTGCGGCGAACGTCGTCGCGCACGGCATCGAGCCGCTCCTTCTTGATGTAGTTGGAATCGACCTCGAGCAGCAGATAGGAGCCGCCCTGCAGGTCGAGGCCGAGCACCAGCCGGCGCTGCGCCCAGGACGGCCAGGTCTTGACCGTCGCTTCGGAGAAGAAGTTGGGCACCGCGCACAGGCACACGACGAGCGCCGTGAGAATGATGCCCAGCGCCTTCCACCGCGTGAAATACAACATGGAGGTTGTCCGTAAGGGCCGTATCCGGCCCGAAAAAATCAGAACATCACAAAGAGCGACGGCCGGCGTTCGACTGGCCAGGCCGGCGATCAGCTCGCGGCCTTCTCGTCCTTCTTGTCGTCCTTTGCGTCTGCCTTCGCGGGCTCGCCCTTGGTGCGGACGCCCGTGATCATCTGGCGCATCTGGCGCACGCGAATGCCGTCGGCGATCTCGAACTCGACCTGGTCGTCATCGACGACCTTGGTGACCTTGCCGACCAGACCGCCCTGGGTCACGATCGTGTCGCCGCGGCGGACGTTCTTGACGAGGTCGGCGTGCTCTTTGACCTTCTTCTGCTGCGGCCGCAGGATCAGGAAATACATGATCACGAAGATCAGCGCGAACGGCAGCAGCGACATCAGCATGCTGTTGGTGTCGCCAGCGCCGGCGGCCTGGGCATAGGCAGGGGTGATCAGCATGTGGTCGATCCTCGTGGGCAGCGCCCGGTGAGACGGGAATAGCCGGCGAACCACGCTTGTCTCGGCGCGGGCCGGCCTCTTGCGAATTTCGCGCGGAATATAGCGGCAGCAGTCCCAATAGCAAGGCGCCCCGCCCCCTCATTTCGCCCCGCTTGCGGCAGCGGGCGAGGCCCGATATGGCTGCCCCATCAGGAACTTGCAGCATGTCGAAAAAACCAGCCAAAGCCCCGTCCCGCGGTCCCGCCCAAACCGTCGTCAGACGTCTCCAAAAAAGCTCCAAGCCCGCAGCGCAAAAGCCGGCGAAGGTCGCGGCAAAACGTCCCGCCGGCCCTGCTCCCGACCACATCGCCGAGCGCATCGCCCGTGCGCTGGAAGCCATTGCGACGCATCTGGCAACAACCCATGCGGGTGCCGCGCCGGCATTGGACCTCAACGCGGCCGACGCCTTCGTCTGGCATCCGGACGGCCGGCTCTCGACGGTGCCGCGCGTCAGCCGTGTCGAGATCGACCTGCTCAAGGGCATCGACCGGATGCGCGACATCCTGATCGAGAACACCGAGCGCTTCGCCAACGGCCTGCCGGCCAACAACGCGTTGTTGTGGGGCGCGCGCGGCATGGGCAAGTCATCGCTGGTCAAGGCCGCCCATGCCAGCATCAATGTCGCCCGCAAGCCGGCGGACCGGCTCAAGCTGATCGAGATTCATCGCGAGGACATCGAGAGCCTGCCCGCGCTGATGGACATCCTGCGTGCCGCGCCGTTCCACTTCATCGTGTTCTGCGACGACCTGTCGTTCGACGGCAATGACGCGTCCTACAAGTCGCTGAAGGCCGTGCTCGAAGGCGGCATCGAGGGCCGCCCCGAGAACGTCATTCTCTACGCCACCTCGAACCGGCGCCACCTGCTCGCGCGCGACATGATCGAGAACGAGCGCTCGACCGCGATCAATCCGGGCGAAGCGGTCGAGGAAAAGGTCTCGCTGTCCGACCGCTTCGGACTGTGGCTCGGCTTCCATCGCTGCAGCCAGGACGAGTACCTCGCGATGGTCAAAGGCTATTGCAGCCATTTCGACATCGCGGTCGCCGAGGATCAGTTGGAGCGCGAGGCGCTGGAATGGGCCACGACGCGCGGCTCGCGCTCGGGCCGCGTCGCGTGGCAGTTCACGCAAGATCTGGCGGGCCGCCTCGGCGTGCGGCTGACAACGCAAAAAGCCGCGCAGTAATCTGCGCGGCCCCGTGTCGTCCACGATTGCGTGAGGTCAAACGACCGGACCTCACGCCCCGTTGAGGAATTGCAGCGGGTCAACCGGCGACGATCCCTTGCGGATCTCGAAGTGGAGCTGCGGCGATCCGACTTCTCCCGATTGACCCGACTTGGCAATGACCTGGCCGCGCTTGATCGGATCACCGCGCTTCACCATCAGCTCACTCGCATGGGCATATGCGGTGACGTAGCCGTTGGAATGCCGCACCAGGACCAGATTGCCATAGCCCTTCAATTCATTGCCGGCGTAGGCGACGACGCCATCTTCGGCCGCCTTTACCGGGGTGCCCTCGGGAACGGCGATGTTGATGCCATCATTGGACTTGCCGTTGGTCTTGGCGCCATAGCTCGTGATCACCTTGCCGCGCGCCGGCCAGCGGAATGTCGGCAGCGAGCTGGTGGTCTCGGCCGGCCGCGCCGGCTCCTCCTCCTTCTCGGGCGCCGGATTGGCCTGGGCCAGGCGGGCGGTCTGGACCGGACCTGCGGCCGTCGCGACCCGTGTGGTCGGCGCTGGCGCCGGCACGGTCGCAACCGCCTGGGGAACGGTTGCGACCGGAGCCACCGGCGCAGCTGCCGCCACGGCCCTGCCAGGGACGGTCAGCCTGGTCCCGAGCTTGAGCGGCGAAGCCTGATCGAGATTGTTGGCGCGGGCGAGCTCCGCCGCCGTCAGATGATTCTGGCGGGCGATGCTGGCGAGTGTCTCGCCGCGGTTGACGAAATGGACGGTGGACGGTGCTGCGGCCGCCACCGGCTTCGGCGCGACCATTGGCGCCGCGGCAACGGGCTGGGCCGCCACCGCGCCAGGATGCGGAATGATCAGCTGCTGGCCCGGCGACAACGCGCGCGGGCCCTTGTAGCCGTTCGCAGCCAGGATCTCAGCCGATGTCACGCGATAGCGCTTGGCGAGGATGTCGAGCGTATCGCTGGTGCCGACGATGATCTTGGTGCCGCTGGCGGGACGCGCGGCGGCGACCGAACGCGGCGGCACGGTGCCGGTGGTCTCGAGGCGCGGCTGGGCCGGCGGAGCATAGGAATGCGCCGGCTGTGCATAGGATTGGGGTGAAGCGACCGGGGGTGCAGCCACGGGGACCGCAGCAGGTGGCGCATAGGATGCGACGCCGCGCCCGCCCGAGGATACGCCTCCCGCACCGCCGCCGGCCGGATAGGATTGCGGAGCCCCGACCGCTGGGGGCGGCAGCGCCGAGGACGAGTAGGCCGGCGCCGGCGCCGGAGCGGGCGTGTAGGGCTGGTGCTGCCGGGGCGGCTGCGCCTGCACCGACCCCGTGGAATCGGATGCAAAGGGGTTTGAAAACGGGTTTTGCGTCTGCGACAGCCGCGTCGACATGTCGGCGCTGCAGCCAGCGACGCCGAACGACATCAGCGCCAATGCCGCAACCTGCGGCAGGCGGCGCGAGCGAAGCAACTCGACGGTAGTGGGCATGGTTACTCACTCGTACGCAACAAACAACGAATTCGAGTAAACACAGCCGCGGTAAATAAGCGCTTAAGCCGCGAATAAAGCGTTGTGCGGCCTGCTGATCCGCACGTTTAAAGTTCGCGCGCAATCCCCGGAATTGCCGGCACAAATCGTACGTCGACGAGCTCTTTTCGGTCGAAACGATCGCCCGTTCGCGTGATCCTGACGAGCGTCTGCACCCCGTGTTGGGGCCCGACCGGCGCGATCAGGATACCGTCCGGCTCCAGCCGGTCGAGCAGGCTCTGGGGAATCTCGTCCATCGCCGCCGTCACGATGATGCGGCCGAATTGGCCGCCCCCCGGCGGCAGCGCGTAGCCATCGCCGAGCATGACCTCGACATTGAAGCAGGCGAGCTTCTCCAGCCGCTCCCTGGCCTTGTCGGCCAATGTCCGGAAGCGCTCCACCGTCAGGACATGAGCCGCAAGCCGGGACAGGATCGCGGCCTGATATCCGGACCCGGTGCCGATTTCGAGCACGCGGTGGGTCTTTTGCAGCTTGAGCTGTTCGGTCATGTAGGCCACGACGAACGGCTGGCTGATGGTCTGCCCGCAAGCGATCGCCATCGCGCTGTCGCGATAGGCGTCCGGGCGGTCCGCCGGCAGAACGAACTCCTCCCGCGGCACCTCCTCCATCGCACGCAACACCGCCTGATCGCTGATCCCCCGCCGACGCAGGGTCAGCTGAAACATCATTTTCTCGGGAGGAGCGGCTGGGGGCATCGGGATGTCGGTTGGTGGGCTCGTGGGCAATTTACCTGCGGGGCGAGGGTTGCGCACCGAATTTCCGCGCACACGTCGCAACTACGCACCGACATGGTCCCAACGACGACCGCGTTCCGCAGGAGGAACCAAGTCGGGTCCGGTTCGTTCACCTTATGGGCGAGCCTGCCCACGCCGCACGGCGGTGAAAGATGACATTGTTGACGTTGCGCCATAAGCCGTTATTTGCGAGCGTCAAATCGGGTATGGGCAAGGACTGACATCATGACTGCACCGCGGCCGCCGCGCGGCTCTGTGTTTCTGGTTGAAGACGAAGTCATGATCCGGATGATGGTGGCCGACATGCTCGAGGAGCTCGGCTATACCGTCGCGGCCGAGGCCGGCGAAATCGGCGAAGCGATGCGGCTGGCCGAGAGCACCTTTTTCGACGTCGCCATTCTCGACGTCAACGTCAACGGCAAGGTCATCTCGCCGGTGGCCGATCTCATCAAGGCGCGCAACCGGCCCTTCATCTTCGCAACCGGCTACGGCTCGTCGGGATTGCCGGAAGAATATCGCGACCGGCCGGCCCTGCAGAAGCCGTTCCAGCTCGAGACGCTCGGAAAGGCGATCGACCATGCGCTGCGTGGCGCTGAGCCACAGGGGTAGACGGCGCTTCAGCCCAGAATGTCGCTGAGCTTGCCGGAGAACGCCTCGTCCGTGCGATCCAGGCGAAGCGGAGTCACTGACACGTAGTGCGCCGCGAGGGCCGCGAGGTCCGTCCCCTCGTCGGGCACGTCGAGCGAGGCAGCGCGGTCGAAGCCGATCCAGAAATAGGGATTGCCGCGGCCGTCGCGACGCTCGTCGACCTTCAAGAAGCCGAGATTGCGCTTGCCCTGGCGGGTGACCACGACACCCCTGACCTCTTCCGGCGCACAGGCCGGGAAGTTGACGTTGATCACCGTATTCCTCGGCACGCCGGCTTCAAGCACCTTGCGCACGATCTGCGGGCCGAATTTGAGCGCGGTGTCCCAGGACGGCTTGTCACGGGTTGCGACGCTGAATTCCTGCGACAGGGCGAACGACGGCAAGCCGAGAATGGTGCCTTCGAGCGCGCCGGCGATGGTGCCCGAATAGACGACGTCCTCGGCAACGTTACGGCCCTTGTTGACGCCCGACAGCACCACGTCGGGCAGCTTCGTCCCCAGGATGTGACGGGCCCCCATGATGACGCAGTCGGTCGGCGTGCCGCGCACCGCGAAATGCCGCGGACCAACCTCGCGCAGCCGCAAGGGGTCATTGAGCGAGAGCGAATGGGACACGCCGCTCTGGTCCAGTTCGGGAGCCACGATCCAGACGTCGTCGGACAGGGCGCGTGCGACCTCCTCGATCACCTTCAGACCCGGCGCATGGATTCCGTCGTCATTGGTGCAGAGAATCCGCATGGCCACCTTTCCATCCCGTTCAAGACGATTGCCGCGGTGTCTTATCTGCTGCGCGACATCGAGGCAAACCCGCCACCTCGAGCCGGGTTCGGCAGTGGTTCAGGGCCGAATCCGCCACTGTGGCAGGAACCTGGCGAGCTTCCCTCGCGTACCCAGCCGGAGCGACGCGGCGGGGGTGACGGACACATGGGACGCTGGCGGAGGGACCGGCGAAGGCACAGCGGACTCGGCCAGCGGCGGCGCCGGAAACCGGGCCCGCGCCACACCCAGCGCCTTGTCGAAATCAGCAGCGTTGAACCAGGCCTGATGGCGCAGGGCCTCCGGCGGGCCATCATGCCACACCGCTGCACGATCGATATCGAATGCTCCCTTCAGGCGCTGGTCGACCGCCTGGATGCCGGAGCCGGTGACGACCCATTGCCGTCCGATCCAGAAAATATCCCGATGCAGAGCCATGATGCCGGTATCTGAAAAGCAATTGCTGAACAGAACCGAGGATACGACCCGTCGGCGCCCACGCAATGGCGGCGACCTGGGCGGATGCAATTTGCCGCGGCGCTATGGCTCCGCGGCCACCACCTTGAGGCCGCCCATATAGGGCTGCAGCACATCGGGGACGGCGATCGAGCCGTCGGCCTGCTGATAGGTCTCCATCACTGCGATCAGCGCGCGGCCGACTGCCGTGCCCGAGCCGTTCAATGTGTGCACGAAGCGCGGCTTGCCGTCGCTTCCGCGATAGCGTGCATCCATGCGGCGTGCCTGGAAGTCGCCGCACACCGAACAGCTGGAGATCTCGCGGAAGGCGCCGCCATCGCCCTGCCCGGGCATCCAGACCTCGATGTCGTAGGTCTTCTGCGAGGAGAAGCCCATGTCGCCGGTGCACAGCGTGATGACGCGATAGTGCAGATCGAGCCGGCGCAGCACTTCCTCGGCGCAGGCCAGCATGCGCTCGTGCTCGTCCTTGCTGGTCTCCGGCGTCGTGATCGACACCAGCTCGACCTTGGTGAACTGATGCTGACGGATCATGCCGCGGGTGTCGCGGCCGGCCGCGCCCGCCTCGGCGCGAAAGCACGGCGTCAGCGCCGTGAGCCGCATCGGCAGCTCCTTCTCGTCGACGATCGATTCGCGCACCAGGTTGGTCAGCGCAACCTCGGCTGTTGGAATGAGACCCAGGCGCTCGGTCTTGAGGCGCTCGTCCGGCGCGGCAAGAAGCTCGCCCTTCACGGCCCAGAACTGGTCGTCCTCGAATTTCGGCAATTGGCCCGTACCGAACATGACGTCGTTGCGCACCAGCAGCGGCGGATTGATCTCGGTGTAGCCGTGCTCATTGGTATGCAGGTCGAGCATGAACTGCCCGAGCGCGCGCTCGAGCCGCGCCAGGCCCCTCTTCAGCACGACGAAGCGCGCGCCCGACAGCTTCGCAGCCGATTCGAAGTCCATGGTGCCAAGAGCCGCACCGAGATCATCATGCGGCTTCGGCGCGAAGGCGTAGTTGCGCCGGGCGCCGAAGATGTGGCGCTCGACATTGTCGTGCTCGTCCTTGCCGTCCGGCACCTCGTCGAGCGGCAAATTGGGAATCGCCGAGAGCTCGCGCGCCAGCTCCTCATCTGCCTGCTTCGCGGCCGCCTCCAGCTCCGGCATGGTGGTCTTGAGCTTGGCGACCTCGTCCATCAGCGCCGATGCGCGCGCGTCGTCCTTGGCCTTTTTGGCCTCGCCGATTTCCTTGGAGGCGGCGTTGCGCCGCGCCTGCGCCTGCTCGGACGCCAGGATCGCAGCGCGACGCCGTTCGTCGATGGCGAGCAGCTGCGACGACTGGGGCGACAGACCCCGGCGCGTCAGCGCCGCATCGAAACCTTGCGGATTGTCGCGGATCGATTTGATGTCGTGCATGGTCGTTCGGTCCTGGAGACGAAAAGATCTCGGCGAGTCGCCCGGGGTCACGGGCCGGCTTGCACTACCGCGAATGGCAGCGGATGGGAACAGGCCAGGCCGGGCGGGAAGCCCGGCCCTACTCGGCCGGATTGCTGGGCAGATTGCCGGAGCCGGACGACGTGCCGGAGCCCGACTTCGCAGCCGCTTGCTTCTCGACGATCCCCACCGCGATGATGGCGCCTTCGTAGAGGGCCAGCAGCGGGATCGCCAAGGACGCTTGGCTCAGCACGTCCGGCGGCGTCAGCACGGCGGCGATGATGAAGGCGATGACGATGAAATAGCGCCGCTTCTCTTTCAGCATCTGCGAGGTCACGATGCCGATGCGACCAAGCAGGGTCAGGATCACCGGCAGCTGGAACGCGATGCCGAAGGCGAAGATCAGCGACATCATCAGCGACAGATATTCGCCGACCTTGGGCATCAGCGCGATTTGCGCCGTCTCGGGGCCGCCGAGCTGCTGCATGCCCAATGAGAAGCGCACGATCATCGGCCACACCGCAAAATAGACCAGCATGGCGCCGAGCACGAAGAAGACGGGGGTCGCTATCAAGTAGGGTAGGAAAGCATTGCGTTCGTGGCGATACAGCCCCGGCGCCACGAACTTGTAGATCTGCGTCGCGATGATCGGGAACGAGATGAAACCAGCGCCGAACATCGCGAGCTTGAGCTGCGTGATGAAATATTCGAGCAGCTGGGTGTAGATGAACTTGCTGTTCTCGGCCCCTGCCACCCAGACGAACGGCAGCACCAGGATGTTGTAGATCTGCTTGGCGAAAAAGAAGCAGAAGATGAAGGCCACGCCGAAGCCGAGCAGTGCCTTGATCAGCCGCGACCGCAGCTCGATCAGGTGATCCATCAACGGGGCCTTGCTGGCCTCGATATCTTCGACGGTCATGACGCTTTGGCGTCCTTCAGACGTTCAGCTTCTGCTGACGCAGACATTTCAGGCTGCGGCTCGGGCTTGATTTCACGCACGATCGCCAGCGGCTCGCCCACGGCTTGATGGACTTCAGGCTCCACGAAGGTCTCGGCCACTGGAGGTTCGGGGGTGGTCGGGGTCATCACAGGAGGCTCGGGCGAAGCAGCAGCCACGTCCGATGCT
This sequence comes from Bradyrhizobium sp. SZCCHNPS1003, assembly GCF_032381555.1. Lineage (NCBI taxonomy): Bacteria > Pseudomonadati > Pseudomonadota > Alphaproteobacteria > Hyphomicrobiales > Nitrobacteraceae > Bradyrhizobium > Bradyrhizobium sp. SZCCHNPS1003. The sequence goes on from NZ_JAUHIU010000003.1 coordinate 239,879, forward strand.
GGTGCCGGCTCGGCGGACTTGTCGATCCCCTCGATATCGAGCGCCTTGTCGACGTCGCGCTGCAACGAGGAGATCACGCCGGTCGGGGTGAAACCGCTGGCCGCCTCGCGGACCTCATCGAAACTCTTCTTGAGGTCGGCCATCTCCGCTTCGCGCATCGCCTCCTGGAACTGGCCCTGGAACTCCGAGGCCATCCGGCGCGCCTTGCCGATCCATTGCCCGACCATACGCAGGACGCCCGGAAGCTCCTTGGGACCGATCGCGATCAACGCGACGACCCCAATGACGAGCAGCTCACTCCAGCCGATATCGAACATGAAACAATCCGCCTACGCGACGACGCCTCTGATCCCGCCTGCCCGGGTCTGTCCGAACAGGTCCCGGTGCCGTCTCTGCGGGAGCGCGCCGCCCGCGCCTTTCACGCGCAGATCAAACGGCTTTGCTGCCGACATCCGTGCGGGTGGCCGAAGGTGTCGCGCCGTGGTCGATCGACTTGACTGGCTCGGTCTTCTCCGGCGCCTTGTCGTCGTCCTGCATGCCCTTCTTGAAGGCCTTGATGCCCTGCGCGACGTCGCCCATCAGATCGGAAATCTTGCCGCGCCCGAACAACAGCAGGACGACCGCGATCACGACGATCCAGTGCCAAATGCTAAGCGAACCCATCCTGCAACCCTCCAAACACCGGCGCAGCCTTCACCCGACTGCCCGTCGACGCTACCGCCGAAACCGCGCCATATCCATGGACTTGACCGCGACACTTCGCTTCTAGCATTCGATTGCGAAACAGCAACACGAACGCGGCCTGTCACTGGCCAAAATAGCGCGCGGACAGCCCGATCTGGGCGGAAGGTAGGCGCCAACGCCTCCAAAAACAAGCACTTAAGGTCCGACAAATCGAGGCCGGACCTACGCAATAACGCGAGTGTTAACAGCCCCGGCCGCTAGTTTTAGTGCGGCGAGCCGTTGTCGTCGGTATCGCGGTCGTGCGCGTCATCGGCCGCGTCGATCTCCTCATCCGCCGCGTCGACCTCGGCCTCTGCCTCTGCCTCGTCGTCTACCTGAGCGTCAGCGTCGGCAGACAGCTCGACGAGCTCGATAACGGCCCCGTCGTCCGGCCCGACCTCGATCTCCTCGACGGCCAAGTCCACCTCGGTGATCTCGGTTTCCGCATCGGCGCCCGGCAGTTCCAGATCGCCAATAGCGACCTGCGACGAGGTGTCGTCCCGAACAGCGGCCTCGGCGGTCGCAATCTGGCCTTCGGCGACCTCGGCCGCAGCCGTGTCGGCTGCGACCGTTTCCATCTCGGCCGTTTCGTCTTCCGCAGCTTCGGCTTCGCCAGGTTCGGCCTCGACCGCCGGCGCAAGCGCCAGATCGAGATCGCCCGGATCCAGCGGCTCCTCGTCCTCCCGGAGCGTCGGATCGTCCGATGGCGTCGGGACGGTGAAGCCGGTCGGCAAGCGGGAATCCAGCAGGCCCGTGCCCTTCAGCTCTTCCAGTCCTGGCAGATCGCCCAGGGTCTCCAGGCTGAACTGGGCCAGGAACGCATCGGTGGTGCCGAAGGTCAGCGGACGGCCCGGGGTCTTGCGGCGCCCGCGTGGCTTGATCCAGCCGGTCTCCAACAGAACGTCCAACGTTCCCTTGGAGGTGACGACGCCGCGGATCTCTTCGATCTCGGCACGCGTCACCGGCTGGTGATAGGCAACGATGGCCAGAACTTCGATCGCCGCGCGTGACAGCTTGCGCGTTTCGGTGCTCTCGCGCGTCATCAGCCAGGCGAGATCACCGGCGGTACGGAAGGTCCACTTGTTGGCGACGCGCACGAGGTTGACGCCGCGATTGGCGTATTCCGCCTGCAGTTGCGCCAACGCGGCCTTGATATCGACACCTTCAGGCATACGCTTGGCAAGCGTGGCCTGCTCGAGCGGCTCGGCCGAGGCAAACAAGAGTGCCTCGAGGATGCGCAACTCTTCGGGGCGCACCTCGGGCTCGCTCGTCGCGATCTCGTCGGGCTCTTCCATGCGCAGTTCCGCCAAGCTTGCCATGGCAGGGTCTCCTTCTTCGTTACTCAACCGTCAAGTCCGGCGCAGCCATGGCGCCGGGCTGGATCGGTGGACGCTTACGAAAATACAGCGGCGCGAACGCCTGCTTCTGGTTCAGCTCGAGCTGCCCTTCGCGGACCAGCTCCAGCACGGCCGCAAAGCTCGATGCGAAGACGGTAGCCTTTTGGGCCGGCTCGGCGACGTAGCTCAGGAGATAGTCGTCGAGACATCCCCAGTCGTCCGACACCTCGGTCATGCCGACGAGCCGTTCGAGCGACGCGCGCGCCTCAGCGAGCGACCAGACGGTGCGCTTGGCCATATGAACGGATGTCACGACACGTGCCTGCCGTTGAATGGCGTAGGCCGACAGCAGGTCGAACAGGGTGGCTGTGAACTTCGGGCGGCGGACTTCCGCGATCTCTTCCGGATTGCCGCGGGGAAACACGTCGCGCTGGAACTGCGGACGATTCATCAGACGATTGGCGGCCTCGCGGATCGCCTCCAGGCGGCGCAGCCGGTTGGCGAGCGCGGTCGCCATCTCCTCGGCGCTCGGCCCTTCCTGCGCTGGCGGCTCGGGCAACAGGAGACGCGACTTCAGGAAGGCTAGCCAAGCCGCCATCACGAGGTAGTCGGCTGCAAGCTCGAGCCGGATCTTGCGCGCGGCCTCGATGAACTGGAGATACTGGTCGGCCAACGCCAGGATCGAGATCTTGGCGAGGTCGACCTTCTGCTGCCGCGCCAGCGCGAGCAGCAGATCGAGCGGGCCCTCGTAGCCCTCGACGTCGACGACCAACGCCGGTTCGGCCTCGGCCAGCTCCGTGGTGGGCCGGCCGGTTTCAAACGACAGAATTTCAGCGGTCATGCGCTCGCGGGTCCCAGCCGGTTGATCAAGGCGTCGAGCTCGCCGCGCGCGGCGTCACGATCGAAGCCTGTAGGTGCCTTGCGCGCCGCAAGCGCGCGATCGGCGCGAACCAGAGCCTGGCCGGCCAGCTCCGGCGTCTCGGCCGCGACCGCCTGCATCTCGTCCAGTCGGCCGTTGCAGTGAAGAACCATGTCGCAGCCGGCCGCCACGATCGCACGCGTGCGCTCGGCGATCGATCCGGCCAATGCGTTCATGGAAACGTCATCACTCATCAACAAACCCTGGAACCCGATCCGTTTGCGAATCACCCGTTCGATCATTGTCGCAGAAGTCGTGGCCGGATGGGCGGCGTCGATCGCGCTAAACACAACATGTGCAGTCATCGCCATCGGGAGGTCGGCCAGCGGCCGGAAGGCGGCGAAATCGGTTGCGTCGAGTTCCGCTTCTGGCGTGTCCACGGTCGGCAGCCGGAAATGGGTGTCGGCGGTGGCCCGGCCATGCCCCGGAATGTGCTTCAGCACCGGCAGCACGCCGCCCTGCTCCAGCCCCTCCGTCACCGCCCGGGCGATCGCCGCCACCTTTTCTGGCGTCGTGCCATAGGCCCGATCCCCGATCACGGCATCAGCGCCGGCGACGGGGACGTCGGCGAGCGGCAGGCAATCCACGGTGATGCCGAGCTTGAGCAGGTCGTCGGCGATCAGGCGGGCGCTGAGCCAAGCGGCACGGAGGCCTGCGGCCGAATCAAGATCGTAGAGACGGTCGAACACCACGCCGGCGGGATAGGCCGGCCAATGCGGCGGCCCCAGCCGCTGCACCCGGCCCCCCTCTTGGTCGATCAGGACTGGAGCCTCGGCGCGGCCGACGCAGGCCCTTAATTCCTCAACCAGTGCAGTCACTTGGGTGGGTGACTGGACGTTGCGTTTGAACAGGATGAAACCCCAGGGGCTGAACTCGCGGATGAACGCGCGCTCGGCGTCGGTGAGATCAGGCCCGGAGATGCCGGTAATGAAAGCCCGCATGGTCATGCGGGCCGCATAGACCCCGCCTCGGGGGCGGTCAAGCAAGCCTTACTGGTTGCTAAACGGGAAACACTGTCCGCCGGCGGTTTTCAACGATCCGCACATCTTGTTGGCCTCTTCCTTGGTCGCGAAGGGCCCGACGGCTGCGCGGTACCTGACACCGCCCTTCTCACCCAGATCCATCCGCCTGATGATCGGCTCATATTTGCCCAGCACGGCGCCGTATTTGTCCTGCACCGCCTTGTAGGACGACATCGCCTCCGCCTCGCTGGCCTGCGACGAGATCGAGACCAGATAGCCGCCGGTACGATCATTCTGGGTCTGCTCGGTGACCGGCACGGCCGCGGCGATGCGCGCCGGTGCTGCGGCCTGCGGAGTCAGCGGCATCGGGCTGTCGTTGGCGGCCGACGCGTTGGCGTTGGCCGGCGATTTGCGGCCCTTCGGCGTCGCCGCCGGCTTGGTTGCAGGCGTCGCCGGCATCGGCGGATCGGCCGCTGCGGCCTGATTGCCCCCCGTCACGGACAGCGTCTTGATCGGACGCGGATCACTGTTGGGCAAAATGCCATTGGCGTTGGCCATTTGCGACATCGGGGCCGCCCCGGCGCTGACCGGCGGCGGAGCCGCATTCTGGTTCATTTGCGGGAACACCACGCGCGGATTGCCGCCGCGGGCGTTCAGATCCATCGGCGTCTCCTCGCGGGACACCAGCTTCTCGCCGCCATCATTGCCGAGCAGGCGATCCGGCACCTTCGGCGTCGGATCCTGCTGGGCCATGATCTTGGTCGGACTGTTGTCGGCGCGAATGATCGGCGGCTCGCCAGTGCGGCCGGACGAGATGTAGGTCTTGTAGCCGTAGGCGCCGCCGGTGCCGACCACTGCAAGGGTCAACACCGCGAGCACGGTGCTCATGCCGCTGCGCCGCCGCGGCCGCTCCTCTTCCTCGCCCTCGTCGTAGCCGTCCTGATAGCCGTATTGGCCGTCCTGGAAATCGTTGTCGCCCTGAAACCCCTGCTGTCCCGAGCCCATCTGCCCGAACAGCGCATCGTCATAGCGCGAGGAGTCCGGCTCGTTGTCATCGAAGCCGTTGTCGCGGTTGTAGTCGCGGTCGTTCTCGGCGAACCCGTGGCGCGACTCCCCGACGCTGTAGTCGAGCTTGGACAGCTGGTCGGCGAACTCCGCGTTCGGATAACCCTGCTGCTGCCGGGGCGCGGGCGCGAAATCCTGGTCCGGGAAGCCCGGCTGGCCGCGCGGATCCTGATAGCCCGCCGGAAAGGCCGGCGGTGCCGGCGCCGGCTCGCGGCCGATGTCGGCGAAGGGATTGGCGGCGGCAGGCTGGGCACGTTGCATCCAGGCCGGAGCGCCGGCAGGAGGCATGCCGGGAACCGGCTGTTCTGGCGCGGGCGCGGCGGGGCGCACCATCGGACGCGACTGAGGTTGAGGAGTTGCCCGGCCCGACGCGGCAAAAGGATCGTTCTGCCCGATCAGGCGAGCGAGTTCGGCGAGCGGATCGGCATCGGCCTGCTGGTTTCCACCACGGCCAAAACCATCAGCGGGAAAGGGTCTGTCCTGGTAACGATCAGCCATCGTGATGAAGCGTCCCTGCGGGTGAGCCGCATATGCGTCCTAAGGCGGACCCTGCCAGATTGAGGCCCCCAACTGAAGTCGTGTGTTTCCCCCAATCAGCGCATTGCATCAGGAGCATTAACGCCCAAGATCGCAAGTCCCGACGCCAGAACCGAGACGACGCCCTGAACCATGGCCAAACGTGCCTTGGTCAATTCTGCATCATCATCGATAATGAAGCGTAAATAGGGCAAATCCCGCCCCCGCGTCCAGAGGGCGTGAAATTCGCTTGCAAGTTCATATAGGTAGAAGGCGATCCGGTGCGGCTCATGCGCTACGGCCGCGCTCTCAACCGTACGTGGGTACAGCGCCAGCCGTTTCAAGAGGTCGTGTTCAGCCGGGTCGGATAGTTTTTCGAGATTCGCCTGCGCCAGGAACGCGAGTCGCGCGCCCTCCGCCTCCGGCAATTCGGGCAGGCTTTCCCGGGCATTGCGGAAGATCGAATGCCCTCGCGCGTGGCCGTACTGGACGTAGAACACGGGATTGTCGCGCGACTGCTCGATCACCTTGGCAAGGTCGAAATCGAGCACGGCGTCGTTCTTGCGGTAGAGCATCATGAAACGGACCGCATCGCGCCCCACTTCATCAACAACTTCCCGCAAGGTGACGAAGTCGCCGGAGCGCTTCGACATCTTCACCGGCTCGCCATTGCGCAACAGCTTGACGAGCTGCACGACCTTGACGTCGAGCACTGCCTGCGCAGCCGTGACGGCCTTCACCGCCGCCTGCATGCGCTTGATGTAGCCGCCGTGATCAGCGCCGAATACGTCGATCAGGTCGGCGAAGCCGCGCTCGAACTTGTGCCGGTGGTTGGCAATGTCGGAGGCGAAATAGGTGTAGCTGCCGTCCGACTTGATCAGTGGACGATCGACGTCGTCGCCATAGGCGGTGGCGCGGAACAGGAGCTGCTCGCGATCCTCCCAATCCTCCACCGGCGCGCCCTTTGGCGGCGGCAGACGGCCTTCATACACGTCGCCCCGCTCGCGCAGGAACTCGATCGTGTCGGCAACCTTGTTGGTGCTACCTGCAATCAGCGAGCGCTCCGAAAAGAACACGTCATGACGGATGTTCAACGCAGCGAGATCGTCCTTGATCTCGGCCATCATCATCGCGATCGCCTTGTCGCGTACGATCGGCAGCCACTCGGTCTCAGGGAGCGCCTTGAGCTTGTCGCCGTACTCGCTCGCGAGCGCCTGCCCGACCGGCTTGAGATAGTCGCCGGGATAGAGCCCATCCGGAATCGCGCCGATATCCTCGCCGAGCGCCTCGCGATATCGGAGGAAGGCGGAGCGCGCGAGCACGTCGACCTGCGCGCCGGCGTCGTTGATGTAGTACTCGCGCGTGACGTCGCGCCCGGCGAACTGCAGCAGGCTGCATAGCGCATCGCCGAACACGGCGCCGCGGCAGTGCCCGACATGCATCGGCCCGGTCGGATTGGCCGAGACGTACTCGACATTTACCTTCGGCGCGCCGGGCACCGGCGCGACGCGCCCGTAGGCGGCGCCTTCGCGCAGGATCGTGCTGAGCGCTTGCGCCCAGACCACCGGCTGAAGCGTCAGATTGATAAAGCCGGGACCGGCGACGTCGACCTTGGCGACGAGTTCGTCGGCCCGCAGACGTTCGGCGATCTGCTCGGCGAGTTCGCGCGGCTTGGCCTTCGCCTCCTTGGCGAGCACCATCGCGGCATTGGTGGCCATGTCGCCATGGCTCGGATCGCGCGGCGGCTCGACCACCACGCGCGAAAAATCGATGCCCTCGGGCCAGCCGCCGTGCTTGGCGAGCGCGGCGCAGATGGCGTGGACACGCGCGAGCATGTCGGCAAAAAGGTAAGGGGTGGAAGCTTGTTCGACCATGCCGCCGCCTAACGCAAATCCGGAGTCGAGTCAAAAAGCCGGTGGTGCTCCGTTAAGGCGAAACGGTCCGTCATTCCGGCGATAAAGTGGCCGATGCGGCGAGCCCGATCGCCCTCGCCCTCGCAACCGTCCAGCCAGCCCACGGGCAGCGTCGAACCGTCCTCATGGTAGCGGCCGTACAGATCGGCGACGATGCGCTCGGCATCGCGCATCACCCGCATCACCCGCTCATGACGGTACATCCGCTGCCAGAGAAACCCCTTGATGGTCGCCTCGTGCTCGGCCACATCGGCCGGAAATGCCACCAGCGGCCCGCTGTGCCGCCTGATGTCGTGAGGCGACATCGGCTGCGCCCGCGCGATCCGGCGCTCGGTCTCGGCCGCCACGGCTGCGATCAGGTAAGAGATCAGCTCGCGCACCAGCTCGGCGCCGCGCCGGATCGGATCGAGCACCGGATATTGGCGGTCGATCTCGGCGATCATCGCCGCGAGCAGCGGAATCTCCTTGAGGTCGTCGACCGTGAACAGGCCGGCCCGCAGCCCGTCGTCGATGTCGTGGGCATCATAGGCGATGTCGTCCGCCAGCGCCGCGACCTGGGCCTCGAGCGAGGCGTAGCTCCACAGCTCCAGGTCGAACCGGGCGTTGAACTCGGTAATTCCCGGCGGGATCGGCGCCTGCAACGGCCCGTTGTGCTTGACGATGCCCTCGAGCGATTCCCAGGTCAGGTTGAGACCGTCGAAATCCGGGTAGCGCTGCTCGAACGACGTGACGATGCGCAATGTCTGGGCATTGTGGTCGAAGCCGCCATGGTCCGCCATGCAGCGGTTCAGCGCGCGCTCGCCGGCATGGCCGAACGGTGGATGGCCGAGATCATGCGCCAGGGCCAGCGTCTCCGTCAGGTCCTCGTCGAGGCCGAACTGGCGGGCGAGCGCGCGGGCGATCTGGGCGACTTCCAAAGAATGGGTCAGACGGGTGCGGTAGTGGTCGCCTTCGTGGAAGACGAACACCTGGGTCTTGTGCTTCAGCCGTCGGAAGGCGGTCGAATGGATGACCCGGTCGCAATCGCGGCGAAAAGCGCTGCGGGTGCGGGACGGCGGCTCGGCGAACAGGCGGCCCCGGCTGCGATCGGGATCGCAGGAATAGGGAGCGCGGGGGGCAGCCATTCCGACCGACACGGGCGATTGTTCCTTTTGCGGTTTGATTCCTCGGCGGAGCCCACTTAACTATGGGGAGTGCCCGGCACCAAATGAATAGGGCATGACGCGCCTCCCGGAGACCCATTGCCATGACTGATGCCTCGACCGGCCCCGTCACCATCAGCGAACGCGCCGCCCGCCGCATCGGAGAGATCCTCGGCAAGGAGAGCGCCGGCGCGATGCTGCGCATCTCGGTCGAAGGCGGTGGCTGCTCCGGCTTCCAGTACAAGTTCGACATCGACCGCGCCAAGGCGGACGACGATCTCGTCATCGAGCGCGATCGCGCGGTGGTGCTGGTCGATCCGGCCTCGGTGCCGTTCCTCGCCGGCTCGGAGGTGGATTTCGTCGACGACCTGATGGGCGCCTCGTTCCGGGTCAATAATCCCAACGCCACCGCCTCCTGCGGCTGCGGCACCAGCTTCTCGGTCTAGCCTCCGTCGTATCGGTCAGACCTCCGCGATGACGGCAGGGCCGTCGGACGGCGCAAGCGTTGGCCCTTCAACGCTCGGTGCGGGCGTTCCGATTGCCTTCAGCATCGCCGACACCATGGCCGGCTTGCGCAACGGCTTAGCCAGAAAGTCGGTCATGCCGGCCTCGCGGCACTGCTTGATGTCGTCCGGGAAGGCATTCGCGGTCAGCGCGATGATCGGCAGCCCGGCGAGCCGCCCGCCCCTCGCCCGGATGGTCCGGGTCGCGGTGATGCCGTCCATCTCCGGCATGCGGACATCCATCAGCACCAGATCGAACTCCTGTTCGTCGGCCGCCTTCACCGCCTGCAAGCCATCCGGAACGATGCATTTCTCGACCGCGAACTCCTGCAGCATCTTCGACACCACCATGCGGTTGGTGGCGTCGTCCTCGGCGATCAGGACGCGCAACGGACGGCCGAGCGCCCCGATCCGCGCCTTGAGGTCGCCGGCGCCGACACGGTCGGCGCGCTGACCCGACACCTGCTTGTCGCTCCACGGCAAGGTCAGGCTGAAGCGGAAGGTCGAGCCTTCGCCCTGCACCGACGACACCGCGATGACCCCGCCCATCTGCTCGATGATGCGCCGGGAGATCGCAAGCCCCAGCCCGGTGCCGCCGAAGCGGCGGTTGATCGAGGCATCGGCCTGGGCGAAATCCGTGAACAGCTTGCCGACGCGATCGGCGGGAATGCCGATGCCGGTGTCGGAGACCCGCCATTCGATCGTCGCCTTGTGGTCGTCGCGCGTGCGGCAGGCCACGGCGATGGTGATGCCGCCGCGCTCGGTGAACTTCACCGCGTTCGATGCAAGATTGATCAGGACCTGGCGAATGCGCGCCACGTCGCCCTTCAGAGCCGGCGGCAGCTTCGGATCGATGTCCGCGTTGACCAGCAGGCTCTTCGATTTCGCATTGACCCCCATGATGGCGGTGACCGCCTCGACCAGGGCTGCCGGCGAAAAATCCACCGTCTCGAATTCGAGCTTGCCGGCATTGAGCTTGGACAGATCGAGGATGTCGTTGAGGATGCGCTGCAGATTGTCGCCGGACTCGCGGATCGTCATGACCGCGTGGCGCTGCTCATCGTCGAGCTTTGTCTCCAGCAGGGTCGAGGCGAGCCCGAGCACGCCGTTCATGGGCGTGCGGATCTCGTGGCTCATCATCGCCAGGAAGTCGGACTTGGCACGGCTCTCGGCCTCCGCCTGCTCGGCCCGCCAGCGCTCGGTGACGTCGCGGCCGAAGCCGCGATAGCCCGCGAACTTGCCCTCATGGTCGCGCGCCGGCCGTGCCGTCAGCGCCCAGCGGCGGCGCTCGCCGCCCGCGACCACGACATGGATCAGGATCTCCGGGATCGACAGCCGCTTTGCCATGCGGTCGGCGAGAGTCGAAAGCGTCGCCGTATCCGTCGGGCAGAGATATTTCAGCGTATCGATCAGCCGCTCGCCCTTGAGCTGATCGAGCGGAAGCTGCGCCACGTCGGCGAAGCGCTGCGGCGCGTCGATCAGACGGCCCTCGGCATCGGTCTGCCACAGCCAGCTCGCGGCGTTCTCCTGGAATTCCTTCAGCAGCAGCGAGATCGTCTCGTTCTGGCGCTCATGCCGGATCTGCGCCTTCAGGTTCTCCAGGAACACGTTGCCGTGCGACACCAGGTGACGCACCATGAACGAGGTGTAGAGCAGCAGGAACACGACGAGCACGAGATAGGTCGCGCCGCCGCACAGAAGCAGCGAGCCCACCGAGGCGAGCATCAGGGTCCAGGTGTAGGCGAGGCCGGCCCGCGGCACGCTCGACATCGCGAACGCGCCACCGGAGATCATCCCGGTCATCAGCGAGCCCACGATGATCTGCAGATGCGGATCGACCTGCGGCATCACGATCAGCGGCAGCGATCCCCAGATGGTCGCCAAGAAAAACGCCTGCAGCGTCATCCGGGAGATGGCGCGTTCGGACGCCTCCTGCGGCCGCGACTTGCGCGCGCGCCACCAGCCGCGCAGCGCCATGCCGCCGGCCACGGCGATCGCGGCGCCCCACGCGATGAGGAAGAGATTGGAGACGGTGTTCCAGAACACGCCGAGAATGATCGCCGCGTTGGCGAAATTGATGCCGATGGTCACGGGGACGAGGCGCGCGACGGCATCGACCTGCCGCGCCCGGATGCGCCGGCGATCTCGCTCGGTCAGCGCTTCATCGTCGAGACCTTCGATGGCGCCGAAGCCGCCGATCCAAAGGAAGAAGGCACCCAGCGGGCTGCCACCGGCCGTTCGCTTCGAGCGCGTGGGATCCCCAGGCCAATTCATGAGCGCGCAGAACCTTCCTTGTGATCCCTTGCCATGCCTGACCGGCTGCTTCAGCCGCGTTAATTGTCCCGCCCGTAGAATTACGGAAGTTCCGAACGCGCGCGCTGACAGGGCTGGATGCAACTCGTCGTCCTCGCGGCACGATATGCCCGAGTCATGATCGTCGATTTCACCCTCGTTGAGGTCGAGGGCGCAGGGAATGCCGGGTGCTGGCCGCAACCCATGGCCCGCCTGCAGAAAAAAAGCAGGCGGCAGTCACCACAGGTCCAGCCGGTCAACCGGCATTCCCTGCGCGACGGCTCTACGCCTTATACGCACTCTCCCCGGGGACCGGCTTGATTGCCCCCGTGGCCGGCGGATCATCGTCCCCACCGGCTTGGCCTCAGCATCGGGAGACCAGGACCATGCGATTTCGGCGTGCGCCAGGACTGTTCGTCCGCACGGCATCAGCCATGCTGCAGTCCACAGCGCCCGTCGCATCCCACCCCGCGTGTCGTGACGATCGCGATACGCCCCTCGTGCCGGGGCGGGACGACCTAATGAAGCGCGATTTCTGATAAAAAGAAACAACGAAATTTTTCGACGCGGGACTGGACAGGGCAAATCAGCTTGAAGCGACTGACGAAAATCCTTTCGGCGCGCAGACGGATTCGACGCCGGCCGCACCGGCTGACGCTCGGAGAATACACAAGGCCGCGCCACCGATTTGCCCGACGGGCACGCGCGAGGGCCAGTGTCGCGCCGCGCTCGGACCGATCCCTCAGATCACCGCGCCGGATGCGTAGGCGCTGGCCCAACGCGGAAACCCGTTCTCCATGGCGCGCGCCGCGGCGCGATCCCAGTCGTAGGTCAGCGCGAACAACTCCGCCTGCCAATGTCCGCGCCGCTCCGTCAGAACGGCATAGCGCGCGTGCGGCGAGCGATATTCGAGCTGGGCAGCGACGGGGATGTCGCCGAATACGGGGCAGCCGACGCTGCCGGGATTGACGACCAGGGGCCCGCGCGGCACCTGCACCATCGCCTGCCGATGGCTGTGGCCACACAGCACCAGCGTGGCGCCGCCGAGATTGACGAGACGCGCGGCCAGCACGTCGCGACGCGCCGAGACGTAGCGGCCGTCGTCGAGCATCTCTTCGAGGAGGCAGGTGCTGTCGTCATCCGGCGTGCCGTGGACGGCAAGAATGCCCTGCTCCAACGCGATCCGCGCCGGCAAGGCATGCAACTGGCGTCGCCGCTCAGGCGTGAGCGACGCACGCGCGAAACGGCCGGCCGGCGACAGCTTCTCCTCCGGCCATTCCTCGATCCAGCGGTCATGATTGCCGCGCACCGTCGGCAGCGCCAGCGACTGCAGCAGCTCGAAGGTTTCCTGCGGCCATAGCGGGCTCGTGACGCAGTCGCCGAGATTGACGGTGGCATCGACGCTGCGGGTCGCGATGTCGGCGAGCACGGCCTCCAGTGCCGGAAGATTGCCATGCACATCGGAAATCACGGCCAGTCGCATTGTCGTTTCCTCGCGTCGCAATTCGTAGTGATCACTTGAGACAGAGCCATAGCATGATCGTCATTGCGAGCGAAGCGAAGCAACGCAGGGCGACCCAGGAACTATGGATTACTTCGCTTTGCTCGCAATGACGGCGCAAACGTAGGGTGGGCAAAGCGGCGCCGAAGGCGGCGCGTGCCCACCATCGCGATCATGTTGTGGAACGGTGGGCACGGTGCTCGCGACGCTGGCGCGTCGCTGTGCGCCTTTGCCACCCTACGATTCTCTCATTGCGGCGCATTAATCGCGAACACATCGGCGCGCTCGATGATCAGGTCGCGAAACAGACGCGCCCTATGCGACATCCATTGCGGATCGGGATAGACGACGTGCAGCGGCAGCGACGGGACGTCGTAGTCGGGCAGCAAGTGGATCAGCTTGCCCGACGCGATATGCTCCACCGCGCACCAGTCCGGCAGCACGGCAGCGCCGAGCCCTTCCAGCGCGGCCAGGGTCATGATGTCGGCGTCGTCGCACGTGAGCGATGGCGTGATGCCGACGACGTGGCGGCCGGTCTCGGACTCGAAGCTCCATTCGTTCTTTGGCGACAGCCGCGAATAGGTCACGCAGGGGAGCTCGCGCAGATCGTTCGGCAGCCGCGGCTGACGGTGCCGGGCGAGCAGCGTGGGCGCCGCGACCAGCAGCCGCTTCACGGTGCCGACGCGCCGCGCGACCAGCGAGCTCGAGCTGAGCACGCCAATGCGGATGGCGAGCTCGGTGCCGGTCTCGACGAGATCGACGAACTGCTCGGTGAAGCGGATGTCGAGCCGCACCTCGGGATAGCGTCGGCCGTACTCGGCGAAGATGTCGGCGAAGAAGAAGCGGCCGAACGAGGTCGGCACCGTCATCCGCAAGGTCCCGGAGGGAGCGCCGACACGGCGCGGCGACGGCACGCCGGCGCTCTCGAACAAGGTGACGATGTCCTTGGCGAGCTTGAGGACGCGATCGGCCTCGGTGGTCGGACGCAGCTTGCGCGTGGTGCGGACGAACAGGCGGCAGCCGAACTGCTCCTCCAAGAGCGCGATGCGCTTGGTGATCGCCGGTTGTCCCAAGCCGAGATCGGCCGCGGCCTGGGTGAAGCTGCCGGCCTCCATGACGCGGATGAAGGTCTGCAGCGCGTCGATCCGGTCCATCCATTCCTCCCCGGAATGAGTTTTATTCTCCTCATTCCGTATACGTCAGGAGGCGGCCTGGTCTAGCCTCTCAAAAAATCAAACGGAGGGAGACCATGGAGAAGTCGATTGGCATTGTCGGAGCCGGCATCGGCGGGCTGCATCTCGCGCTCTATCTGCAAAAGCATGGCGTCCGGGCGACGGTCCTGACCGACCGCGAGCCCGAGCAGTATGCTGCAACGCGGCTCATGAACACGGTGGCGCACCACGGCGTCACGGTCGCACGCGAGAACGAGCTCGGCGTGAACCATTGGGACGATCCTGATGTCGTCTATCATCACCATGATCACTTCTTCAATTTTCCGGGCAGCCCCCTGCTCTTCCGCGGCGCGTTCAAGCAGCCGAGCCGCGCGGTCGACTACCGGATCTATTTGCCGGCGCTGATGAAGGATTTCGAGGATCGCGGCGGCGCGATCGAATATGCCAGCATTCAGGACGACGACATTCCGGCGCTGGTGGCGCGCTTCGACCTGCTCGTGGTGTCGACCGGCAAGGGCGCGCTGGGGCGGATGTTCAGCCACCGGCCGGAGCTGTCGCCCTACAACCAGCCGCAGCGCCTGCTCTGCGTCGGCCTGTATGACGGCGTCGACCACGGCAGCCCCGACCGCGACGATCCGCGCGGCGTGACGCTGTCGGTCTCGCCGGGGCATGGCGAGATGATCGTGATCCCGACGCTCACCTTCGGCGGCATGAAGACGGCGCTGCTGATGGAGAACATTCCCGGCGGCGACATGGCCGAGCTGGTGTCGCTCAACTACGACGCCGATCCCTCAGGCTTCCGGCGGACGCTGCTCGACAAGCTCGAAAAGCACCATCCCCACACCTACAATTGGATCGACACGCACCGCTTCGATCTGCAGCCGCTGGACCTCTTGCAGGGCGCCGTGGTGCCGACCGTGCGGCGCTCCTCGGTCAGCTTCGACGACGGCAAGATCGCGATCGCGCTCGGCGACGTGCATTCCGTGGTCGATCCGATGATGGGCCAGGGTGCCAACATGGCCTCCTATGCCGCGTTCGAGCTTGGCAAGGCGATCACCGAGGCGGTGGCGTTCGACGACCGCTTCGTCGAGACGGTCGATCGCGCGCGCGAGAACCGCGTGCTCGCCGCCGCGCGCTGGACCAACCTGATGCTGCAGCCGCCCTCGGAGGCGATGGGGCGGCTGATCTTCACCATGGCGCAGGATCGCGGGCTCTGCGACGAGTTCACCGACAATTTCAACTATCCGGAGCGGCAATGGGACCGGCTGGCGAGCGAGCGGCGGATTCATGCCTGGATCGATGACCGAGCAAAGCTTGCAGCGTGATGGCGGAGAGAAGCCGATGAGCCATCAGCCGGACCCGGCCAGTTTTCGCGCGGCCGCGTCGCGGTTCTCGACCGGTGTGACCGTGGTGACCAGCAGCGGCGAAGACGGCGCGGCGGTCGGCATGACCGCCAACAGTTTCACGACGGTCTCGACGCAGCCTCCGACGGTGCTGGTGTCGCTGAAGCGCGGCCGGACGTGGCAGGCGGTGAGCGAGACGCGCCGCTATGCGGTCAATGTGCTCGCCGCCGACGCCGTCGCGATATGCCGGCATTTCGCCGGCACCCCGCTGGCCCAAGGAGCACCAGCGCTTGACGCGCGCGACGGGTTCTTCCTGCTGCCGCAGGCCATCGCGCAGTTCGGCTGCGAGGTCGTCAGCACGGTCGAGATCGCTGACCACACGCTGTTCATCGGCGAGGTCCGCTGGTGCCGGCACAGGGACGGCCTGCCGCTCGCGTTCTACGCCAGCCGCTTCCGCAACGGCTTGGGTGCGGAGATCTTGCCGGGCGATGCGCCGGCGTATCCGGCGGAGGGATGGAGCATTTGACCGCGTGGCGCGGTGGGCACGGCGCTGCGCGCCTTTTGCCCACCCCACCAGTCGACGGAAGTCTGATGCGGTTCGCCGGGACGACTTAGTGAGCCAAACATCGTCACATTGAAGACTGCGGGTCCGGCACAGTCGTGAGGCTCAACCGCCGATCGGTCCGGGGTCGATGCCCCCCGTTGTGGCGGCTCCAGGATGACCGGAGCGCGGCCACGTGACGATCGAACCTAAATTTTACCGCCCACCCCGCCTCGCCGTCAAATGGATCGGCACCGCAGGCGCCAGCCCTGCGGCCGGTGGTCCACAGGAGTTGCGCTCGTCGTCGGCTAGCGGCGCTCGTTCAGCCTGTGATTCCACGCCATTCGCCTTGACCGGGGTGGTCGCGGCTTGATCTAACCGGGGCCGTTTCTCCTTCCCCCCGGGAACCTCAGGCCATGCGCATCGCCACCTGGAACGTCAATTCGGTCCGGCAGCGGATCGATCACCTCCTCACCTGGCTGAAGGAGTGCGCGCCGGACATCGTCTGCCTGCAGGAAATCAAGTGCACCGATGACGCATTCCCGCGGCTGGAGATCGAGGCGCTCGGCTACAACGTGGTGACGCACGGCCAGAAGACCTTCAACGGCGTGGCGCTGTTGTCGAAGCTGCCGTTCGACGAGACCAAGTCCGGGCTCGATGGAGATGCCGAGGATGTGCATGCGCGCTTCCTGGAAGGCGTGGTCAGCCTGAAGCACGGCGTCGTCCGCATCGCCTGCCTCTATCTGCCCAACGGCAATCCGCCGAACACGGAAAAATATCCCTACAAGCTCAAATGGATGTCGCGGCTTCGTGACTATGCGCGTGAACGGCTGAAGACCGAGGAGCCGCTGATCCTCGCAGGCGACTTCAACGTCATCCCCACGGCGGCCGACGTCTCCAATCCGGAAGCCTGGGTCGAGGACGCGCTGTTCCGCCCGCAGACGCGCGAGAGCTTCCAGGCGCTGCTCGGCCTGGGGCTGACGGACGCGCTGCGCGCGGTGACCGATGCGCCCGGGCAATACACGTTCTGGGACTATCAGGCCGGCGCCTGGCAGAAGAACATGGGGATCCGAATCGATCATCTGCTGCTGTCGCCGCAGGCCAGCGACCGGCTGGTCGAGGTCGGCATCGACAGTTATGTCCGCGCCTGGGAGAAGCCGTCCGACCACGTGCCGGTGTGGGCCGATTTCGATCTCGAGACGGCGTAGACTCGAGGACGGTTCCTGTGATGCGTTACTCACGGCGGCAATTGTTTCCGCTCGCGCTCGTGCCTCTGCTGGTGAAGCCGGCGCTCGCAGCCGACCTCCAAGAGACAATTGCGGGCATCGAGGCTGACGGCGGCGGGCGGCTCGGCGTGGCGCTGCTGGACACCGCGAGCGGCGCGCTCAACGGTCATCGGCTCGACGAGCGGTTCCCGATGTGCAGCACCTTCAAGGCGTTGTTGGCGGCCGCGATCCTGACCAAGGTCGATGCCGGCGCCGAGCAGCTCTCGCGGCGGCTTCCGATCACGCAAGCCGACATCCTGTCCTATGCGCCGGTGACCAAGCTGCATGTCGGCACGTCGGGCCTCTCGATCGGCGAGCTGTGCGAGGCCACGGTGACGCTGAGCGACAACACCGCCGCGAACCTGCTGCTCGCCACGCTCGGCGGCCCGGCGGGGTTGACGCGGACCATCCGCGGCTTCGGCGATGCCATCACCCGGCTCGATCGCACCGAGCCCGATCTCAATGAGAGTGTGCCCGGCGATTCCAGGGACACCACGACGCCGGCGGCGGTGGCGCAGACGCTGGCGAAGCTCACGAGCGGCAACGCGTTGTCGGCCGCGTCGCGTGACGTCCTGAACGGCTGGCTGATCGCCTGCAAGACCGGTGGTGCCAAGCTGCGCGCCGGCCTGCCCGGCGAATGGCGCATCGGCGACAAGACCGGCGCGGGTGAGCGCGGCAGCAGCAACGATGTCGCCGTGATCTGGCCCACAGGGCGGGCGCCGGTCGTCGTGAGCAGCTATCTCACCGAGACCAAGGCCAGCGACGACAAGCGCAACGCGGTTCACGCGGCGGTCGGCCGAGCCGTCGCCAGCGCGCTCGGGGCCTGAGCCGCCGCCTCGCGATAGATCGCGGCGATCGCGTCGAATCCGGTGCGCAGCTGGCGCATCTCGCGGCCGGCGAGGCGCACGCCGAGACCGGCGCTATCCGGCAGCAGGCTTGCCGCAGCGTAGAGGGCGCCGATGCAGGACAGCGCATCGGCGAGACGCCGGCGGAGCGCGGTGAGATCGTGCGTCGGGGGCAGCATCAGCACGGCCGAGCCGAACGCGCGATGGCCCTTGAAGACGGCGACATCAGGATCGCGCAGCTGCATGCGGTCGATCAGGAGCGGCTCCTCGCCCCTCCGGCGCACGACGAGCGTGGAGTCGAGCTCGCGGAACAAGCGCCCCTGCCCGTCCGGGTCATGCATCGTGAAGGCGTCGGTCACGAGCGCCGATGCATCGGCGGCGCAGTCCAGGTCGAGCACTTGGCATAAGGCAGCCTCGGGAAACAGGATGCGCGGCTCGGGCCGGTAGTCGAGCGACGCGCCGGCCGCGACGCGCAGCAGCACCTGCTCCACCGCCCGCACGCCCGGCTCGGCGCGATACACTGACGTTGCGCCCTGCGTCGTCACGCAGGCCGCCGCACCCGGGCCAAGCGTGAACCGTTGCGTCAGCCGGTCCTCGCCATGCACCGCGCCACTGCCGGTCTGCAGAATCACGCTGAGGAGATCGGGCCGCGCCGGGTCAGTGTGGAAGCTGCGCGTCAGCACGAACGGCCAGGCGAACAGCCGGCGGTCGATCACGGTGCGGCCGCCGCGCCGGACGAAGCTCAGGTCAAGCCGCGGCTGCTCTATGGGAACGCCATCGGTCACGTGCGGAACAGCACCTCGCGCTCGAGCAGGTCGACGATCGCCTCGATGCCCTCGCCGCGCCGGCAGTTGGTCAGCAGCACCGGCCGGCCGCCGCGGACTTCCGTTGCCTCGCGCTGCATGCGGGCGAGATCGACGCCGACATGCGGGGCGAGATCGACCTTGTTGATGACGAGCAGATCGGCGCGGATCACGCCGGGACCGCGCTTGCGCGGGATGTCGTCGCCGCCGGCGACGTCGATCACGAACATCCAGAAATCGGTGAGGTCGCGCGAGAACGTCGAAGCGAGGTTGTCGCCGCCGCTCTCCAGCAGGATCAGCTCGACGCCGGGAAAGCGCCGCTCCAATTCGTCGGCGGCCTCGATGTTGAGCGTCGGGTCCTCGCGGATCACGGTGTGCGGACAGGCGCCGGCCTCGACCGCCGAGACTCGTTCGGGATCGATCAGGCCGGAGCGGCGGACGCGCTCGGCATCCTCGGCGGTGACGAGATCGTTGGTGATGACCGCGATGTCGATGCCGCGCGCCTGCAGCGCCGGGATCAGGCGCTCGACCAGCGCCGTCTTGCCGGAGCCGACGGGGCCGCCGATGCCGACGCGCGCCGCGGTCATGGGCTGATCGACGCGGGTGAGAGCGAGCCGGCTCATCGCAGCATGAACCTCCTTGCGAGCGGCACCGTGGTGGCCGGCGGGCACATCAGCAGCTTGCCGTCGGCGCGCACCTCGAACGTCTGCGGATCGACCTCGACATGCGGCATCGCCGCGTTTCTGATCATGTCGGTCTTGCGCAGGCGACGGACATTCTTGATCTGCACGGTCTCGCGGCCCAGCCCGAGCTTGCGGCGGATGTCGGCCTCGACCGCGAGCTTCGACATGAAGTTCACGCCGAGCCGCTGGGGCGCAGCACCGAGCGCGCCCCACATCCGCTTCTGGATCATCGGCTCCGACAGCCCGAGGCTGCCATTGCCGTCGCCCATCGCGGCCCACACCGGGAAGCCGTTCTTGATCACCATGTAGGGCTTGAGGCCGAACGAGGCGCGCGGCCACAGCACCAGATCGGCCATCTTGCCGACCTCGATGGAACCTACGACATGATCGATGCCGACCGCGATCGCGGGATTGATGGTGAGCTTGGCGACGTAGCGCTTGATGCGCTCATTGTCGGCGCGATCAGTCGCCTCCTCCGGCAGCCGGCCGATGCGGTCCTTCATGACGCTGGCGAGCTGCCAGCATTTGGCGACGTTCTCGGCGAGCCGGCCCATCCCCTGCGTGTCCGTGCCGAAGATCGAGATCGCGCCCATGTCGTGGAGGAAATCCTCCGCCGCCATCGACTGCGCCCGCACCCGCGCCTCGCCGAACATGACGTCCTCGGGCGCATTGTAGTTGAGCTGATGACAGATCATCGTCATCGGCACGCCCTCCTCCATGCCATAGGAGGTGTAGGGATTGGTCGGGTTGGTCGAGGACGGGATCACGTTGGGCCAGGACACGACCTTGAGCAGGTCGGGCGCATGGCCGCCGCCGGCGCCCTCGACGTGGTACATGTGGATGGTGCGGCCATCGACCGCCGCCATCGTGTCCTCGCAGAAGCCGTATTCGTTGATCGAATCCGTGTGCAGATGCACGGCGAAATCGTTGCGGTCCGCCGCGATCAGGCTCTTGTCGATCACGTCGGGCGCAGCGCCGAAATCCTCGTGGATCTTGACCGACATGCCGCCCGCGGCGACCGCCTCCTCGACGGCTTCGGGATTGGAGCCGCCACGGCCGAACAGCGCGTAGTTCAGCGGCGAGAACTCGATCGATTTCAGAAAATGGCCGAAGTTCGGCCCCGAGCCGCTGCCGACGTCGAACACAGGCCCCGAGCCGTTGCCAACCAGGGTCGTGGTGCCGCCGGCCAGCGCATGATCGGACTGCTCCGGCGAGATCAGATGCGCGTGGCTCTCGATCGCGCCCGCCGTGACGATGAACGGGCCGCCGGCGATCGGCGCGGTGGTGTGTCCCACCACCATGTCCGGATGCACGTCCGGCATCACGTCGGGGTTGCCGGCCTTGCCGATGCCGACGATGCGGCCGTCCCGGATGCCGATGTCGGCCTTCACGATGCCGGCGACGGCATCGATGATGGTGGCGTTCTTGATGACGACGTCGAGGACCTTGTGTTGACAGGTGCGATGGCCGGCGATGGCCTCGCCGTCGCGCAAATTCTTGCCGGCGCCGACCAAAAGCTCATGACCGTAGATGGTGTAGTCGTGCTCGATCTCGGCGAGCAGGCTGGTGTCGGCGAGCCTGACGAGATCGCCCTTGGTCGGACCGTAGAGCTCGGCATAGGCGCGGCGGGTCAGCGTGGCCATGATCATCAGGCTCCCAGGTAGCCGCGCGACTGCGCGAGCTTCAACGCGGCCTCGCGCGCGCCGGCTGCATCGAGCGGGCCGTTGACGAGGCCGGCCTGGCCGCGCACGATCCGGTCGCCGGTGATCGGCACCAGTCGCACGGACTTGGTGACACCCGGCTCGAAGCGGACGCCGAGTCCCGCCGGACGATCGATCTTCATGCCCCAGGCGGCGGCGCGGTCGAACAACAGCGCGCGATTGACCTCGAAGAAATGGGTGTGGCTGCGCACCTGGATGTCGCGGTCGCCGGTGTTGACGACGTCGAGCGTGACCGCCGGCAGCGCAGTGAACATCGCGATGTCGTCGCCGCCCGCAATGATTTCGCCGGGCACGAACTCGTCACCCGCGGTGCCGTCGGCCGGCTGGATCGGCTCGAACAGCGCCATCACCTTGGTGCCCTCGGCGAACATCAGCTCGACATAGAGCATCGGGATCATCTGCGCGACGCCGGGTTCGACGTCGTCGGTGGTGAGCAGCCGTCCCGCCATGTCGCGGATCTCCGCGTAGGGCAGATTGCGGCGCGCGGCGGTCATCACCTCGTCGGTGATGTAGGCCACGGCCTCGGGATGGCTGAGCCTGATGCCGAGCAAGCGGTTGCGCCGCGCCATCTGCGCGGCGTTGAAGATCACGAGACGATCCATCTCGGTCGGCGACAGGTTCATCATGGCGCAACCTCTCAGGTCGTGAACATGCGCACGTGCCGCAGCGGACCGCGCGACACGGCGATGTCGATGAAGGGCGTGAAGCTCGACGGCATGGGGTCATCGTCGGGCGTATCGGCCAGCAAATCGGAGAGCAGCGCGCGGGCGCGCGCGAGGCTGCGCTGGGAGTCGATGTGGCCGATCAGGCCGAGCCGCACGGCGGCACTGACGAGGCCCGTGATGAGGGTCCAGCCGGAAACGAGCTCCGCCGCATCGAGGCCGAGGCCAGCATCACGGCCGGCAATGGCTTGCACGACGGCGAGATGGCCGAGCCGGGCATCCGCCGAGACGCACGCGCGATAGGACACGGACAAGGGACCGGCGAGCTTGACCCAGACGCCGAGCAGCGCCCTGCCCGCGCGCCGCGAGCCGTCGCGCATCTCAGCCGACGGCGTGGTGGCCTCGGCAAGGCGATCGACGGTGGCGATGGCGGCGGTGTCGCAGGCGCGCCAAGCGCGGCGCAGCAGGATGCGGTCCATGCTGGCCCAGCGCTGCTGCAGATGATCGGCGATGACGCCATCGAGATCGTCGCGGTTCGACAGCAGGCCGTCGGCGGCGAGGCCCTCGATGCCCCACGAGAAGGCGAAGCCGCCGGCTGGAAACGCGCTGTCGCCGAGTTGCAGGAGCGCCAGCGCCTCGGCACGATCAAACATGATCGCGCTCCACGACCTCGCCGGACTCGATCAAAGGCATGATGCGCGCGCGATAGGTCTCGAGCGGCGCATCGAGCAGCACGACGAGACAATCGTCTTCGAAGCGAACCCGCCAATGCAGATTGCCGGCATGCCAGCCGAGCTTGAGCGCGCTGGCCGGATCGCGCGGCGCGAGGTGCCAGACCCTCTGCTCGCCGAAACGGGCGATGATGGCGCGATCGGATTCCAGATAGAGCAGCGCGCCGTCGATCAGATCCTCGTCGCGATCGAGGCTGACCGCGCAATCGGTGCCGCGATCAGTCGTCAGGCGGAAGCGCTTGCGGCCGGCATCGGCGGGCGGCACGAACAACAGCTCGATGCCGCCGCGATGCTCCAGGGCGTGCAACTGCCGGGCATAGGCCTTGTCGTCGGCGCGTCCTATGATGCCGTGCAGACGGAGCATCGTCGTTGGTCCTCTTTGTTCGTCGGTTCTCGGCATTGGGGCCTCATGGTTCGAGACGCCCGCCAAGTGGCGGGCTCCTCACCATGAGGGTTGAGAGTTTCGCGGTGGGTTAGCTTCGCTGTGAGTTTTCTCCCGCCACAGCCACCGTCCTCGTCCTGAGGAGCCCGCCGCAAGGCGGTCGTCTCGAAGGACGATTGGTTTGCTCAAGTACCTCCGCGCCCTACCGCAGCGTCGCCGAGACCTCCTGCGAGGTCACGAGAATGACCTCGCCGTCGAGGATCGGCTTGGCGATGCCGAAGAAGGTCGCCACCGCGGCGGAGCCGTTGTGGCGTTCCATCGCGGCCTTGTCGGCGAAGCGCTCGTAGGTCGTGAACAGACCGGGCTCGGTCTCGCTCTGCGAGATGAAGAACCCGATCGTCTCCGGCTCGTTGGCCGCGACATGGGCCGCGACCGCAACGAGGGCATCGCGCATCGTGGCCTCGTGTCCCGCCTTGGCCCTGATGACCGCGGTGATGGTGATCATCAGAACGTCTTCCAGTCGCCGTCGGCCTCGAACGCGCTCGCCGCCTGGTAGATCGTGGACTCGCCATAGTCCTTGCCGATCAGCATCAGGCCGACCGGCAGGCCGTCCGACAAGCCGCACGGCAAGGTCATCGCCGGATGGCCTGTCACGTCGAACGGGCTGGTCGTCGCGGTCATCTCGAAGGCGCGCTGCACGACCTCGGCGAGCGGCGCATCCTTGGCCGGGATCGGCGTCGCAACGCAGGGCAAGGTCGGCATCAGCAGGAGATCATAGGAGCCGAACATCGCGTCATAGGCCGCCTTGGCCTGAATCGCGATGTTGCGCGACTTGGCGTAGTAGCGGCCGCGGTAGTGCTCGAGACCCCACTGCCCGACCAGCATGGTCAGCTTCAACGTCACCGACAGATCGTCGGCGCGGGTGCGCCAGCCGGAATGCGCATCGAGCAGGCCGACGTCGTAGAGACCCTTCCAGTTGAAGCCCATGCCGTTGCCGAGCATCATCTGCACCAGGAAGCCTTCGAGCGTGATCGGATTCCACGCCGCCAGCGCATGCATGTGCTCGGGGATCGAGACCTCGGACACCGAGGCGCCCAGCTTGGCGAAGCGCTCGGCGCCGGCCTTGACCTTGCTGACGACGCCCTCTTCCATGTTCGGCGCGCTGAAGCCCTCCTTGAGCACGCCGATCTTGAGGCCCTTGACGCCCTTGCCGAGCGCCTCGGTGTAGGCGGAGACCTTCGGCGCATATTGCCTGGGATCGAGCCCGTCGGCGCCGGCCAGCACTTCGAGCAGCAGCGCATTGTCGGCAACCGACTTGGTCATCGGGCCGGTGTGGTCGATCGTCGACTCGATCGGCATCACGCCGGTGTAGGGCACGAGACCGTGGGTCGCCTTCATGCCGTAGATGCCGCAATAGGACGCGGGGATGCGGATCGAGCCGCCCTGGTCGCCGCCGATGGACATGTCGACCTCGCCGGCCGCCACCAGCGCGGCGCTACCCGAGGACGAGCCGCCGGCCGAATAGCCCATCTTCCAGGGATTGTGCACCGGCGCGGGATTGGAAGTGTGGCTGCCGCCGGACAGGCAGAAGTGCTCGCACACGGCCTTGCCGACGATGGTGCCGCCGGCATCGAGGATGCGGGCGACGATGGTGGCATCGGCGGCGGGAATGAACCCCTCAAGCGTGGTCGAGCCGTTCATCATCGGCACGCCGGCGAGCGCGACGTTGTCCTTGAGCACAACGGTGCGGCCTGCGAGTTTGCCGCCCGATGCGCCCTTGACCTCGGTCTTGATCGCCCAGGCGTTGTACTTGTTCTCCTTCGCCGGCGGCTTGGCGCCCGGCGTACGCGGATATTTCACCGGCGGCAGCGGGTTCGGCAACTCATCGATGATGTCGTACTGATCGAACATGCCGCCCATCAGCGACAGATATTCGGCGGCCTCCTCGACCGTCATGTTCATGTGCAGGCTGGCGGCGAGATCGGCGACTTCCTCGGCATTCGGGCGTTTGATGGACATGAGTCATCCTTTCTTGTGAGGACAAGCTGGGCAGAGACAGCAAATTGTCAGTTCAATGGGCCGGCGCAGCGCGCCGGTAGATTCTAGCTCGGGACCATCTGACCTTCCCGGGCCAGCAGAGTCTCACGGTCGAGCTCCTCGGTGATGCGTCCCTTCTGGATGTGCAGGATGCGATCCGACAACGACGTGATGAATTCGAGGTTCTGCTCGACCACGATCAAAGACATCTTCCAGCGCATCTTCAGCGCCAGCAGGGTCTCGATGATCTCCTCGATGATCGATGGCTGGATGCCTTCAGTCGGCTCGTCGAGCAGGATCAGCCTCGGCT
This sequence comes from Bradyrhizobium sp. SZCCHNPS1003, assembly GCF_032381555.1. Lineage (NCBI taxonomy): Bacteria > Pseudomonadati > Pseudomonadota > Alphaproteobacteria > Hyphomicrobiales > Nitrobacteraceae > Bradyrhizobium > Bradyrhizobium sp. SZCCHNPS1003. The sequence continues at coordinate 265,247 of NZ_JAUHIU010000003.1, forward strand.
TGGTGCAGAGGCAGCGCGCCAGCGCCAGCAATTGCTGCTCGCCGCCGGACAGCGCGCCGCCGCGGCGGTCGAGCAGACGGACGAGCCGCGGAAAATCCTGCAGCACGGCATCGATGACGCTGCGGTCCTCCTTGGGAGCGGATGCGAGCCCCATGCGCAGATTTTCCATGACCGACAGGTCCGGGAAGATCTCGCGGCCCTGGGGCACAAGGCCGATGCCGAGCCGCGAGCGCTCATGCGGCTTCAGATGCGTGATGGTCTTGCCGGCGAACACGACCGAGCCGTCGGTGGTCGGCAGATGCCCCATCAGCGTGCGCAGCGCGGTGGTCTTGCCCATGCCGTTGTGACCGAGAATGCCGAGATACTCGCCATCGGCCACCGTCATGTCGATGCCGAACAGGATCGGGATCCGGCCGTAGCCGGATTTGAGCCCCTTGACCTCGAGGAGCGTGCTCATGCGGCCACCTTCTTGCCGAGATAGACGTCGCGCACGCGCTGGTCGGCGAGCACCTTGTCGACGGTGTCCTCGACCAGCACGCGGCCCTGGTGGAACACGGTCACGCGCTTGGCGATCTGCTTGATGAACTCCATGTCGTGCTCGACCACGACAATGGCGCGGGTCTGGTTGATCTCGCGGATGATCGCCGCCGTATGGAAGGTCTCTTCGTCGGTCATCCCCGCGGCGGGCTCGTCGAGCAGGATCAGCTCCGGCTCGGCGGCGAGCACCATGCCGATCTCGACCCATTGCCGCTGGCCGTGCGACAGGGTGGCGACGATGCTGTCGGCGTAGTCGGTCAGCCGGATCATCTCGAGCACGGCATTGACCGCCGGACCCTGCTGGCGCGGCGTCGCCTTGCGGCGCACCGCCATCCAGATGTTCTCGCGCACCGAGAGGCCGTTGAACACATTCGGGACCTGGGTCTTGATGCCGATCCCCATCCGCGCGATCTCGTGCGACAGCTTGCCCGCGATCGGCATGCCACGGAATGCGATGCTGCCCGACGTCGGCACCAGTTGTCCGGTCAGCGTCTTGAAGAACGTGCTCTTGCCGGCGCCGTTCGGGCCGATCAGGCAGCGCAGCTCCATCTCCTGAAGCGTGAAGGTGATGTCGTCATTAGCGACCACGCCGCCGAAGCGCATCGTCAGGTGCTCGGCCTTGAGCAGAGGAACCAGGTCCGCCATGTCATTCGGCTCCTGCGGGATGCGGCGCCGCCGCTGGCTGCATCGGGGGACCGTTGGTCTTCTTCCTGTCCGGCATCAGCCGCATCACAAGATCGCGGGCGGTCGGCACCATGCCCTTCGGCAGCAGCAGCACGAAGATCACCAGCACGCCGCCGAGCACGAGGTTGGAGTTCAAGAGCTGCTGCGAGCCGATATAGGCGACGATGTATTCGATCACGACGCAGCCGATGATCGGACCGAGCAAGGTGCCGAGACCGCCGACCGTGATCCAGATGATGATCTCGGCCGACAGCGACAGGCTGAAGATGGTGGGGCTGACAAAGGCGCCCCAGTTGACGTAGAGCGCGCCGGCAAGACCGGCGATCGCGCCGCCGAGGATGAAGGTCAGGCACTTCACGAGCCGCGGGTCATAGCCGAGCAGCGAGGCCCGCACCTCGTTCTCACGCACCGCGACGATGACGCGCCCGGCCGGCAGCGCCAGCAGCAGCCGCAGCAGCAGGAACACGCCAAGCAGCACATAGGCTGTCGTCCACCACGACTGCTCCGGCGACAGCACGGTCGACGGATCGAACGGCATGTTGAAGGTGGGCACCGCCGGCATGCCGTTGAAGCCGCCGAGCAGCGCCTTGCCGATCTTGTAGGCATCGCCCGAGGTCGAGTTGACCGAGTTGAACAGGATCAGGGTGACCGTGAGCGTGATGACGCCGAGATAGACGTCGGAGATGCGGCCGAAGAAGATGAAGTAGCCGAGGATCGCCGCGAACAGCGCGGGGACCGCGATCGCCAGCAGGATCGCCGGCGTCGAATCCTGGAAGTTGATGGCTGCGATCGCATAAGCGTAGCCGCCGAGGCCGAAGAAGGCGGTCTGCCCGAACGACAGGATGCCGCCATAGCCCCAGATGAAGGCGAGGCTCAGCGCCAGCACCGACATCGCGGCAAACAGCGTCAGCTGCATCAGGGCGAACAGCTCGATCACGCTCGGCACGATCGCAATCGCCACAATGGCAAGGACGATCGCACCCATCTGGCCCGCAAGACGGGAGTGCTTGGGCATCACAGGTTCCCCTTGAAGAAACGCCCCGAGATGCCCTGCGGCAGCAAGCGGATCAGCACGATCGCGGTGGTGAAGACGATGACCTCGCCATAGACAGGCGTGGTGACGTAGGCGCCGATCTGGTTGACCGAGCCGAACAGGCTTGCCGCCGACAGCGTGCCGGACAGGATCGCCGCGCCGCCGCCGACCACGGTCATGAAGGCTTTTGCGACATAGGCACCGCCCATCACCGGGGTGATGCCTGACACCGGCGCCAGCAGGCCGCCGGCGAGGCCCGTCACGGCCGCGCCGAGCGCGAAGGTGCTCATGTAGACGCGGGCCGGATTGACGCCGAGCGTGGCCGCCATTGCCGGGTTCTGCATCGTCGCCCGTGCGACGAGGCCGAAGCGGGTGTAGCGCATCACGCCATAGACGATGGCCATCATGACCGCCGCCATCAGGGCGAGGAACAGGGTGTAGTAGCTCGACTGGTACGATCCGATCGAGAAGCCGCCGAGCGGCGTCGGCACGCCCTGCTGGGTGTTGCCGTAGATCGTGGTGATGATGCCGATGATCAGAAGGCTCAGCCCCCAGGTGGCGAGCATCGAATCGACCAGACGCCCGTAGAGGAAGCGGATCAGGCAGCGCTCGATGACGAGGCCGACGATGCCCACGAACAGCGGTGCGACGACGAGCATCGCGATCCAGATGTTCACCCCGGCATTGGCCGAGATCACGGTGGCATAGGCTCCCAGCATGATGAACTCGCCATGGGCGAGATTGATGATCTTCATCATGCCGAAGATGATCGCGAGCCCGAGGCACAACAGGAACAGCGAGGAGATTCCGTTGAGGACGTCGAGCGCGAGGATGACGTAGATCGCCATGCGTCAGATCTTTCAAGGCAGTCCAGTGAAACCGGGCCCCGCCGGATGGCGGGACCCGGCAGGCGTCAGAGATTGATGATGTACTGCTTGACGTCGTTCGGGTTCTTGACGAGGTCGCAGACACCAGCGGTGTCGGCCGGCTTGGCGTCGGTGTAGGTTTCCAGCACCGACCATTTGCGTTCCTTCACCTCGGCAAGGAACGCATTGCGGACCGTGTGATGCGTCGGCTTGTCCAGCGAGACCTTGCCGCTCGGACCATCGAAGACGAGGCCGCTTTCGAGCGCCTCGATCACCTTCATCCGGTCGATGCTGCCAGCCTTCTTGACGCCCTCGGCCCAGAGCATCACGCCTTCATAGGTGCACGAGGCGAGCTCGCTGATATAAGGCGAATCCGGATGCGCCTTCTTGATCTTCTCGACGAAGCTCTTGGAGGCCGGCGTGGTGAGCTCCTCGAAATAGCCGTAGGCGCCGATGATGGCGTCGCTCTCGGCGGCATCGAGCGTCGAGGGCTCGTTGACGAGGCCGAAGGTGGTGGAGGCGATCGGGATCTTCCCCTTCATGCCGGCCGCGGTCCACTGCCGGTAGAACGCCGTGTGGTTGCCGCCGACCAGCGCCGACAGGATGAGGTCGGGCTTGGCCGCCTGGATCTTCGAGATGGTGGAGCCGAAATTGGTGACGTCGAGCGGGAAAAAGTCGGTCGAGAGGATCTCGCCGCCATTGTCCTTGCAGTATTTGGTCATCCACTTCGCGGTAATCTGACCGTAATTGTAGTCGGCCGCGATGATGTAGGCCTTCTTGCCGGACTTCTTCATCGCGCTCGGCACAAGCTTCTCCACCGTCTGCGCCGGCGTCGTGCCGGTGCAGAAGGTGTTGCGGTCGCAGACGCCGCCTTCGTACAACGTGTTGTAGAAATACAGCACCTTGAAGCGGTCGAAGGTCGGCCGGATCGCCTCGCGCGAGGCCGAGGTGATTCCGCCGTGAACGACGTCGACCTTGTCCTTCACCGCCAGTTGCTGGGCGTATTGCGAGTACATCTGGATGTTGGACTGGGTGTCGTAGTGGATCACCTTCAAGGGACGTCCGAGCAGGCCGCCCGCGGCATTGATCTCCTCGACGGCAAGCTGCAGCGCATAGACCATCGGCGTGCCGGAGGTGCCGATGGGACCGGACTGGTCGTGTAGGCTGCCGACCGTGATCGGGTTCTCGGCCGCGAGCGCACCCGAGCGCAGCACGGCGGGTGCCGCGATCAATGTCGAGGTCGCGATGGCCGAGCGTTGCAGGAAACGACGTCGGGAGAGAGTCATAAAGGTCCCCATGGGTTGATGATGCCGGTTCATGATCCGCGAGAAGTTTAAAATGACAATATTTGAAAAGGCAAGTGTTTTTAGGAAGCGTCCTGCGCGCTAGCGCGACGCGACGACCGCGAAGTCGTAGCCGTCCAGCTCGGCGAGATGGATCGGGTGGCGTCCGCCAACCACCGGCTGCGCCTCGTTGCCGCGCGCCGTGCGCCGCTGCAGCGTGCGTCCGTAGAAGCGCCTGAGGTTGCGGGCGTCGAAGCTCTCGGCGCGCTCGATCAGCGCGGCGAGCGCGTGAATCCCTTCGTAGCAGGATTCGCCATAGCCGTTCGCGGGCGGCGGGTTGTCGCCGAACGCCGTGTAGTAGCGCTCCAGGAAGGCGCCGTTGTTGCGCGAGCGCAGCGATGCAAAGTAGCTAGAGGCGACGAAGACGTTCTCGGTCTCGCTGCTGTCGAGTCCGTAAACGATGGTCTCGTCGAAGGCGGACGAGAATCGCAGAACGTGGCGGCTGAGGCCGGCGGCGCAGAAGGCGCGGCTGAAGGCGATGCAGTCGAAGCCGAGAAAGACCGGCAGCACCACGTCGCTGCGCGTCGTCTTGATGCGGTCGAGCATCTCGTCGTAATCGTGGATGCCGACCGGCACGTAGCATTCGCCGGTCACCGTGCCGCCGAAGCGCGCGATCAGCCGCTTGGCGATCTGCAGCGACGAGCGCGGCCAGATGTAGTCGTTGCCGCAGAGGAAGAACCGCCTGGCGCGCTTGACCTCCGAGAGCCACTGCACCGCCGGCCCCAGCAATTCGCCGGCGGTCTCGCCCGTGGTCATCACGTCGCTGTTCGCCGACAGGCCTTCGAACTGGGGCGTGTAGACGAACGGCACGCGGCCGCGCGCGGCTTGCGCGACAGGATCGCGCGCGTAGCTCGGCATCATGCCGACGAGGCCGTCGACGGCGAGTTCGTCGACCGCCTCGACCGCAGCCCGGCCCGCGCTGGCGGCGGTCGCGCCGGCGTCGATCACGATCAGCTCGACCTGTCGGCGGCGGATGCCGGCGGCCTGGTTCAGCTCGGTCACGGCCAGCCGCCCGCAGGCTTCGGCGGAGGGCGCCCACAACCCTGCCGAGCCGCGCTGAGGAATGATCAGGCCGATCCGAACGCTGCGCAAACGTGCCGCCTCTGCTGTTGCAGAGGAATTGCACTCACGAATCGTGCCAAGCGCGTTTTGGCGTCATCGGGGTCGTTCGTGTACCAAAGATCGCCGATTTTGGTTCTGGAACCTGACGCTGGTCAAAACATCGGCGCGTCATCGCCCACTCCTTGGGCAGCCGCTGCCGTGGCCTTGATGTCTCACCGTGGCCCGCGACTCACGGCGCGGTGGCGAGCGTCTTGCTCATTGGATAGGAGGCCGCGGTGCCGAACTTGCCGGCGGGCACGCCGACATCGGCGTAGCCGCGGGCAAGATAGAATCGGTGCGCCGTTTCGGTGCTGAGCAGCGCGACGTCGCGGGCGCCCAGTGCCATCGCCCGGCGCTCCAGCTCCGCCAACAGCGCCGAACTGATTCCACGAAAGCGCGCCTGCGGCGACACGTAGTTGGCCGTGATCTCGCCGGGGTGCGCGAGCCCGCCGACGGCGAGAATCGCCCCCTCCTCGACCGCCACCAACAGCGACCGGCCTTGCCCGTCGGCCCAGGTCGCGACGTTGTCCGGCGTCTTGTTGGCGAGCCAGCGGCCAAGGATGTCGGGATCGCCGCGGTGATCAGCCACGCACAGTTGGATGATGGATGCCCGCAGCATCTCGCAGGCCGCCGTTGCGTCTTCCGGTGTCGCATCGCGAATGACCATTCAATCCCTCTCTCGAACGGAGGGAACGCGATGCGCTCCTGCTACTCGCGCTTGCCCTGCACCCAGCTCTCGAGCATCTGCAGCGCCGAGGCGCGGTCATCGTCGGAGGCCTTGGCGAAGGCGCGGTTGTAGCTCTCCTTGATCCAGGCTTCGTCCGCACCGGCGCTGTCGCGCGCCAAGGTGAGCCACATCAGGCCGCGCGCCGGCTGGCGCGGCAGCCGGTCGCCGTTGAACAGCATCTGGCCGAGCAGCGCCTGGGCCTGATGCTGGCCCTTCTGCGCGGCGAGGCCAAGCCAGCGCGCGCCATAGCGGAAGTCGTCGCGCGAGGCATCCGCCGTCTTCAGGTACATCCGCGCCAGGTCGTATTGGGCGTCGGCATTGCCGAAGTAGGACGCCGCATAGGAGAACATCTCCCGCGCGCGATCCGGATCGGCCTTCACCTTCGTGTTGGGGATGCCGCTCAGGTAATAGCGGCCAAGCGCGACAAAGGCATTGGCGACGATCTGCGCCTGCGGCGCCGACGGACTGTCCTCCGCATGCGCATTGGCGATGCGGCTGAAATAGTCGAAGGCGCGCATGTCATCCCGCGCAACGCCATCGCCAGCCGCATACATGCGGCCGAGCTTGAACTGCGCAACCGGGTGACCTTCCTCCGCCGCGTATTGCAGCGCCGTCAGCGACTGCGTGGGCGACGTGGAGGACGTGGTCGCAGGCAACGCCTTGCGCAGCGCGCCGGCGCCGGCCTGAGCTCCAGCCACGGGGATCGCCGGCTCCTGGTTGACCGGAGCGCCATCGAACGCGAACGATGGCGTCGGCAACGCGAGCGGGGCAACCCCCAGCATCAATGCGAAAATGATCCGATCAGATGTCCGCATAGCAATACTTCTCTTGCGCACCACCTGGGTGAGTCACGGCGCCCGCCACGGCCGGCCCCACCTGCTGGGCATATTTCCAAAGTGCACCTGACGTGTGATGCGTCTCACGCGGCGTCCACTTGGTCTTGCGTGTCGCCAGCTCGGCATCGCTCAACTTCACGTTAAGGATACCCGCCTCGGCGTCGATCTCGATGATGTCGCCATCCTCGACCAGAGCGATCGTTCCGCCGACCGCCGCCTCTGGTCCGATGTGGCCGATGCAGAAGCCGCGGGTCGCGCCCGAGAACCGGCCATCGGTGATGAGCGCGATCTTGCCGCCCATGCCCTGCCCGGTCAGCGCCGCCGTCGTCTGCAGCATCTCCCGCATGCCCGGACCGCCGCGCGGCCCCTCGTAGCGAATGACGATCACCTCGCCTTCGCGATAGGTGCGCTTCTGGACGGCGTCAAAGGCGTCCTCTTCCCGATCAAAGCAGCGGGCCGGCCCAGAGAATTTCAAGTTCGACATGCCCGCGACTTTCACGATCGCGCCCTCCGGCGCGAGATTGCCTTTCAGACCGACGACACCCCCGGTTGCAGTGATCGGCTGGTCGGCCGGCCTCACCACGTCCTGGTGCGGATTCCACTTCACGCCTTTGAGGTTTTCGGCGATCGTCCGGCCGGTGACTGTGAGGCAGTCGCCGTTCAAATAGCCATGGTCGAGCAACGTCTTCATCAAGAGCGGAATGCCACCAGCCTCGAACATGTCTTTGGCGACATAGCGGCCACCCGGCTTCAAATCCGCGATATAAGGTGTCTTTTTGAAGATTTCGGCGACGTCGAATAAGTCGAACTTGATGCCCGCCTCGTGTGCAATCGCAGGTAGATGCAGCGCAGCATTGGTCGACCCGCCGGACGCCGCCACAACCGCAGCGGCATTCTCCAGGGATTTTCGCGTGACGATGTCGCGCGGGCGGATATTGGCGGCGATCAGCTCCATGACCTGTTCGCCAGCCGTCATGCAGAACGAATCGCGGATTTCGTAAGGCGCCGGGGCGCCGGCCGAATAAGGCAGCGCCAGCCCGATCGCCTCGGAGACCGTCGCCATCGTATTGGCCGTGAACTGGGCGCCGCAGGCGCCGGCGGATGGACAGGCGACGCGCTCGAGCTCGTCGAGGTCCTCGTCCGACATCGCACCCACCGAATGCTTGCCGACGGCCTCGAACATGTCCTGCACCGTGACCTGCTGGCCGCGAAAATTGCCCGGCAGAATCGAGCCGCCATAGATGAAGATCGAAGGCACGTTGAGCCGGACCATCGCCATCATCATGCCCGGCAGCGATTTGTCGCAGCCGGCGAGCCCGACCAGCGCATCGTAGGAATGGCCGCGAATCGTCAGCTCGACGGAATCGGCGATCGCCTCGCGCGACGGCAGCGACGAGCGCATGCCGTCATGGCCCATCGCGATGCCGTCGGTCACGGTGATGGTGCAGAATTCGCGCGGCGTGCCGCCCGCATGCGCCACGCCCTTCTTGACCGCCTGGGCCTGCCGCATCAGCGCGATGTTGCAGGGCGCGGCCTCGTTCCAGCACGAGGCGACGCCGACGAAGGGCTGGTGGATCTGGGCCGTGGTCAGGCCCATCGCGTAGAGGTAGGACCGATGCGGCGCACGCTCGGGCCCTTCCGTCACATGACGGCTGGGCAGCCTGCGCTTGATGTCGGTCTTCGCGTCCATCGCTGTTCTGGCCTCCCGGTGCTGAGGAGAACGCTAAAATCCTAGAAATGGATTTTCGGCAGCCTCACACGCACTGGTTATGTTCTGATCAAAGTATTTCACGACCAGGTGTGGCTAAAAAGCGGCGCGTTTGCGGAGCGCCGGAGATTGTTACCAAAACTTCGTAAACTGTGGCGACGTCGCAACATTCGTGGCCGACGCGCAACCATCCGCGGTTAGCATGGAGAGCGAAAGCTACTCGGGCACCACCCCGGAGGCTCGGATCATCGGCCACCATTTATGGATCTCGGCGCGCTGCAGGGTTCCAAGGGCGGCCGGACTGCGCTGGTCCGCCGCCGGCATCTGCAACCCCAGGTTTTTCAACTTATTTTTCACATCCGGCTCATCCAGCGCAGCCACGGCGGCCGCATTGAGCGTGTCGACGATCTCCTTGCTGACGCCCTTCGGGAGCCAGAGTCCAGACCACAGGGTCATGTGGAAGCCCGGCAGGCCGGCTTCATCGGTGGTCGGGATCTCGGGCGCGGAATCGAGGCGCTTGGCGTCCGTGACGGCGTAGGCGCGGATCGTGCCGGCGCGGACCTGGTTGATGGCATTGGAGGTCTGGTCGACGATCAGATCGATCTGGCCGGCGACGAGATCGTTCATCGCCGGCCCCGTGCCGCGATAGGGCACGTATTGCAGCTTGAGGCCGGTGACCTGCTCGAAATAGAGGCCTGCGATGTGGCTGCCGGAGCCGTTGCCCGCCGTGCCGGCCGATACGGGGTTCGGCTGCGACGTCACCCAGGCGAGAAACTCCGGCAGCGTTTTGGCCGGGATGTTGTTCCTGCTGACGATGATCATCGGATTGCTCGGCAGCAGCACGACCGGCTCGAGATCGGCCTCGAGGTCATAGCCAAGCCGGTAGACGGCGCCGTTCGCGACGTGGGTGCCGAGATGGCCGAAGCTCACGGTGTAGCCGTCGGGCTTCGAGCGCACCGCGCGTCCCACGCCGATCGAGCCGCCCGCGCCGGTCACGTTCTCGACCAGCACGGGCTGGCCGAGCGTCCGTTTCATGTGTTCGGCGAGGATGCGCATCATCGCATCCGATGGGCCGCCGGCGGCGAACGGCACGATCACGGTGATCGCGCGCGAGGGGTAGGTGTCGGCGCGCGCTGGCACCGCCAGAGCCAGGCACGCAAACAGCACGGCGCAAAGAGCTCGTCGCATCACGTCCTCCCTTGTGTCGCACGCGCCGGTCACAGACGCGAATGCGTCTGCGCCGGAGCATGTGCTCGAGGCCGCGGTGCTGTTTTGTTAGTTAGAACTGCCCGAAGTCGATCGGCTGGTGACGATCGAGCGTCCGGGTGACCGGCGGCAGCGGATATTTAAGTCCTGTCGCGCAATTGAACAGCATGACGCGATCGTTTTTCGTCACGCGTCCGTCGGCCAGGCTCTGCTTGTAGGCGGCATAGGTCGCCGCGCCTTCCGGGCACAACAGCAGCCCCTCCTCGCGCGCGACTTCGCTGAGCGCAGATGAAATCTTCTCGTCATCGACCGCGATGGCGAAACCTTTGCTCTCGCGGACGGCGCGCAGGATAAGGAAATCACCGACCGCCTGGGGCACACGGATGCCGGACGCGATGGTGTGGGCATCCTCCCAGCGCGTCGCATGCTCGACGCCCTGCTCGAAGGCGCGCACCATCGGCGCGCAGCCGGAGGCCTGCACCGCCACCATGCGCGGGCGCTTCGCGCCGATGAAGCCGATCTTCTGCAGTTCGTCGAACGCCTTCCACATGCCGATCAGGCCGGTGCCGCCGCCGGTCGGATAGAAGATCACGTCGGGCACGTCCCAGCCGAGCTGCTCGGCGAGCTCCAGGCCCATCGTCTTCTTGCCCTCGATGCGATAGGGCTCCTTCAGGGTCGAGGTATCGAACCAGCCGACCTTGGCCTTGCCCTCGCCGACGATCTTGCCGCAATCGTCGATCAGGCCGTTGACGCGGTAGACGGTCGCGCCCTGCAGCTCGATCTCGCTGACGTTCACCTCCGGCGTATCGGCCGGACAGAAGATCGTGGTCTTGATGCCGCAGGAGGTCGCATAGGCCGCGAGCGCAGCACCGGCATTGCCGTTGGTCGGCATCGCCATGTGCTTGATGCCGAGCGCCTTGCCCATCGACACCGCCATCACGAGGCCGCGCGCCTTGAACGAGCCGGTCGGCAGCCGGCCCTCATCCTTCACGATGATCTCGCCGCCGCCGAGCTTCTTCGACAGCTTGGGCAGATTGATCAGCGGCGTCATCACCTCGCCGAGGCTGACGATGTCCTGGCATTTGCGCACCGGCAGCAGCTCGCGATAGCGCCACATGTCGGCCGGACGCTGCGCGAGCGCGTCCTTGGTTAGCGCCTGCTTCACGCCGGCGAGATCGTAGCGCACCAGGAGCGGCTTGCCGGCCTTGGACAGGTTGTGGACCTGGTCCGCCGGATAATGATCGCCCTCCATCGCGCATTCGAGGTGGGTGACGAAGGTCGGGCGTTCGATAGTGAGATTGTCGCTGGATTTCACGGCAGGACTTTCAGGTTGGCCCGTCTGGTTGCATCCGCCATTGCCGGGCTTGAACCGGCAATCCATCCTCTTCGCGAACGTTCCAGAAGCGCGATGGATGCGCGGGTCAAGCCCGCGCATGACGACGGGAAACGAGACTACATGTTCAGCACGCGGCCGTAGGCGTCGAGCACGGCTTCCTTCATCATCTCCGACAGCGTCGGATGCGGGAACACCGTGTGCATCAGCTCTTCCTCTGTCGTTTCGAGGTTCATCGCCACGACATAGCCCTGGATCAGCTCGGTGACCTCGGCGCCGACCATGTGGGCGCCGATCAGCTGTCCCGTCTTCTTGTCGAAGATCACCTTGACGAGACCCTGGTCCTCGCCGAGCGCGATCGCCTTGCCATTGCCGACGAAGGGGAAGCGGCCGACGCGGATGTCGCGGCCCTGCTCCTTGGCCTTGGCCTCGGTGAGCCCGACGGAGGCGACCTGAGGATGGCAATAGGTGCAGCCGGGAATGAGGTTCTTGTCCATCGGATGCGGATGCAGGCCCTTGATCGCCTCGATGCAGACGACGCCCTCGTGCTCGGCCTTGTGCGCCAGCATCGGGGGGCCAGCGACGTCGCCGATCGCGTAGAGGCCGGGCACGTTGGTCTTGCCGTAGCCGTCGATCACGATGCAGCCGCGATCGGTCTTCACGCCCAGCTTCTCCAGGCCGAGATTCTCGATGTTGCCGACCACACCGACCGCCGAGATCACGCGATCGAACTCGACCGACTCGGTCTTGCCCTTGCCGTCGTCGATCGTCGCCACCACGCTGTCGCTCTTCTTGTCGAGCTTGGTGACCTTGGCCCCCGTCATGATCTTGAGGCCCTGCTTCTCCAGCTGCTTGCGCGCGATGCCGGCGATCTCGGCGTCCTCCACGGGGAGGATCTGCGGCAGCACCTCGACCACGGTGACCTCGGAGCCCATGGTACGGAAGAACGAGGCGAACTCGATGCCGATCGCGCCGGAGCCGACGACCAGCAGCGACTTCGGCATCTTGTCCGGCACCATCGCCTCGAAATAGGTCCAGACCAGCTTCTTGTCCGGCTCGAGGCCCGGCAGCACGCGCGGCCGCGCGCCGGTCGCGACGATGATGTGCTTGGCCTGATAGACGCCCTCGCCCAGCGCGCCCTTGGGCGCCTCGACATCCGACTTGGTCACCGTGATCTTGCCGGGTGCATCGATCGCGGCGCGCCCCCAGATCACCTGGACCTTGTTCTTCTTCATCAGGAAGCCGACGCCGTCGTTCAGCCGCTTGGAGACGCCGCGCGAGCGCTGCACCACCGCCTTCGGATCGTAGGAGATCTTCTCGGCAGAGAGGCCGTAATCCTTGGCGTGCTGCATGTAGTGATAGATCTCGGCCGAGCGCAGCAGCGCCTTGGTCGGGATGCAGCCCCAGTTCAGGCAGATGCCGCCGAGATAGGACTTCTCGATGATCGCGGTCTTGAAGCCGAGCTGCGCGGCGCGGATCGCGGCGACATAGCCGCCCGGGCCGGAGCCGATGATGATGATGTCGAAGGATGTGTCGGCCATTACGGCTCCCATTCAACTGAAGCAGTTGGAAATCAGATGGTCGTGGTGCTGCCGACGAAACGTCGCCAGATCAAGGCTCGAACAATCGCCTCCAGCAGCATCAGCACGGCGCAGATCGCGAATCCAGCGAGCACGATTGGCGCCCAGATGCCGCGCGACAGCGCCTCGCCGGAGAAGAAAGCAGAATGGATGACGTCGATCCCGAGCGGGTTGGCGAACAATGCGACGCTCACCAGTGCCGTGATCCAGGGCCACCGCGTTCTGATGCGCATGCGCTGGCCCCGTTTGCCATCCCGCTCCGCAAAGCAACATCACACCATCATCATCACGGGATTCTCGATCAGTTGCTTGAAGGCGCCGATCAGCTCGGCGCCGAGCGCGCCGTCGATGGCGCGATGGTCGCAAGACAGGGTCACGCTCATCATGCTCGCGATCTCGATCTTGCCGTTGCGCACCACCGGGCGTTCCTCGGAGGTGCCGACCGCGAGGATCGTCGCATGCGGCGGATTGATCACGGCGGTGAAGTGGTTGATGCCGTACATGCCGAGGTTCGACACCGCCGTGGTGCCGCCCTGATATTCCTCCGGCTTCAGCTTGCGCGAGCGGGCGCGCGCGGCAAAATCCTTCATCTCGCCGGAGATGGCCGATAGCGTCTTGGTCTCGGCCTTGCGGATGATCGGCGTGATCAGGCCACCCGGCATCGCCACGGCGACGCCGACGTCGGAATGCTTGTGCTTGACCATGCCGCCTTCGGTCCAGCTGACGTTGCAGTTCGGGATCTTCTGCAGCGCCACCGCCATCGCCTTGATGACGAAGTCGTTGACCGACAGCTTGTAGAGCGGCTTCTTCTCCTTGTCCTTCGGCGCCGCCGCATTGATCTCCTCGCGCGCGGCCAAGAGCTTGCCGATGTCGCAGTCGATCGTCAGGTAGAAGTGCGGGACGTTCTGCACCGATGCGGTCAGGCGCTGCGCGATGGTGCGGCGCATGCCGTCATGCGGGATGACTTCGTAGGAGCCCGGCTCGAACAGCGCCAGGATCTGCTTGTCGGACATCGAGGGTGCGAGCGCGGGGGCGCCTGCCGCAGCGGGCGCTGCTGACGGCGCGGCCTTGAGGCCCTTGCCCGACTTCGCCTCCTCGACGTCGCGCGCGACGACGCGGCCATGCGGGCCGGTGCCGGTGATGCGGACGAGATCGATGCCGGCATCCTTGGCGAGACGGCGCGCCAGCGGCGAGGAGAAGATGCGGGCGTGGCCGTTGACCTGGAGCGCAGGCGCAGGCGCGGCGGGCGCAGGAGCCGCGGCCGGCTTGGGCGCGGACGCAGCGGCAGGCGCAGGCGTCGCGGCGGGCGCCGCAGATGCCGTCGGCTTGGCTTCGGCCTTCGGAGCTGCGGCCGCCGACGCGCTGCCGGCCGCCTTGACGTCCTCGCCCTCGCCGGCGAGCACCGCGATCACGTCGTTGACGGGTACATCCTGCGTGCCTTCCGGCACCAGGATCTTGGCGAGCGTACCTTCGTCAACCGCCTCGACTTCCATCGTGGCCTTGTCGGTCTCGATCTCGGCGATGACCTCGCCGGACTTGACCTGGTCGCCTTCCTTCTTGAGCCAACGAGCAAGGTTGCCCTTCTCCATCGTCGGCGAAAGCGCGGGCATGAGAATGTTGATCGGCATGATCAGTGACCTTGTTTCGACCTGGGGCTGGTGGTGCCCGTGTCGGTCGGCCGAGCCAGCTCGGCTTCGAACATCTCGACGATGCGCTGCAGCGCCTCGTCTTCGGAATAATCGCTCTCGCGCGCATAGGCGCGCGCAGCATGGCGGGCGACGTCGACCAGGAGCAGCCCCCACACGTCGGGCTCCTCGAAGGCGCGCTGGAAGGCGATCGAGAGCCCGCCATCGAGCACGAAGGCGCGCAACACTTCGGTGGCGTCCTCGCGGCCGATGACGTCCGGCGGCAATGGCTGCTCCTTGGGTCCGGCCATCTGGGCTTTCCCTTAGCGGTAGCAGACGGATTTGGCGGCCTGCACGACCTCCGCCGCCGACGGCAGCGCGAGCTTCTCGAGGTTGGCCGCATACGGCATCGGCACGTCCTTTCCGGACACGCGGACGACCGGCGCATCGAGATAGTCGAAGGCGTGCTCCATGATCCGCGCGGCAATCTCGGCACCGACGCCGCTCTGCGCCCAACCCTCTTCCACCGTGACGGCGCGGCCGGTCTTCTTGACCGAGGCGATGATGGTGTCGGTATCCATCGGGCGCAGGGTGCGCAGGTCGATCACCTCGGCCTCGATGCCCTCCTTGGCGAGCTCGTCGGCGGCCTTGAGCGCATAGGTCATGCCGTTCGACCACGCGATGATCGTCACGTCCTTTCCGGCGCGCGCGATGCGCGCCTTGCCGATCGGAATCACGTAGTCGTCGAGCTTCGGCACCTCGCCGGAATGACCGTACAGCACCTCGTTCTCGAGGAAGATCACCGGGTTCGGATCGCGGATCGCGGCCTTCAACAAGCCTTTGGCGTCCGCCGCCGAATACGGCGCGACCACCTTCAGACCGGGCACGTGCGAGTACCAGGACGAGTAGTCCTGGCTGTGCTGGGCGGCAACGCGCGCCGCCGCGCCGTTCGGGCCGCGGAACACGATCGAGCAGCCCATCTGGCCGCCGGACATGTACAAGGTCTTGGCCGCCGAGTTGATGATCTGGTCGATCGCCTGCATGGCGAAGTTGAAGGTCATGAACTCGACGATCGGCTTCAGGCCGGCCATCGCGGCACCGACACCGATGCCGGCGAAGCCGTGCTCGGTGATCGGCGTGTCCATCACGCGGCGGGCGCCGAACTCCTGCAGCAGGCCCTGGGTGACCTTGTAGGCGCCCTGATATTCGGCGACCTCCTCGCCCATGATGAAGACGTCGCCGTCGCGGCGCATCTCCTCGGCCATCGCGTCACGCAGCGCCTCGCGGATGGTCTGCGTGATCATCTCGGTGCCCGCAGGCACCTCGGGATCGGGCTGAGCAACGCTCTGCGGCGCAGCCACGCCGGTCGGCGCGGGCGCGGCCGGCGTGGCTGCGGCAGGCTCGGACGGCGGCGCCGATGGCGCAGCCTTCGTCTCGGCCGCAGGTGCTGCGGCCTTGCCGAGATCGGCCGCGGTCTCGCCGTCCGCGAGGATGGTCGCAATCGGCGTATTGACCGCGACGTCGGCGGTGCCTTCGGGAATCAGGATCTTGCCGAGCGTGCCCTCATCGGTCGCCTCGACCTCCATGGTGGCCTTGTCGGTCTCGATCTCGGCGATCACGTCACCCGACTTGATCGCCTCGCCTTCCTTCTTCAGCCATTTGGAGAGATTGCCCTTCTCCATCGTGGGCGACAGCGCAGGCATCAAAACTTGAATTGGCATATCAGCTCCGGACAAAACAGCGTCTGCGCTTAACGGTAAACGTCGGTGTAGAGCTCGGCGACATCCGGCTCGGGATCGGCCTGGGCGAAATCGGCGGCCTCGTTGACGATCTTGCGCACGTCGGCGTCGATCGCCTTGAGATCCTGCTCGGTGACCTTGGCCGCCAGCAGGCGGTTGCGCACCTGCTCGATCGGGTCCTGGTCGTGACGCACCTTCTCGACTTCCTCGCGGGTGCGATACTTGGCCGGGTCGGACATCGAGTGGCCGCGATAGCGATAGGTCTGCATTTCCAGAATGTACGGGCCCTTGCCCTCGCGGCACCACGCGACGGCCTTCTCACCGGCAGCCTTCACGGCGCGGACGTCCATGCCGTCGACCTGCTCGCCCGGGATGTTGAAGGAGATGCCGCGCTTGGAGAAGTCGGTCTGCGCCGAGGCGCGCGACACGGCCGTGCCCATCGCATAGCGGTTGTTCTCGATGACGTAGATCACCGGCAGCTTCCAGAGCTCCGCCATGTTGAAGCTCTCATAGACCTGCCCCTGATTGGCCGCGCCGTCGCCGAAATAGGCAATGCTGACTGAGTCGTTGCCGCGGTACCGGTTGGCGAGCGCGAGGCCCGTCCCGAGCGACACCTGCGCACCGACGATGCCGTGGCCGCCGAAGAAATTCTTCTCCATGCTGAACATGTGCATGGAGCCGCCCTTGCCCTTGGAGTAGCCGCCGCGGCGCCCGGTGAGTTCGGCCATGACGCCCTTGGCATCCATCCCGGTCGCCAGCATGTGGCCGTGATCGCGATAGCCGGTGATGACCTGATCGCCCGGCTTCAGCGCCATCTGCATGCCGACGACCACAGCCTCCTGCCCGATGTAGAGGTGACAGAAACCGCCGATCGCACCCATGCCATAAAGCTGACCCGCCTTCTCCTCAAAGCGACGGATCAGCAGCATGTCGCGTAGCGCGGCCAATTCCTGTTCTCTGGTGAATTCCGGCGGCGGGCCGTTGTCTCTGTCCTGCCCTTGTTCCTTTGCGGCGGTTTTCTTGGGTGCGGCCATGGCAATTCCGGATGAGAGAAAAAGTAGCTCTCTCTAGCTCAACTCCAAGGCACGTAAAAGGACTGCGTGAATTGCGGTTCATTTTGCTTTGCCGCACTGCAAACGAGCGCGAAATAAACGAATGCTGATGAGCGCGTTTTTGAAATTCCTGACGCCACGGCCTGCTAAAGTTTAGGCACCGCGGCGAAGGGACACGCGTCACTGCGGCCGATTGATCCGGATCAGATCACGCGGGTTGGCATAGCCGAGCTGAAAACGGGCGCGTTCATCGAGCATGTCGGGATCGACCCGGTCGGAGCGCAGCAGCAATACGCGCTTCTCACCCTCCGCCCGCTCCTGCTTCAACCGGGCGAGCTCGGAGGTGAGCGCAACGATCTCCTGGTCGAGCTCCTGACGCGCGGTCAGGCCGTACCGGCCGGTATAGGCGTTGATGCCGAAGTAGCCGATGATGGCGGCCGCCATCGTGTAGAGGGCTAGCCCGGTCAGGAAGGATTTGAGGCGCGCGCGGGAGACCATGGCCCGAGAATGCGGCGCCCCGGTTAAGGAAACGCTAACCCTGAGCCCGCCGTGCCGCTACGCGCTCAAGCCCGATAGGCGGGCTCCTCGGCGTCGAGCGTCCGCTTGATCGCTTCGAGATGCAGCCGCGCCGATTCCGCATCCCCCTCCCGCATCTGGCGATAGGCGGCCTCGGCGATGTCGGGCGCCACCGGCACCACCTTGCGCCCGGTTGACAGCGCCAGGCACTGAACCTGGCAGGCGCGCTCGAGATAATAGAGATCGTCCCAGGCTTCGGCGATGGTCGGCGCCAGGACCATGACGCCGTGATGCTTCATGAAGACGATGTCGGCATCACCGACAGCCCCGGCGATGCGGTCCCCCTCGCGCGCGTCGAGCGCCAGCCCGTTGTAGTTCGCGTCGACGGCGGTTCGTCCATAGAATTTCAGCGCCGTCTGCCCGGCGAAGATCAGCGGATCGCCTTCGGTCATCGAGAGCGCGGTGGCATACGGCATATGCGTATGGAACGCGACCTTGGCGCGCGGCAGCGCCTTGTGGATGCGGGCGTGGATATAGAATGCGGTCGCCTCCGGGCGGCCGTCACCGGCAATGACGTTGCCGTCGAAATCGCAAACCAACAGCTTCGAGGCGGTCAGCTCACGAAAGGCATAGCCGTAGGGATTGACGATGAAGAGGTCGTCATAGCCGGGCACCAGCGCCGAGAAGTGGTTGCAGATGCCCTCCTCGAGCCCGTGCCGCGCCGCCATCCGGAAACAGGCCGCAAGGTCGATCCGCGCCTGCCAGACGGCCTCCGAGTCGAGATCCGGCTGGTTCGGGCCGGGCTTCGCCGACGACGCGGGTGTGAACGAATGGGCCATCGTGCTTCCTTGGCAATGCGCATCCTTGCGCAGGTCCGGCGTTGCCTTGAAACGGATCGGGCAAGGCGCGTCAACGCCCTGCCCGGATCATACCCGTCATGCAGTTGGCGACCGCCGCACGGGCGGACGCACGGCGACGACCCTGGTCAGCCGTTCTGCTTGGCCACGAAGGCGGCGAACGCCTCCAGATATTGCTGCAGCACCGTCTTGAGCGAGTCCTTGACCAACTCGCCCTGGGCGTCGAAGGCGTCGCCGACCCCGTTCAGGTAGATCTCCGGCTGCCCCATGACCGGACCCGCGATGCCCGGCATGATGTTCTGCAGGTGCTTGGCCGCCGCGACGCCGCCGAGCGCACCCGGCGAGTTGGCGATGAGACCGACCGGCTTGCCCAGGAACGAGCTCTGCCCATAGGGACGCGAGGCGACGTCGATCGCATTCTTCAGCACGCCGGGAATCGAGCGGTTGTATTCGGGCGTCAAGATGAGCACGCCGTTCGAGGCCTTCAGCTTGTCGCGCAGCGCGAGCCAGTCGGCCGGCGGATTGGCTTCGAGATCCTGGTTGAAGAACGACAGGCCGTTGAGCGTGGTGACGTCGATCTTCAGGCTGACCGGCGCCAGCTTGACCAGGGCATTGGCGATCTTGAGCGTGAAGCTCTCCTTGCGGAGGCTGCCGACGAGGGCGACGATCGAATAGGGTGCAGGCATGGGGAGATCCTTTGAGGAGCGGCGTGTGAGGGGCACTTAAAGCGCTCCGGCAGGAACATGCAAGTGCATGAAACCGGATCCCGCGAAACACTGCGCTTCATCGCAAGAGGCGCTCGATGCCCCCACCCGCCTGCCGCTTCCCTCGGGCTCAACCCGTCTCTTTGAGGTGACGGGTGAATTCCGCCACCGCCTGGTGCGTCAGCCAGATCGCCTGGCCATCGACGGGCTGCGCCCATGACGAGACCTTGGCGATCACGATGTCGTTGGACGTATCCACGAACAGGTTCTGGCCGTGAATGCCCATCGCGAACATGAGCTGCGGCTGGTCGTTGATGACGTACCAGCCGCTGCGATAATGCATGTTGCGGCTGATGGCGGCAAAGCTGTCGCGCCACTGCCCGTCGCGCCACGCCTGGGCGTCGCCATTGTGCCTGATGTCGTCGAGCCAGCCCTCGGGGATGATCGTGTGCGAGCCGCGCCGGCCGCCTGACAGCACGAGCTGGCCGAGCCGCGCAACGTCGCGCAGCGTGGCGCAGAACCCGCCGGTGCAGCGCGGCGCGCCCTTGCGGTCGAGCGTGATGAAGGCCTCGCCGCTCGCCCCCATCGGCTTCCACAGCAAGGTGCTGACCAGGCTCGCGAAGCTGCGGCCGGTGGCCCGCTCGATCGCCCAGCCGAGCAGATCGGTGTTGGCGGAGACGTAGCTGAAGGTGCCGCCATGCGGAATCGCCTGCGCGCGCATCGTCTCGAAGAAATCGTGCAGGTTCGGCGTCGTGCGAGGTGCGACCGGCTCCCAGCCCGCGGCGTCGGCATAGGCCTGCAGGCCGGCGCCGTCGAACACGACGCCCGCTCGCATGTCGAGCAATTGGCGGATCGTGGCGCCGCGATAGGCCGTGGCCGCCACTTCCGGCACGTAGCGCGTGACCTCGGCGTCGACGTCGAGCTCGCCGCGGCCGGCCAGGATGCCGGCCATCAGCCCTGTGATCGACTTGGTCGCCGACATCAGGATGTGCGGCGTGTCGCGGTCGGTGCCGCCGTCATACATCTCGAAGACGATGCGGCCGTCCTGCAGGATCAGGAGCCCGTCGGTCGCCGTCGCCTTCAGGAAACCGTCGAGATCGAGCGTGCCGCCCTTGGGCAGCCGCACGCTGAAATCGTCGAACGACACGAGGCTCGACGGCAGCGTCCAGGCGCTGCCCGGCGCGCTCTCGATGTCGGCGACCGGCAGGATCGCGCGGATGTTGTGAAAGGCCCAGCGGCTGAACGGCGCAGTGCGCCAGTTGGAGAGATCGGCGTTGGAGGGAGAGGGATCGGTCGACATACGAATCCTGCGGGATTTCCGAGGTGCTCGACATAGGGGTTCGCAACAGGCGCGGAAAGCCCGACATTTCGCATATGCAAAAACGCTCAGGCCGCCCGAAGGCGGCCCCCTCTCTCCTCCGTCATTGCGAGCGAAGCGAAGCAATCCAGGGCTCGGTTGGGACTCTGGATTGCTTCGTCGCGGAGCCTGTCCTCGGGCTCGCCGGAGGCGAGACCCGGGGGCTCCTCGCAATGACGCTAACCGATATTCAGATCACCGGATTCCACGGCGCCGGAATCAGCCGGTACTTGGCGCCGTCCTTCTCGACATAGCCCACTGAAGGGAAAGAGAAGTGGAAGCCGATCACCTTGGCCTTCTCGGCGGCGGCCATGTCGTAGAACTTGTGCCGCGTCTCCTGCGCCATCGCGGCATCGGTGTCGAACATCACGTGCCAGTCCGGGTTGCGCAGGAACAGCTCGGGGACGTTGGTGACGTCGGCCTGGATCAGGACCCTGGCATTGCCGGACGCGACCGCGAACGAGGTGTGGCCCGGCGTGTGACCGGGCGTGCCAAGCGCGGTGATGCCGGGCGCGACCTCCTTGTCCCACTCGTACTGGGTGACCTTGCTCTCGAGCCCGCCGAACACCTTCTTGAAGTTGGCGAAATTGCCCTTCATCAAGTCGGTCTGCGCCTTGGCGGCATTCTCGTCGCTGGCCCAGAACGCCCACTCCTTGGCCGGCACCTTCAGCTCGGCGTTCGGAAATGCCAGCGAGCCGTCGGCGAGCTTGAGGCCGTTGATGTGGTCGCCATGCATGTGGGAGAGCACGACGACGTCGATGCTCTTCGGATCGACGCCGGCGGCAGAGAGGTTCTGCAGCGTGCGTCCGACCGCGCCCTTGCTGGCCTCGAAGGCGCCAGCGCCGTTGCCGGTGTCGATCAGGACCAGCTTGGAGCCGGTGTTGATCAGCTGCGGATTGAAGGGGATCGTGATCATGCCCTTCGGCATGTAGGCGCTTTCGGCAGCGGCGAGCGCGTCGTCCTTCGCCGTGTTGACGACGAACTTGTCGGGCATCGGAAAGGTGCGCGCGCCGTCATTGACGGAGGTGCATTCGTAGTCGCCGACCTTGTAGCGGTAGAAGCCGGGCGCCTGCGCGCCGGCGGGCGCAACCGCCGCGCGTGCCGGCGCGGCCAGCGGCGGCAGAGCGGTCGCAGCTCCGGCGAGGGCCGCACCGGCCAGAAATCGACGGCGATCCAATAGGGTCATGACAAATCTCTCCTCAGTGCTCCATGCGGCTGACACCGCCCCCAGACAAACGGGGCGGATTTTCTCCGCATGCGGGCCAAACGCAAGCCCGTCAGCAACGTCCCGGGAGCGACGTTAGGTCACTTCTCTTTGTTGGGGTCGATGAGGAATTTTTCGCCGGTGGCCCGTTTGGCGTACACGGCGAGATTGGCCGGATCGAGGGCTTCGGGGAGTGATACGACCTTGGTGTAGTGGCTCGCGAAGGTCGTCTTGAGCTCGTCGACGACGCGCTGCCGCAACCGCTCGGTATCCGCCTTGCCGATCTTCATCAGGAACGGAAACAGCAGCCAGCCGCCGACGCTCCAGGTCATGCCGAAGCCGCGCGTGATCTCGGTCGGGCGCGTGTCGAGGCTGCCGTAGATGTAGACCTGCTTGTGCACGTTCGAGCCGTAGCGGCTGTAGGGATGCTTGCCGGACTTGTTGATCGCAGCTTCCATCGCGTTGAGGATCTGGCCGGCGAGCTTGCCGCCACCGATCGCGTCGAAGGCGATGGTCGCGCCGGTCTCGACCAGCGCCGCGATCAGGTCGTCCATGAAGGTCGGCGCCGTCGAATCCACCACGTATTTGGCGCCGAGGCCGCGCAGGATCTCGGCCTGTGCTGCACTGCGCACGATGTTGACGAGCGGGATGCCGTCCTTGAGGCAGATCTTGTTGAGCATCTGCCCGAGATTGGAGGCGGCTGCGGTATGCACCAGCGCGGTATGGCCCTCGCGCCGCATCGTCTCGGTCATGCCGAGCGAGGTCAGCGGGTTGACGAAGCAGGAGGCGCCCTCGGCCGGCGTGGTGCCGGCCGGCAGCGGCAGGCATTCGGAGACCTTGAGGCAGCGATACTGGCTGTACATCGCGCCGCCGATGGCCGCGACAGTGCGGCCCATCAGCGCCTTCGCGGCGTCCGAGGAGCCGGTCTTGACCACGACGCCCGCGCCCTCGTTGCCGACGGCCAAGGACTCATCGAGCCGGCCGGCCATCGCCCGCATCCCCGCCTCCGGCACCTTGGCCGTGACCACGGGGCGGTCCGTGGTGCCGGACGCCTGCAGGGTCGACAGATCGGCCGCGCCGACGAGGAGGCCCAGATCGGACGGATTGATCGGCGCCGCCTCGATGCGCACCACCACCTCGTCCGGCCCCGGCTCGGGGGTCGGCACGTCGACCAGCGAGAGCTCGAGCTCGCCGCTGCGCTTGATCAGCGTCCGCAGTTGCAGGCCTGTCTCGACACCCATGCGCGCCTCCCCTGTTGGTTCTTCTTCAGCGCAGGCTCAGGCCAAGGCCTTCAGCGCCGCCCTGCCCGCATATTTGGCCTGCGCATCCAGCTCCTGCTCGATGCGCAGCAGCTGGTTGTACTTGGCGGTGCGGTCGGCTCGCGCCAGCGAGCCGGTCTTGATCTGCCCGCAATTGGTGGCGACGGCGAGATCGGCAATCGTCGAATCCTCGGTCTCGCCCGAGCGGTGCGACATCACGGCGGTGTAGCCGGCCTTGTAGGCCATCTCGACCGCGGCCAGCGTCTCCGTCAGCGTGCCGATCTGGTTGACCTTGATCAGGATCGAATTGGCGCGCCCGTTGCGGATGCCGTCGGCAAGACGGTTGACGTTGGTGACGAACAGGTCGTCGCCCACCAGCTGGCACTTGTGGCCGATCAGGTCGGTCAGCTCCTTCCAGCCGTCCATGTCGTCCTCGGACATGCCGTCCTCGATCGAGGCGATCGGGTAGCGGGCGACCAGGTCCGCAAGATACTTGGCCTGCTCGGAGCGCGAGCGCGACTTGTTCTCGCCCTCGTAGACGTACTTGCCGTCCTTGAAGAACTCGGTCGCGGCGCAGTCGAGCGCCAGCATCACGTCCTCGCCGGCGGTGTAGCCGGCCTTGCCGATCGCGCTCATGACGAAGTCGAGCGCGGCGTCCGCCGACGGCAGGTTCGGCGCGAAGCCGCCCTCGTCGCCGACATTGGTGTTGTGGCCCGCCTTCTTCAGCTCGGCCTTGAGCGTGTGGAAGATCTCCGAGCCGCAGCGCAGCGCCTCCGCGAAGCTCGGCGCGCCCACCGGCATGATCATGAATTCCTGGAAATCGATCGGGTTGTCGGCGTGCACGCCGCCATTGACGATGTTCATCATCGGCACCGGCAGGGTCCGCGCCGAGGTGCCGCCGACATAGCGATACAGCGGCATGTCATAGGAGATCGCCGCCGCCTTGGCGCAGGCGAGCGAGACGCCGAGGATGGCGTTAGCGCCGATCCGGCTCTTGTTCTCGGTGCCGTCGAGCTCGATCAGGATCTGGTCGATCTGGACCTGGTCCTGCACCGACATGTCGCTCAAGGCCTCATAGACCTCGTCGTTGATGGCCTCGACGGCCTTCAGCACACCCTTGCCGAGATAGCGGTGCTTGTCGCCGTCGCGCAGCTCGACCGCCTCATGGGCGCCGGTGGAGGCGCCGGACGGCACGGCAGCGCGGCCGACCGACCCGTCCTCCAGCACGACGTCGACCTCGACCGTGGGATTGCCGCGGCTGTCCAGGATTTCGCGGCCGATGATGTCGACGATGGCGGTCATGAGGTCCTCTCGCGGGCGTTTCTGGGTGGGCGTTGTTGCGCTGCTTCTACCGCAGGGACGGGAGGCCGAAAAGGCCAAGTCGCGAAGAAGTCGCGGCCAAATCACGAAGCCGCCAAATCACGAGGCGGATGACGCGAGGCCGGCGATTGGTTAAGACGGCGCCACCCTCACCCGTGACCCGAGCCTTTCCGAGACATGGCGAAAAGATCCACCAAATCCGAGACATCGGCGCAGCTTCAACTTGGCCGGGAGGTCGCCCAGCCCGACAGTCCCGAGGCGGCGAGGCTCGACCGCGTTCCCAATCCGCAGAACGACACGGATTACCTGGCCCGTTTCACCGTGCCGGAGTTCACCTCGCTATGCCCGGTAACGGGACAACCGGACTTCGCCCATCTCGTGATCGACTACGCGCCCGGCCCGTGGCTGGTGGAATCGAAGTCGCTCAAGCTCTATCTGGCGAGCTTCCGCAACCACGGCGCCTTCCACGAGGACTGCACGGTGGCCATCGGCAAACGCCTCGCCGCCGAGATCAAGCCGAAATGGCTGCGCATCGGCGGCTACTGGTACCCCCGCGGCGGCATCCCGATCGACGTGTTCTGGCAGACCGGCAGGCTGCCGAAAGGCCTTTGGGTGCCGGACCAGGGCGTGGCGCCGTATCGCGGGCGGGGGTGATGACGATCGAGAAGCGGAAGGCGCGGTCGTGAACGGCGCAGTCGAATATGCCCGCCTGTCGGTGTTCTGTCCCAAGTGCACCACAACCGTCACGTGGCCGTCTTCGCTGTCAGCAACGGACAAGGCGAGAATTGCAGCCGAAATCCGCCGCAGCCAGATTGAGGGCCACAAACTGCTCGTCGCCCAGTTTGGCTTCTCGATGAGGGAAGCCAAAGCTCTGACGCTGCATGTCACGCTGACGGAAGGCACGTGCCACCGCTGCCGTCGTCCGCTTTCCCAGAAGGACGATGTGAGCGTCTGCGAGACGTGCCGCTCGGCCAACCTCGACTGGTAGTCGCCGATCGCGCGCTCCTGCCTCAATACGCGTAGTAGCCGTCGAACTTCGCCTTGTAGGCGGATGGACACAGGATCTGAAACGTACTCAGCATTGCGTCCGTCCTCGCCGCCGTGCTGTTGTCGACGATCTGCTCGTTGCGATGATCCTTCCAGTTGGTGCGGATCATCTTCTTTTTTTCGCCGCTCGACTGAGGCTCCCCGGTGCCGACCAGCGAGTAGTTGCCGAACTCGGTATAAACCGTGTTCTTGGAGCACATCGCCCGCCGCTTGGTCTGTTTGCCGGCGTTGAGATCCATGACCTGCTTGGCGCAACGCGCCACTTCCGCCGGCTTGATGTCGTCAGGCGGCGGCTCGCGCAGGCAGCTCTCGATCGCGTCGTCGAGCTCGATCCGGAACGTCACCGCGGCGGTGTCGCTATCCTGGTCGGAGATGGTCAGAATGGTCGCATCGCCCCTGTGGGCGCTGAGCAGGATCTTGGCAGGCGCCGTCGCAGCAACGCGTGGGCTCTCGGACTTGGCCGAGGGCTGCGCCAGCGCCTGATGGAAACCGCCCGCAACGATCGCGACATGCAGCAACAAACGCCCCGCCCGCTTCACCGTCGTTCTCCCTTCACTCACCCGCCAAGAATGTTAAATAGAACAAATCAGAAACGCAAGTCAAAATACCTTCAGGTTGTATCGGCCGGCGCACGCATTTGCGGCGCAGCGCATGCAAAGTCCCGCATCAATGACCGTCCGTGGCGGCGGGTCGCCCGTCGGGCATGGTTGCTATCAGGCGAGGCCCTTCGCCATCGATTTCGACTGCTGAACCTCCTGCGCCTCAAAACTGAATTTTGTTGTCCGCTCAGGGCGATCACCCCTGTCCAGATCTTCCGCGAAAAACATTCTTCTTTCGCTTTATCGGAATTCGTGATTGATTGCTCCCGTCCCGTCTCGATCAGAGGGGCGCTTCGCGGTCGTCACGGACGTTGAGGCGGGATGCGGTGGGCGTGTCGGGGTCGCAGCGTGATCACTCATGCGGACGAACGGTCCTGATGCGCCGGCGAAATCGTATGGTCCTGGCCTCCCGACGCTGAGGTCACGCTGGTGGTGATGATCCGCCGGTCACGGGGGCAAGACAGCCCGGTCCCCGGGGAGAGTACGTATAAGCCGCCCAACCATCGCGCGGGGAATGCCGGGATGTCTCGGCTGAACCTTGTATGGGGAGTAAGTTGTCAAGAGGGGCGTCGTTTGTTGGGGGCGGTCTTTGGCGCCAAGGAGAGGCGCGGTCAAGGCTGGCCGAAGGCCACCGCCGGAGGCGGCGCGTCAGCGGCCTTGAGCGCGCCGAGCTTGGCGCCATCATGGCGCGCCCGCAACGCGCGGTGTCGCGATGGCAGGCCGGACGTGATGCGAGGATTGGGCCGTGAACGACAATGCGGAACGACCGCATCACCTTGTATCCGGTCGGGCGCGAGGCCCGGTACCCTGATCTTTCATGCACGGGGGAAGGTAAGGCCCAGTCAAGACGGGACCCCTCTGTGAGAGCGGGAGGTTTATGCCCCCGGTTCAGCACGGTCACGCGTCGGTCCTGGCTCACGTCGGCTGTCATGGCGCGCGCAGCCGTTTACGAAGTTGGACGCAGCACGGCGCCTTCGGGAACAACGCCGGTCACCAGATAGCGCCACAGCGCCACCATCAGCTTGCGTGCCAGAGCGACAATGGCAATTCGCCGGATGCGTCCCTTGATGTCGCGCACCCGCTCGCGGAACCAGCGTGTCAGTGCGCTGTCCGGCTGATGAACGGTCCATAGCCACGCCAGCTCGACCGCGAGCTCACGGGCGCGCCGGTTGCCGGCTTTGCTGATGCCCTGCTCACGGCTGCGCTCGCCACTGTCATAGGGCGTGCCGGTGAGACCAAAGTAGCTGCCGACCTGACGACGGTTGTCGAAGTCGCGATAGAACACCTCGTTGACCAACTTCTGGCCGCCGACCGGGCCGATGCTCCTGAGATCCATGAGCTGCATGATCCTGGCTTCCGGCGAGCCGGGCCGAGCGGCGCACAGCTCGGCTTTGCTTTTGGCCTCGAGCTCCTTGAGCTGCCGTGCCACCAGGCACAGTCGCTCGTGTTCGCGCACGATCTCTTCCTTGAGCCGCACCGGCAGTGGACGACCGTCGCCAGTGCGCAGGCTGGCAAGGCTTTCCAGGAACGAGCGATCGAGCGGGTGGACGTCGCGAATGCCCTGGCCGTGCAGCAGTCCCTTGATGCGGTTGCTGTGAGCCGTGCACTCCTGGATCAGGCGATCACGTTCACGGGTACGGCGCTTGCGATCCTCATCCTCGACGCTTGGCACGTGGACGATGCTGCAGACCCGAGGCTCGCCCCGCAAATGGGCGAGGAACGCCCGCATCAGCTTCTCCAGATCGATCCGGTCGGTCTTGGCGCGCCGGGCACGACGGTTCACCTCGATGCTGGAAGGGTCGACCTCATGATTGACGATGCCTTGTCCGCTCAGCCATCGGTGCAGCCAGTGGCCATCCAAGCCTGCTTCGTAGCATGACAGGATGCGCACCGGCCGGCCGCCCGCGGCAGCCGCAGCCTTCTTGCGCATGTCCGCAAGCCGGGCCGCCAAGGCGGCCAAGTCACCGCCGCCGATCGTGTACCGGCTCAGTTTCTGCGAGCCAGGAAGCAGCACGCCGAGCTTCCATTTCGCTTTGCTCAGTTCAAACGCGAGGTAAACCGTGGCATGCTCCGCCGCGGCGGGTGTGTCAGTGCGATCGAGCTTGATCATCTTGATCCTCCGAGGGCCGGATGGTTCGGAAATCCAATCCTAACCCTTCTTGACCACCCGCCGCCCCATAGGACCTGTGGTTCCTGCCGCCAGCATTTTTTCTCGCTGGCGGGCCATGGGGGCGGCCAGCTCCCGGCATTCCCCGTGCCCTCTTCTCAGAAGGAGGGCATGTCCAAATGGCAAAGCTCGGACGCAGTCGCGCCGCGAGATGGCGGCGGTGCGTCCCGCGGCCAACGAAAGCGCCGATATGTCTCAGCCGCGCATCTTCAGCATCGAGAGCGAGAAACGCCCTCGCCGCACTTTCCCAGGACCATCGCAGCTAACGATGGGCATTTTGCCCTCGCCCGTCTCCACGTCGTCATGGCCGGGCTTGTCCCGGCCATGACGGAGCAACAAATGAGCAGGCGTTGCTGCCGCGACGGGACCATGTCTTCAGATGCAATGGGCCCGCGCCCGTGTCCGACATGGCCGTCAGCTGACCGCCGCATCCGCCGGCGGCCGCTGCCGCAGCAGCGCGGCGCAGGCGAAGCCGAGCGCGACCATCATGATGGCGGCGATCAGCAACGTCGGCTGCTTGCCGCCATGGACCAGGCCGAAGCCATAGGCGATCGGGCCGACCGTCTGGCCCATGAAGAAGAAGAACGAGTGCAGCGACATCGCGGTCGCGCGCGCCCCGATCGACAGCTCGCTGGCGAACACCTGCAGGCAGCCATGGATCATGTAGAAGCCCCAGCCCATCAGCAGCATGCAGCCGAACTGCAGCTTCCAGCCCGGACCGAAGGCGAGCGCGGCAAGCTGCAGCCCGACCAGGGCAGCGCCCGTGATCATCATGCCCTTGACGCCGAGCCGCGGCAGGAAGTTCGAGACCGTGAACGTGTAGAACAGGCCGCCGACCGCGAAGCCCGCGATGACGATGCCCGCGATCGACAGCGAGGTCTCGCCGAGATCGAACAGGAACGAGGCGATGAACGGAAACAGCCCGAACACGCAGCAGCCTTCGACGAACACCGCCGAGAAGCAGAAGCGCGAATTGGGGTTGGTGAAGATGGTGCGGTAGCCCTTCCTCAGCGCGGCGAGATCGGTGGTCGGCGCATGCGTGACCTTGGCGCCGCGAAAGCCTGCGGCCACCGCGAAGGAGGCGATCAGCCCGAGCGCGCCGAGGATCGCGAGCACGCCGCGCCAGCCGATGAGATCGCCGATGATGCCGGATGCCGTCGCACCGAGCAGGTTGCCCGCCATCGAGCCCGCGAGCGTGCGGCCGATCGCGACCTGCCGCTTGTCGGGTGCAACGAGATCGCTGGTCAGCCCGAGCGCCACCGGAAACACGCCGCCCGAGGCGATGCCGGCGAGGATGCGCGTCGCGAACAGCAGCGGAAACGAGGTGGCGAGCGCGCCGAGGATGCTGGCGACACCGAGCAATGCGAGGCACAGCGTCATCAGCCGCGCCTTGCCGAACAGATCGGCGGCGGCGCCGATCGCGGGCTGGATCAGGGCATAGATCAGCGCATAGCCGGCCGCGATCCCGGCCGCAGTCGTGATGCTGATCGAAAAATCCTCGGCGACGTGCGGCAGCACCGGATCGAGCGCGCGCGTCGACAGCGCCGCCGAGAAGCCCGCCAGCGCGATGATGTTCACGGCCGGAGGAAAGCGCTGCTCGGAGGGCCGGGCCACGGGCTGGTGCATCAGCGCGCGAGGCCGGTCGTCGCCTGCCCCTTTGCGAGCTGGTCGAACGCCATCAGCGTGCGCAGCAGCCCCTCGAACTCGGCCAGCGGCACCATGTTCGGCCCGTCGGAGGGCGCATGATCGGGATCCGGATGCGTCTCGATGAACACGCCGGCCACGCCGACCGCCACCGCCGCCCGCGCCAGCACCGGCACGAATTCGCGCTCGCCGCCCGACGAGGTGCCCTTCCCGCCGGGTTGCTGCACCGAATGGGTGGCGTCGAAGATGACAGGCGCGCCGGTGGTGCGCGCCATGATCGGCAGCGCGCGCATGTCGGAGACCAGCGTGTTGTAGCCGAACGAAACGCCGCGCTCGGTGACCAGCACGTTGCGATTGCCGGAGCCCGTGATCTTGGCGACGACATTGGCCATGTCCCAGGGCGCCAGGAACTGGCCCTTCTTGACGTTGACGACCTTGCCGGTCGCGGCGGCTGCGAGCAGCAGGTCGGTCTGCCGGCACAGGAACGCCGGGATCTGCAGCACGTCGACGGCCTGCGCCACCTCGGCGCATTGGCCGGCGTCATGCACATCGGTCAGCACGGGCAGACCGAGCGCGGAGCGGATCTCGGCGAAGATCGGCAGCGACTGCGCAAGGCCAAGCCCGCGTGCGGCGGAGGCGCTGGTGCGGTTGGCCTTGTCGAACGAGGTCTTGTAGACGAGACCGATGCCGAGCCGCGTCGCGATCTCCTTGAGCGCCGAGGCCACCTCCAGCGCGTGCGCCCGGCTCTCGAGCTGGCATGGTCCCGCGATGATCGCGAGCGGCAGCTGATTGCCAAACTTGACGGAGCCGAGCGTGACGACCGGAGCGGCAGAGATCGAAGCGTTCACGACATCATCCTCATGTGAGCGCGCGACCATGGCCCAGCGCTGGCGTCCGGATCAACCCGGCGTGTGCCCGCGAATAGCAGGGTTGCGGGGATCGGTCATCCCCGCCCCTGCCCGGGCTCTAGTTCAACGCCGAGAACGCCGTCGGCACCAGGAACTGGCTGGTGATGTTGGCGACGATCTGGCCGTCCTCCTCGCTCTTGGCGCGCGCCGCGATCCAATCGGGATCGGTCATGAACTTGGTCCACTTGGTCTCGCGCTCGGCGAGCGATTCCCAGGCCAGGAAATAGGTCAGGTCCTGGTTGGATTCGCCGATCAGGGTCGTGAAGAAGCCGACCGGGCGGATGCCATGCTTCTCCCACAGCTTCAGCGTCGTGGTCTCGAAGCGCTTCAGCAGCGCCGGCAGCCGGCCCGGAATGCAGCGATAGATGCGGCTCTCGTAGATCATTGGTCACTCCCTGATCTGTTGGATCGGGAGCGTTCTCGCAATATTCGGCCACACCGTCAAAGACGGTCGTCAGACCAGCCGCGACTGCACCATCGCCGCCTGGATGAAGGACGCGAACAAGGGATGCGGCTCGAACGGGCGCGACTTCAGCTCGGGATGGAATTGCACGCCAATGAACCAGGGATGGTCCTCGTATTCCACGATCTCCGGCAGCACGCCGTCCGGCGACAGGCCGGAGAACTTCAGACCGTGCTGCTCGAGCCTGTCCTTGTAGGCGGTGTTGACCTCGTAGCGGTGGCGATGGCGCTCGGAGATCTCGGTGGCGCCGCCATAGACCTCGGAGACGCGGCTGCCGCGCTTGAGCGCCGCAGGATAGGCGCCGAGCCGCATCGTGCCGCCCAGATCGCCGCTCTTGGAGCGCTTCTCCAGCTCGTTGCCGCGCAGCCATTCCGTCATCAGGCCGACGAGCGGCTCCGGCGTCGGACCGAACTCGGTCGAGTTGGCCTCTGTGATGCCGACGAGATTGCGCGCCGCCTCGATCACCGCCATCTGCATGCCGAAGCAGATGCCGAAATACGGCACGTCACGCTCCCGCGCGAACCGCGCCGCGCGGATCTTGCCCTCGGCGCCGCGCTGGCCGAAGCCGCCGGGCACCAGGATGCCGTTGACGTGCTCGAGGAATGGCGCCGGGTCTTCGTTCTCGAACACCTCGCTCTCGATCCAGTCGAGCTTGACGCGGACCTTGTTGGCGATCCCGCCGTGAGAGAGCGCCTCGATCAGCGACTTATAGGCATCCTTCATGCCAGTGTACTTGCCGACGATCGCGATCGTCACGTCACCTTCGGGATTGCGGACGCGTTCGTTGATCGTGTGCCAGCTCGCCAGCGCCGGCGGCACCCGCGGCTCGATGCCGAACGCGGCCAGCACCTCGTCGTCGAGGCCGGCGGCATGATAGGCCTCCGGCACGGCATAGATGTTGTCGACGTCACGCGCCTCGATGACGGCGCTTTCACGCACGTTGCAGAACAGGCCGAGCTTGCGCCGCTCCTCCTTCGGGATCGGACGGTCGGTGCGGCACAGCAGAATGTCCGGCTGGATGCCGATCGAGCGCAGCTCCTTCACCGAATGCTGCGTCGGCTTGGTCTTCAACTCGCCGGCGCTCGGAATGTAAGGCAGCAGCGTGAGATGGATGTAGATCGCGTGATGGCGCGGCAGCTCGTTGCCGAGCTGCCGGATCGCCTCGAAGAACGGCAGGCCCTCGATGTCGCCGACGGTGCCGCCGATCTCGACCAGCACGAAATCGTACTCGTCATTCCCGGACAGGACGAAATCCTTGATCGCATTCGTCACGTGCGGGACGACCTGGATGGTCGCGCCGAGATAGTCGCCGCGCCGCTCCTTGGTCAGGATGTCCTGGTAGATCCGGCCCGTGGTGATGTTGTCGGCCTTGGTCGCCGGACGGCCGGTGAAGCGTTCATAGTGGCCGAGATCGAGATCGGTCTCGGCACCGTCGTCGGTCACGAACACTTCGCCGTGCTGATACGGCGACATCGTGCCGGGATCGAGGTTGAGATAGGGGTCGAGCTTGCGAAGCCGGACCTTGTAGCCGCGGGCCTGCAGCAGCGCGCCTAACGCGGCTGAAGCCAGACCCTTTCCGAGCGAGGAAACCACGCCGCCGGTGATGAAGATGTACCGCGCCATGGGACCCTACCTTTAATGCCGCGCGCTCGATTCGCCAAAACGAATCGCTTGCAGCCCGCAACGCTGTCGCGGGCCTGTGGGTTACTTCAAAATATTAATGGTCTCAGGTACTTGAGACCGCCTCATGACGCAGGACGCCAATTGCGTTCCTGCATGGCTTGCCCGCGTTATTGCGACTGCGGGGCCTGCGGCGCAGCCGGAGCCGCGGGTGCCTGCTGCTCGTCGGCCTTCTTGAGCTGGTCGAGCACGCCGCCCGCGGTCGGCGCCACTGGGGTCGCTCCGCCTGACTGGGTCTGCCCCGGCAGGTTGTTGAGAATCGAGGTCGGCTTGCGATCCAGACCCGCGAGCCAAGTCAGCGCCAGGCTGGTGAGGAAGAAGAGGAGTGCCAGGATCGCGGTCGTGCGCGTTAGCAGGTTGGCCGTGCCGCGGCTCGACATGAAACCGGCGCCGCCGCCCATGCCAAGGCCACCGCCCTCGGATTTCTGCAACAGCACCGTACCGATCAGGACGGCGACAATCATGAGGTGGATGACGATCAAGACAGTCTGCATGGTGACCTTCCGTCACAAGCCCTCGCAGGCCCCGACCGGGGGCCGGGATCGCGAGAGCTTCGCGGGCTATTCGGAAATTTGCGCGGTGTTACACGATCATGTCGAGCAACGCCACCCCGCAGATAATCCCAACCGCGCTTCGCACAAGCGCCGACGTCGCCCTCCGGGTCGACACTTGCCGGCCGCTTCAATATCCATTATTAGAGACGAATGGATCAAATAGTAGACGACTTCAGCCAGAGGCTCGCCCGTCGCCTGCTGCTGGAACGGGACGGCCGTGGGTGGTCGCTGGCCGACCTCGCCGAACGCTCTGGCGTGTCGAAGGCGACCATCAGCAAGATCGAGCGTGCCGAAGTCAGCCCGACCGCGGTGATCCTGGTTAAGCTCGCAAGCGCTTTCGATCTCACGCTGGCCGGCTTGATGCTCCGCGCCGAAGCCCAGTCGGAGCGCCTGTCCAAGGCCGCCGAGCAGCCGGTCTGGCGCGATCCGGACACGGGCTATGTCAGGCGCCAGGTCTTTCTCAGGCCGGATCATCCGATCGAATTGGTGACCGTCGAGATGCCGGCGCACCGCAGCGTGACCTTGCCGGCCTCCTCCTACATCCACATCCGCCAGCTCCTCTGGGTTCAGAGCGGGCAATTGACCATCACGGAAGGCGCGGAACGCCACGTGCTCGGGCCGGGCGACTGCCTCGGCTTCGGCCCACCGATCGACACCACCTTTGCCAATGAGACCGACGCGCCCTGCGTCTACGTCGTCGCCCTTGCCAGGAGTTGAGAATGTCCCCGCCCCGAATCGCGGCCCTGTCCGATACACCGGCAATCCGGGCTGCGCTTCGCGCAATGCTGATCGAAACGGTCGCCCATGGTGGCTCGGTCAGCTTCATGCACCCGCTTCGCGAGGCGGATGCCGACGCGTTCTGGCGGGAATCGCTGTCGGCCGCGGCGCGCGGCGAACGAGCCGTTCTTGGCGCCTTCGATGGAGAGGATGTGATCGCGACCGTGACGCTGCAGCTGAAGCTGCCGCCAAACCAGCCGCACCGCGCCGAGATCGCAAAGATGATGACGCGCATCAGCCACCGCAAACGCGGAATCGCGACCGCGCTGCTGACCGCGGCCGAAAACCTCGCCCGCACGCATGGGCGGACGGTGCTGGTCCTCGATACCGCCGAGGATGGGGGCGCCTCACGGCTCTATGAAAGCGTCGGCTTCCAGCTGAGCGGAACCATTCCGGACTATGCCTTGAAGCCGCATGGCGGCCTCACCGGCACAAAGATCTATTGGAAGCGAATCGAACAGGCGGACTGAGGCGCGCGCTTTCGCTCACATCGCTTCTCAACAGCCCTTCGCAATGGCGAGAAAGTCTGAGGCTTTCAGGCTGGCGCCGCCGACCAGCGCGCCGTTGACATTCGCGACCGCCATCAGCTCGGCCGCATTGGAGGGCTTCACCGAGCCGCCATAGAGGATGCGCGTCCGCGCTCCCTCCTGCTTGAAGCGATCGATCAGCAGCTCTCTGATAAAGGCATGAATCTGCTCGACATCCTTGGCGGTCGGGGTCAGGCCGGTGCCGATCGCCCAGACCGGCTCATAGGCCACGACCAGGTTGTCGGCCCGTGAGCCCTGCGGCAGACTGAGGTTGAGCTGGCCGCGCAGGATGTCGAGCGTCTGCCCGGCATCGCGCTGCTGCTGGGTTTCGCCGACGCAAACGATCGCGACCAGTCCGGCGCGCCACACCGCCTCGGTCTTCTGGTGCACCACAACATCGGTTTCGCCATGATCGGCGCGCCGTTCGGAATGGCCGACGATGATGGCGCTGGCGCCGGCATCGGCCAGCATCTCCGCCGAGATGTCCCCGGTATGGGCTCCCGACGCCTTGGGGTGGCAATCCTGAGCCCCGACCGCGATCGCGTGGGTGCCGCGTGCCCTCTCGGCGAAGCCTGCCACCAGAGTGGCGGGCGGACAGACCAGCAGATCGGCCTTGCCGGTGACCTCGGCGGCTCCGGCCAGCATGGCGTCGAACTCGGCGGTCGAGGCCTTCAGGCCGTTCATTTTCCAGTTGCCGGCGATCAGCGGCCGGATGCGGTCGGTCATGGCGGGATTCCAGCAAATGTTGTGACGGACATCGGCTAGCAGAGCCCTTCGACGAGCACCAGAGCGGGAGCCGTCTTCCCACCGCTTCAATCGGCCTCAGGGCCGAGGTTGCGACCGGGCGGCGGCCTCTCTATAAGCCGTTTCAACTCGGTGACGGCCTTTTGCGGAATCTGCTTTAAGGCGCGGCCTCTTCATCCTTTTTCCTGCAGACAGACTGGACCCATGCTTCGAGGATTACGCAAGGCCTCATCAAACTGGCTCGGCAAGACCATCATGGCGGTGGTCATGGGCGTTTTGATCGTCAGTTTCGGCATCTGGGGCATCGCCGACATCTTCCGCGGCTTCGGGCAGTCGACGGCTGCAACCGTGGGACGCACGGAGATCTCGGTCAACGAGTTCCGGCAGATCTATACCGACCGGCTGCAGCAGATCGGCCGCCAGCTCGGCCGTCCGCTGACCACCGAGCAAGCCCGCATGTTCGGGCTCGACCGCTCCGTTCTGCAGCAGACGATTGCGGAAGCCGCCCTCGACGAGCAGGCCCGCCGTCTCGGTCTCGCCCAGTCCGATGCGGAGACCATGCGGGTGATCCTCAGCGATCCCAACTTCAAGGGCCCGAACGGGGCGTTCGACCCGCAGCGTTTCCAGGCCATCATCCGCAATTTCGGCTTCACCGAGCAGCGCTATCTGGCTGACCAACGCCGACAGTCGCTGCGGCGGCAGATCACCGGCACGATCACGGCCGGGCTGGAGCCGTCCAACACGATGCTCGAGGCGCTCGGCCGCTTCCAGAACGAGCAGCGCTCGATCGATTACATCAAGCTCGACGCGGCGCAGGCCGGCACCATCGATGCGCCCTCGCCCGAGGTTCTCGCGTCCTATTTCGAAGAGCACAAAGCCCAGTTCAAGGCGCCGGAATATCGCAAGATCTCCTTCGTCGTGGTGACGCCCGAAGAAATCGGCAAGTGGACCGACGTATCTGACGAGGACGCCAGGAAGCTGTTCGACCAGCGCAAGGCGCTGATGGGCACGCCGGAGAAGCGCCAAGTCCAGCAGATGACCTTCTCCACCATGGAGGAGGCACAAGCGGCGCGCGCCCGGATCGCCGCGGGTGAAGTCACGTTCGACGAGCTCGCCAAGGAGCGCAACCTCAACCCAGCCGATCTCGATCTCGGTCTGGTGACGAAATCGGCGATTCTCGACCCTGTCGTTGCCGATACCGCCTTCTCGCTGCCGACCGGCGAGGTCAGCCAGCCGGTCAAAGGCGCGTTCAACGTGGCGCTGGTCAAGGTCAGCGCGATTCAGCCGGGCCAACAGCCAGAATATGAGAGCGTCGCTGCCGACATCAAGAAAGAGATCGCAGCCGACCGCGCCAAGTCGCAAGTCGCCAATCTTCGCGACAAGATGGAAGACGAGCGCGGCGGTGGCGCCAGCGTGTCAGAGGCCGCCAAGAAGCTCGGTCTCAATGCCGTCACGCTCGAAGCGGTCGACAGGTCCGGCAAGCAACCCAACGGCCAGCCCGTTTCGAACATCCCGCTTGGCCTGGATGTCGTTGCGCAGGCCTTCAACAGCGACGTCGGTGTCGACAACGAGCCGATCTCGTTCCGCGGCGGCTCTGTCTGGTTCGAGGTTCTCGGCATCACCCCGCCGCGCGATCGCCCCCTCGACGAGGTCAAGGATCAGGTCGCCGCGCGCTGGCGCGACGACGAGGTCGCAGCCAAGCTGCGCGCGAAGGCCACCGAACTGGTCAAGAAGCTCAACGAGGGCGGCAAGCTCGCCGACGAGGCGGCATCGCTCGGCGTGAAGGTCGAGACGGCCAGCGCGTTCAAGCGCGACGCCTCGGTTCCCGGCGTCCCCACCGGAGCGATCACCGCCGCATTCCGCACGGCGAAGGACGGCGTCGGCCAGACCGAGGCTGATGGCGGCCGGCAGTGGATTGTGTTCCGTGTCACCGACATCATCGAGCCGAAGGTCGACCTCGCGTCCGAAGACACCAAGAAGCTGAAGGACCAGTTGCAGCGCGCGCTCGCCGACGAGCAAGGCACGGCCTATGTCATGAAGCTCGAGAAGGACATCGGGACGACGATCAACGAGGCTGCCGTGGCCCAGGTGGTCGGCGGCGGCAGCAGCAACCAATGACGGATCGCTAGGGGCACGCGATGGACGATCTCAAGTCGATCATTGGCAAGGTGGCGACCGGCGCGCCGCTGTCCCGCGAGGAGGCGGCGTCCGCCTTTGACAGCATGATGTCGGGCGAGGCGACGCCGTCGCAGATGGGCGCGCTGCTGATGGCGCTGCGCGTGCGCGGCGAGACGGTCGAGGAGATCACCGGCGCTGTCAGCGTGAT
This sequence comes from Bradyrhizobium sp. SZCCHNPS1003, assembly GCF_032381555.1. Taxonomy (NCBI): domain Bacteria; kingdom Pseudomonadati; phylum Pseudomonadota; class Alphaproteobacteria; order Hyphomicrobiales; family Nitrobacteraceae; genus Bradyrhizobium; species Bradyrhizobium sp. SZCCHNPS1003. Next base: position 303,270 of record NZ_JAUHIU010000003.1, read on the forward strand.
GCGGGCGAAGATGCTGCGCGTCGACGCGCCGGCGAGCGCGGTCGACATCGTCGGCACCGGCGGTGACGGCTCCGGCTCGGTCAACGTCTCGACCTGCGCCTCCTTCATCGTGGCCGGCGCCGGCGTGCCGGTCGCCAAGCACGGCAACCGCGCGCTGTCGTCGCGCTCGGGCGCGGCCGACGTGCTCGCCGCGCTCGGCGTCAAGATCGATCTGAAGCCCGACCAGGTCGGGCGCTGCGTGCGTGAGGCCGGCATCGGCTTCATGTTCGCGCCCGCGCATCATCCGGCGATGAAGAACGTCGGTCCAACCCGGGTCGAGCTCGCCACACGCACGATCTTCAATCTGCTCGGTCCCCTGTCCAATCCGGCCGGCGTCAGGCGCCAGATGGTCGGCGTGTTCTCGCGGCAATGGGTGGAGCCGTTGGCACAGGTGCTGAAGAATCTTGGCTCGGAATCCGCCTGGGTCGTGCACGGCTCCGACGGGCTCGACGAAATCACCTTGACCGGCCCGACCTTCGTCGCCGCCTTGGAGAACGGCCATATCCGTACCTTCGAGGTCTCGCCCGAGGAGGCCGGGCTCGGCCTGTGCGGCAGCGATGGTCTGAAGGGCGGTGACGCGGCGGCCAACGCCGTGGCGCTGCAGAGTGTGCTCGATGGCCTGCCGAGTCCCTATCGCGATGTGGCCCTGCTGAACGCCGCGGCGGCGCTGGTCGTTTCCGGCCGCGCCAAGACGCTGAAGGAAGGCGTCGCAATCGGCCGGGATTCGCTCGACAGCGGCGCCGCAGCAGCGCGGCTGAAGCAGCTGATCGACGTCTCGAACGACTGATCTGCGGAGCGCGCCATGTCGGATATCCTGGCCAAGATCGAAGCCTATAAGCGCGAGGAGATCGCGGCCGCCAAGCGGGCGTGCCCGCTGTCGGATCTCGAGGCGCGAGCGCGTGATGCCTCAGCGCCGCGCGGCTTCGTCGCGGCGATCCGAGCCAAGCATGCGAACGGCGACTACGCGCTGATCGCGGAGGTGAAGAAGGCTTCACCGTCGAAGGGGTTGATCCGCGCCGATTTCGATCCGCCTGTTCTCGCCAGGGCCTATGAGGCCGGCGGCGCGGCCTGCCTCTCGGTGCTGACCGACACGCCGTCGTTCCAGGGCCATCTGGACTTCATGGTCGCCGCACGCGCCGCGACCGCCCTGCCCGTGCTGCGCAAGGACTTCATGTTCGACACCTATCAGGTGGTCGAGGCTCGCGCTCATGGCGCCGACTGCATCCTGATCATCATGGCCGCGCTCGACGACGCCGCGGCTGCGGAGATCGAGGCCGCCGCGCTCGCCCACGGCATGGATGTGCTGATCGAGATCCATGATCGCGCCGAGCTCGATCGCGCGCTGAAGCTGCGCTCGCCGATGATCGGCATCAACAACCGCAACCTGCGCACCTTCGAGACCACGCTGGCGACCTCCGAGACGCTGGCGCCGCTGGTCCCGAAGGAGCGTCTGCTGGTCGGCGAGAGCGGCATCTTCACGCCCGGCGATCTCGCGCGCCTGGCGCGCGTCGGCATCCAGACCTTCCTGGTCGGCGAGAGCCTGATGCGGCAGGCGGACGTCACGGTGGCGACCCGCGCGTTGCTCGCGCGCGATGCCGCCTCCGCCAGCGCGGCTGAGTGACCATGTCCGACAAGTCACCCGGCGCTCCCGCCCTCACCCACATCGATGCTCGTGGCGAGGCCCGCATGGTCGACGTGTCGGACAAGGCTGCAACGGAGCGCACGGCAACAGCCGAAGGCCGCGTGGTGATGAGTCCCGCGACGCTCGAGCTCATCATCTCCGGCAACGCCAAGAAGGGCGACGTACTCGGCACGGCCCGCATTGCCGGCATCATGGCCGCCAAGCGCACATCCGAGCTCATTCCGCTGTGCCACCCGCTGGCGCTCTCCAAGGTCACCGTCGACATCACCCCCGACGCTGCGCTGCCCGGCTGCATCGTCAGTGCAACCGTCAAGGTCACCGGGCCGACCGGCGTCGAGATGGAAGCCCTGACGGCCGTGTCCGTCACCTGCCTGACGATCTACGACATGATCAAGGCCGCCGAGCGCGGCGTGCGCATCGAAGGTATCCGTTTGACCGAGAAGATCGGCGGCAAGTCCGGGCATTATCGCGCCTGAAGGTATTGGAAAACCAAATACAACTTCGAATTAATTGTTCGCTAACTCAACTTCCTAACCTCACTTCCATAGCGGGCCTATAGCAATGGTTGTGGGAGGGACATCGTAGCGGTTCCATCCCGAAGCGCCTATCGCAAGCGTATTCAGGACCGATGACGACCAACGCTAGTCCACGGAATGCCCTCAGAGCTTCGACCGACCGCGGTGGACCGATCCGCTGGCTGGTCGGCGGAGGCCTCGTGCTGATTGCAGCCATCGCGATCGGCACGACCATCATGGCCGACAGTTTCCGGGAACGCGCGCTGAACAGCGCGACGCGCGAGCTGGAGAACACCGTCCTTCTACTGGCGCGTCATTTCGATCAGCAGATGGAGGATCTCGGCGCGATCCAGCGCGATCTCGCCAACTACGTCCGACAGAACCATATCGACACCGGCGCCCGCTTCAAGGAGCAGATGGGAAGCGCCGCCGTCAATGCCATGCTGAAGGACAAGCTGAGCGCGGTGACCTATGTCGGCGGTCTGAACATCTTCGACTCCGACGGCAACCTGATCAACTCCGGAGCGACCTGGCCGGTGCCGCCCGTCAATATTGCCGATCGCACCTTTTTCAAGCGGCTGAAAGCCGATCCGACCGCGCCGCAATTGCTGATCGAACCGGTCGTGGGCCGGATCACCGGCACATATGTCGCGGTCATCGCCCTGAAGCTGACCAGTCCCAACGGCGAGTTCCTGGGCATCATCGGCCGCAGCCTCGAACCCATCAATGTCGAGCGGTTCTTCGCCTCCGTCGCGCTCGGGCCCGACGCGGCGATCTCGATGATGCATCGCGACGGAACCCTTCTGGCCCGCCATCCACGCCACGAGGGCATGCAGAACCAGAACTACAAGAGCGCGCCGATCTTCCGCCAGATCCTGGCCGGCGATGGCAACACCACGGGCATTTTCAGCAGCCCCGTCGACGGCGAGCACCGCATCGGCGCGTCGCACCGGCTGACGAGCTATCCCTTGATCGTGACCGCGACGACGACGGTCTCGGCGGCGCTCGCCGACTGGCGCGAGCAGATGCGCTTCCTGATCGCCGTCGGCGTGACCTCGGTGCTGCTGATCGCCGGCATGCTCTACGTCGTGGTGCGCCGGTTGATCAGCGACCACGACGCCTCCAGCCGCCGCTTGACGCTGGAGAAGGAACGGCTCGACAAGGCCGTCAACAACATGACCCAGGGCCTCCTGCTGTTCGACGCATCGGAGCGCCTGGTCATCAGCAACCAGCGCTACGTCGACATGTACGGCCTGTCTGCCGACGTCGTGAAACCAGGCTGCACGTTCCGCGAGTTGATCGCGCACCGCAAGGCGACCGGCTCGCTCGCGGGCGACGACGGCGAATATGCCGATGCGGTGCTGCGCGACATCGGCCGCAAGACCTCGCAGATCATCGAGACCACGGACGGTCGCTGGATCCAGATCGTCAACGAGCCGATCGCGGGCGGCGGCTGGCTCGCCACCCACGAGGACATTACCGAGCGCAAACGGTCCGAGGAGCAGATCACGCATCTGGCGCACTATGATGCCCTGACGGATCTGCCGAACCGCACCCTGTTTCACGAGCGCCTCAAGGAGGAGCTGACCGGCGTCCTCCAAGGCCGGCGCCTCGCGCTGCACTACATCGACATCGACGAGTTCAAGGGCGTCAACGATTCGCTCGGCCACCTCGTCGGCGACGAGCTGTTGAAATCCGTCGCGGCGAGCCTGAGCACCTGTGTCGGCACCACGGGATTCGTCGCCCGCCTCGGCGGCGACGAGTTCGCCGTGGTTCAGACGGCCATCCGCAACCGCGAGGACGTCGAACAGCTGATCGAGGATATTCTCAGCGCGATCCGCGCCCCGCGCTACTGCCTCGGCCATCAGCTCACCGCCGACGCCTCGATCGGCGTGGCGCTGATCCCCGAGCACGGCACCGATCTCGACCAGATCATGAAGAATGCCGATCTGGCGATGTACGCCGCCAAGGCCGCGGGACGGCGCACCTGGCGCTTCTTCGAGCCCGAGATGGACGCCCAGGTCAAGGCGCGCCACCAGCTCGAGGTCGACCTGCGCCAGGCCATCGCCGACGATCGGCTCGAGGTCTACTACCAGCCTTGTCTGAGCCTGCAGGACGACCGCATCGTCGGCTGCGAGGCGCTGGTGCGCTGGAAGCATCCGACCCGCGGCACCGTCTCGCCGGCCGAGTTCATTCCGATCGCCGAGGACACGGGCCTCATCAACCTGCTCGGCGAACGCGTCCTTCAGGTCGCCTGTACCGAGGCTGTGAGCTGGCCGGACGACATCCGGCTCGCCGTCAACGTCTCGCCGGTGCAGTTCAAGAGCGGCACCCTGGCGCTCAAGGTCGCGAATGCGCTTGCGACCTCCGGCCTGCCGCCGCATCGGCTGGAGCTCGAGATCACGGAAGCGGTGCTGATCCGCGACGACGACGCGCTCGACACCCTGCACCAGTTGCGCGCGCTCGGCGTCCGTATCGCGCTCGACGATTTCGGCACCGGCTATTCGAGCCTCAGCTACCTCCAGCGCATTCCGTTCGACAAGATCAAGATCGACCGCTGCTTCGTCCAGGACATCACCGAGAGTGAGGGCTCCGCGGCGATCGTCCAGGCCGTGGTCAACATCGCCGCCATCCGCAAGATGTCGACGACCGCCGAGGGCGTCGAGACCGAGGCGCAGCGCCAGGTGCTGAAGCGGCTCGGCTGCTCGGAGATGCAGGGCTATCTGTTCAGCCCTCCGAAGCCCGCAGCCGACGTGGGGCAATTGTTCGCCGCGCAGCGCGCCAATCCCTCAACCGGCCGCCATTCGCGCCCCAACGCCGCGTGAGCCAGTTCCGAACCGATAAATACCGTTGCAATTTGAGGCTTTTCCACAAGCCAAACTCAAACCCTACCAACCAGTCGTCCCGTCCGCCGCTTGAAGTCCACGGCTCCGCCATGATCTACGGGACACAGACGGACATACTCCGTGTCCGCTTGTACACGCTGGTCGAAAACCACGGCGGGACGGCCTCAGGGCCGCCCCGTCGGGTGTGAGCATCGAGCGTCGCAAGCCGCGCACCCGCCCACTTCGCAGATCAGTTCGGCACCGCCGCCTTGGCTCGGACGTCGGCATTCACGGTGACGCCGCGCAGCACGTTGAAGGCGGCGTGCAGCGCCTTGTCGTCCTTCTCGTCCGGCGGAACGTAGGACTGCGAGCCGGTCTGCTCGGTGCCGTCGGGCGCCGAGAGATGGCCGCGCATGCCGGCCTCACCCTTGAGATCGCCGCGATCCTTCAGCTCGTCCGGCACGTCCTGCTTGACCTCGATGTCCGGCGCGATGCCCTGCGCCTGGATCGAGCGGCCGGAGGGCGTGTAGTAGCGCGCCGTGGTCAGCGCCAGCGCGCCATTGCCGGCGCCGAGCGGAATGATGGTCTGCACGGAACCCTTGCCGAACGAGCGCGTGCCGACCAGGGTTGCACGCTTGTGATCGTGCAGCGCGCCCGCCACGATCTCCGACGCCGAGGCCGAGCCGCCATTGATCAGCACCACGAGCGGCTTGCCCTTGGTGAGATCGCCGCCGCGTGCGGTGAAGCGCTGCGTCTCCTCAGGATTGCGGCCGCGGGTCGAAACCACCTCGCCTCGCGAGAGGAACGTGCTGGAGACCGACACCGCCTGATCGAGCAGGCCGCCCGGATTGTTGCGCAGGTCGACCACATAGCCGGCGAGCTTCTCCTGCGGAATGTCCTTGGAGATGCTGGCGACGGCCTTGCGCAGGCTCTCGGTGGTCTGCTCGTTGAAGGATGTGATGCGGATATAACCGATGTCGCCGCCTTCGGTGTGATAGCGCACCGGGCGCACCTTGATGATCTCGCGCGTCAGCGTAACGTCGAGCGGTGCGTCCTTGCCCTTGCGCATGATGGTGAGCTTGGTCTTGGTGTTGACGCCGCCCTTCATCTTGGCGACGGCCTGCTCGAGCGTCAGCCCCTGCACCGCCTCGCCGTCGATCTTGGCGATGAGATCGCCCGAGAGAACGCCGGCCTTGGACGCGGGCGTGTCATCGATCGGCGCGACGACCTTGACCAGGCCCTCCTCCATGGTGACCTCGAGACCGAGTCCGCCGAACTCGCCGGACGTGGTCTCCTGCATGTCGCGCCAGGACTTGTCGTTCATGTAGCGCGAATGCGGATCGAGCGAGGACACCATGCCGTTGATGGCGCCTTCGATCAGCGCGGGATCGCTCGGCTTCTCGACATAGTCGGCGCGAACACGCTCGAACACCGCGCCGAACAGATTGAGCTGCGAATAGGTGTCGGCCATGCCGGCCGCGGCCTTGGCCTTCGCAACGAGTTGCGCGCCGTCGGGACCCGTGACCATCAGGGTTAGCCCGACGCCAGTCATCGTGCCCGCCAAGAACAGCCAGTTTTTCCGCATTGTTTGCTTCCCGAGCGTTTGTTGGATGGCCGGCCGATCAAATGGTCCGCACGCATCGCCGGCGCGATTTGTGTTGCGAACACACACCACATTTCCGGTTTCTTCAAGGCCGATATTGCGCCGCCGTCCCGGGGCCCGACCGCCGGCGCTCGCATCCGAAATGGACGTTCACAGGCTGAAATCAAGCTCAAGGCTGCGCCGGCGCCGGGCCCGGCTGAACATACCCCGTCTTTCACGGACACCCATGATCACAATTCGACGAGCCGTGTACCACGCCGCGATTTGATGGCCTGGGCCTGCGGGGCGCCGCTCCCTGCGCGCGCCCGGGAAGCTCGAGTTCGGAATGGCTTGCTCCCGGCCCGCTCGATGGGCAATGCTCCGCGGCAAAACCGCAAGCATGACAGTCGCTGGGAGGCAAACATGAACCAACGGACCCCGATCGAGGCCGGGTGGCGGAACGTCGAACTCGGCTCGAGCGACGAGAAGTTCCAGGACCTGCACGAGCTCATCCGCAAGGCGCGCGCCCAGCTCAACCAGAACGCCTGGGACTACATCATCGGCGGGGCCGAAACCGAGACCACGCTGCGTCGGAACCGGATGGCGCTCGACGAGATCGCGTTCCGTCCGCGCGTGCTGCGCGACGTGTCCAGGGTCGATGCCTCGGTCGAAACTTTCGGACGCAAGCTGCGCCTGCCGGTGGTCATGGCCCCGGTCGGTGCGCTCGAAATCTTCGATCCGGCAGGGGCGGCCAGCGTGGCCCGTGGGGCGGGCCGATTCGGAGCGGCGCACATGCTGAGCTCGGTGTCGGAACCCGGGCTGGAGAAGACCGCCGAGGCCGCGCCCGACGCGCTGCGAATCTTCCAGCTCTATGTCCGCGGCGACGACGCCTTCGTCGAGGACTATGTGAGCCGGGCGGTCGCCAACAGCTACACCGCGTTCTGCCTGACCGTCGACACCGCCCATTACAGCCGGCGCGAGCGCGACATCGCCAAGCGCTACGTCCGCGAAAGCCGGCTGCGCGCGACCGGCGGCGACCACCAGAAGGCGCTGAGCTGGCACACCGTCAAGCTGATCAAGGACAAGTTCAAGCTGCCGCTGATCATCAAGGGCATCGCGACCGCCGAGGACGCGCAGATTGCGGTCGATCACGGCGTCGACTGGATCTACGTCTCCAACCATGGCGGCCGCCAGCTCGACCATGGCCGCGGAGCCATGCAAGTGCTGCCGGAGATCGTCGCCGCCGTGAAGAGCCGGGCAAAGATCATGGTCGACGGCGGCTTCTGCCGCGGCACCGACATCGTCAAGGCGATCGCCTCCGGCGCCGACCTCGTCGGCATCGGCCGGCTGCAATGCTGGGCGCTCGCCGCGGCCGGCGAGGACGGCATCCTGCGCATGCTCGAGCTGCTGGAGGACGAGGTCATCCGCGCGCTCGGCCTGCTCGGCGTCACCTCGTTCGCCGAGCTCAACGGCTCCTACCTGCATCCGGCAACCGCCACCAACCAGCCGAGCGTCGTCAGCGCGTTTCCGCTGGTCGACATCGAGCCCTACCGTTATTGAGGCGGAGGCCCTTCCGTTCAACGCCAGCCATCGACGCCCCCCTCCATGCCCTCCTCCGCTCTCCGCCCCGGCGACGCCGACGCGCTGCTGTTCGATCTCGGCCGCGTCGTCATCGACATCGATTTCGTCCAGGTCGTCTCGCGCTGGGCCGCGCATGCCGGCTGCGCGCCGGAGCATCTCGCCGCGCGCTTCGTGCGCGACGAGATCTACCACGGCCATGAGCGCGGCACGGTCTCCGACGCCGACTTCTTCGCCAACCTGCGCCGGCAGCTCGGCATCGACATCACCGACGCGCAGTTTCTCGAGGGCTGGAACGCGATCTTCGTCGGTCCGATGCCCGGCATCGCCCCGCTGCTCGCACGCGCGGCGGAGAAACTGCCGCTCTATGCCTTCTCCAACACCAACCAGCCGCACATCGATCACTTCTCGCCGCGCTACGCCGACCTGCTTGGTCACTTTCGCGAGATCTTCCTGTCGTCGTCGATCGGCCTGCGAAAGCCGGATGCCGAGGCCTACGCGCATGTGGTCGATGCGATCGGCGTGCCCGCCGAGCGCATCGTATTCTTCGACGATCTCGCTGAAAACATCGACGGCGCGCGGGCCAGCGGGCTGCAGGCGGTGCTGGTGCGCTCGACGGACGACATCGCCGCGGCGCTGGAGGCGCTCGGGATCTGATCGCATCGCGCAAGGGTGCGTCATGGCCAGCGGCGTGACGTTCTGAAGGGCTGCGCTCGCAATGACGGTGCCCACTCATGCAAGATTGTTTTCGCGACACGATGTGCCCGAGCTTTGCTGCTCTCATCTCACCCTCCTCCAATCGGAGGGCGCAGGGAATGCCGGGCTGCTGGCCGCAACCCATGGCCCGCCTGCAGAAAAAAAGCAGGCGGCAGTCACCACAGGTCCAGCCGACATCCGGCATTCCCTGCGCGATGGTCTTCACGTTTATACGCGATCTCCCCGGTGCCCGGCTTGTTGGCCACCGTCGCCGTCGGGATCATCATCACCCGCCGGCTTGGCATCAGCTTCGGGATGCCAGGACCACGCGACTTCACGTCCGCGCCATGCCGTTCGTCCGCGCGCCATCAGGGCACGCTGCGACGCGTCGCGGCCACCGCATCCCGCGCTCCACGTCCGTGACGATCGCGAAGCGCCCCTCCTGTCGAGCACGGGACCAAATCAGCATAGCAGACTTTTCCGAAAAAGCGAATCCTAAATTCGACCGCCGGCAACCGCGCCATCCGGCCCGTCTCCCGCCACATCCGCTGGTCGCAGACGGCCCGACCGCCTAAGCTGTCCGCTCTGCACGCCCCGCGACCCGGAAGAACCGAATGCCCCTCGACATCATCTGTTTGCGTGATCGGCCCGACCTGATCCCGCGCGTGTTCTCGCCCGAGCTGGATGCCATCTGGCCGGAGTTCATGCGGCAGGACCGGACGGCGACGTTGTACTATGATCCGCCAGTGTTCGACCAATATGCGGACTGCGCCTACGTGGCGCTCGCCGGTGACGAGGTGGTCGGGCGCGCCTTCGCCGTCCCCTTCACCTTCGGCATCGAGGGCCGCCGCACGCTGCCGGATGCGGGCTGGGACGAGGTGATCCGCTGGGGTCACGAGGACCGCCTGCTGGGACGGCGGCCGACGACGATGAGCGCGCTGGAGATTGCGCTGCTGCCGAAGGCGCGCGTGCCCGGCAGCTCGCTCGCCATGCTCGCGGCTCTGAAAGGCTGCGCACGCGCCAAAGGTTTTGCCGAGCTGTACGCGCCGGTGCGGCCGAACCAGAAACATCTGGCGCCGCGGACGCCGATGCGCGCCTATCTCGATCAGCGGCGCGAAGACGGCCGATTGGTCGATTCCTGGCTGCGCACGCACCTCGGCATCGGTGGCGAGATCGTCAAGATCGCGCCGTGCTCGATGACCATCGTCGGCACGCTCGCCGAGTGGTCGCAATGGACCGGCGTGACCTTCGATCGCTCGGGTGAGATCGAGGTCCCCGCTGCTCTCGTGCCCGTGCTCGCGTCGGTCGAGCACGACCATGCCGCCTATGTCGAGCCGAATGTCTGGATTCGGCATCCGCTCTAACGCGGTGCAGGCCGTCCGCGCGACGATCAACGCGCCGGCACGACGCGCTCGTCCAGAAATCCGATCACCGCGTCGAACGCCTGCCGTCGATTCCGCTCCATCAGGATCATGTGCGTGCCCTGCCCGATCTCGACCAGGCGCTTGTACGGCGCGCTCACGAGACGAACGAACAGGTCGTGCGCCACGTCGAAGCGGACGTCCACATCCCATTCCGCCGAGAGCACGAGAACAGGGCAGTTGATCGTGCTGGGATCGTAGATCGGCTGGTCCACGGTCCAATGCTCGCGCACGTCCTGCACCGCGCCCGAAGGCGCGCGGATCGCGCCGGGGTACGGCGAGTCCGGATCGGTCGCGAGCGTCGCCTCCGCCCAGGACTCGAACCAGCCGTCCGGAATCAGCTTGTCCCGCGCCTGCTCCGGAGCGGCGCCGCGCCACGCAGCCTCGAACGCGCGCGGGCTGACGATCCGATAGGCGCCGAGCGGTCCGCCGGCGTCGATGCGCAGCGGCTCGCTGGACAGCCAGAGCGGCGTCACCAGGATCAGCTTCTCGAGCTTCGCGCTCGCCGCGCTCGCGAGCATGCCCGCGACGGTGGCGCCCCAGGACATGCCGAGCACGTTGGCGCGCGGGACGTCGCGATGCCGGCAGATGAAGTCCACCGCCGCGCCGAAATCGTCCACGGCGGTCCGCGCATTGACCAATGGAGATCCCTCCTCGGCCGCCCGCGACATCTCCGGCGGCCGGCTGGAGCCGCCATAGCCGCGCGCATCGACGGCCCAGACATCGTAGCCGGCCTGCGCCAGGACATCCATGAAGGAGGCGCCACCAACCGCGACGTCGAACAGGCTGGCGGATGAAAAGGTGGCGCCGTGCATCATCACCAGCGTGCGCTCGGCCGAGAACCGTTGCACGTCATGCCGGCGCTTGTTGATGAGCTGAAGCTGTACATCGGACACCGGGCCTTCGATCAGGCGGCGCTCGGAAACGATGCGCGAGGAGGACGTTGCGTTCTCGGTCATGGTCACCTCGGATCAGGCGAACTGCCACGCGAACCGGTCGCCGTCGCGGCTGATCCGCCCGGCCGAGGACTCGGCGAAGTGGGTCGTGAACACGAGGGAGCCGGTCTCGGCGGCATGGTTCATCGCCCATCGGCGTGAGGTCCGCGCCGCATCCGGAAATTCGCAATAGACCGAGTTCCAATCCGGACGCGCGACCTGCAGCGGATGATGCATCACATCGCCCCAGAACAGCGCGCGCTCGCCGCGCGAGGTGAGACTGATGCAGGCGTGATCGATGCTGTGACCAGGGCTCGGCAGATAGCGGAAGCCATCCACGACCTCGCTGCCATCGACCGTGATCTCACGCGCGAGGCCGGCCTCGACGATCGGCAGCACGCTGTCTTCGTAGACCCCTGGCAGCGGCGGATGCAGCATGCGACCGAGACCGGCCGCATCCCTGATCGCGGCATCCGAGCCGTCAGCGGCCGACAGTGCCGCCAGATAGGCGCGCTCGCGGCCCGAGAAAACGTACCGGGCGTTCGGAAACACCGGCGTCCAACGGCCATCGGCAAGCTGCGTATTCCACCCCACATGATCCGCGTGCAGATGCGTCATCAGGACGAGATCGACATCGCCAGGGGCGACGCCGGCCGCCCGCAGCCGGTCGAGAAACGGCTCGTTCAAGCGATGCAGAACTGCTGCGCCGGGCCGCTCCTTGTCATTGCCGGTGGCCGTGTCGATCAGGACCACCCGCTCCGGCGTCCGCACCAGCCAGCTATGGATGCTCAGGCGCAACGATCCCGTGTGCGGATCGACCGATCCCGGCCCCACCTGGCCTCGTTCCCGAACGATGCTGTCTGCTTCTACGCCCGGAAACAAAAACTCGCCCTCGACCGCATCGAGGCCGATCTCGAAGATCTTGGTGATGGTGGCGTCTCCGACGCGATAGGTCGTGATGTCCTGCATGTCTGGCGGCCTCGATCCGAACGGTGGTCTTGTCTGGGCCGAGATCTAGGACTAGGTCATACATTCCTCAAATCGATCCAGCTCATGCAGTCCATCGATCACTTCGATCTTCGCTCCTTCGACCTCAATCTGCTGGTCGCGTTCGACGCGCTCATGCAGGAGCGCAGCGTGACGCGCGCGGCCGCACGCCTCAAGGTGGGTCAGCCTGCGATGAGCCATACGCTGTCGACGCTTCGCGTGCTGCTGCAGGACGAGCTGTTCGTCCGCGTCGGCGCCGTCATGCAGCCGACGCCAAAGGCTGCGGTGCTCGCCGGGCCGGTTCGGGCGGCGCTGGGGCAGATGCAGGCAGCGCTGCATGCCGCACCGGAGTTCGACCCGGCGACCGAGCAGCGCACCATCCGCCTGGGATTTTCAAGTGAGGTCGAGCTGCTGCTGATCCCCGAGCTCACCGCGGTGCTCCGTCGAACGGCGCCCGGCGTGCGGCTTCTCAGCCGGCCGACCGAGCGCAACGAAGTGCATCGCCTGCTCGACGACGGAGCCTTGGATGTCGCGGTCGGCTGCTTCGACGCCGTCGCACAGCGGCACAGATCCCAGCTCCTGTTCGAGCAGGCGCTGAGCTGCGTCTACAATCCAAAGCGCATCGCGATGAAAACGCCGATCAGCCTCGCCGACTATCTGTCGCTTCCGCACGCGCTGGTGACGCTGACCAACAGCCTGCAGGGCTGTCTGGAGGCGGCGCTGGATGAGATCGGGACCGAGCTCAACGTGGTCTCAGCCTCCTCGGAATTCCTCAGCGTGCTGGCGACGGTCGCCGCATCACCGGTGATCACGACGATACCGACCAGGATGGCAAAGCTCTACGGGCCGCGATTTGGGCTGACGCTCTGTCCCGCGCCGTTGAAGCTGCGGCTGCCGGCCGTCTCGATGGTCTGGCCGCTGCAGCTCGATCGTGATGCAGCATCGGTCTGGCTGCGGAACATGGTGGCGGATATCCTGCACACGACCGAGCGCGCCGCCTGTCGCGCGGCTGCTGGATAGAACGCGGGGCGGGAGCTAATCGGAACGGCGCATCGGCCAACGCCTTGGCACTGCGGTCGACCTTCTGCGCACTGATTGCAGGGTTTCTCGCGCGATCGTGAGGCAGCGGCCCGGACGCGGCCAACATCAGACGGTCAGAACGCAGGGAGCGGCCTAGGCCCTTGGCCGCGCTGTGCGCGTTCGGTTAGAAGGCGACTCATTCGATCTGCCGTCTCCGTCCGAAGGAACTCTCATGGCCCTGATGCCGGTGTCCGATGCGTTGTCCGCCGTGCTCGCCGGCGCCGAGCCGCTGGCCGAGGAGCTGGTGACGCTGGACGAGGCCCATCACCGCATCCTGGCCCGCGACCTCGCGGCGCTGCGGACGCAGCCGCCCGAGGCGATGTCGGCGATGGACGGCTACGCCGTACGCGCGGCGGACGCAGCCCAGGCCAAGGTGCGGCTGAGGGTGATCGGCGAGGTCGCGGCGGGGCGGCCGTTCGATCGCGTGGTCGGACCCGGCGAGGCGGCGCGCATCTTCACTGGTGGCGTTGTCCCTGAGGGCGCCGACGCGGTGGTGATCCAGGAGGACACGATCGCCGAAGATGGCCACGTCGTCATCACCGAGGCCGCGATCAAGGGCCGGCACATTCGGCCCGCGGGCGTCGACTTCCACCAGGGCATGGTGCTGCTGAAGGCGGGCCGCCGGCTCAGCGACCGCGACCTGTCGCTGGCGGCCAGCATGAATCATCCGGCACTGCCGGTGCGGTGCCGGCCGAAGGTGGCGCTGCTCGCCACCGGCGACGAGCTCGTGATGCCGGGCTCGACGCCCGGCCCGGGCCAGATCGTCTATTCCAACGGCTACGCCCTGCGGGCGCTGGTGCGCAGCGAGGGCGCGACACCGATCGATCTCGGCATCGCCGCGGATACGATGGAGGCCACGGTCGCCGGGATCCGGCGGGCGCGCGAGGCCAAGGCCGACATCCTGATCACGACCGGCGGCGCCTCGGTCGGCGATCACGACCTCGTCAAGCAGGCGCTCGAAGCCGAGGGCATCGAGATGGCGTTCTGGAAGATCGCGATGCGGCCGGGCAAGCCGATGATGCACGGACGGCTCGGCGACATGAGGGTGATCGGACTGCCCGGCAATCCGGTGTCGTCCTATGTCTGCGCCATCCTGTTCCTGGTGCCGCTGATTCGGCGGCTGCTCGGCCGTGACGAAGCTCGCATGCCACGCGAGACCGCCCTGCTCGGCCGCGAGCTCGGGGCGAACGATTCGCGCGAGGACTATCTGCGGGCGCAGCTCGAAGAGCGCGCCGACGGCACCCTGATCGCAACGCCGGTGACGCAGCAGGATTCGTCGCTGCTCGGCAATCTCGCGCTCTCGCAGGCGCTGGTGATCCGGCGGGCGTATGCGCCGAAGGCCGCCGCCGGCAGCCCGTGCGAGATCCTGCGCCTGCCGAGCTAGGCCGTTTCCCCCGGCAAAGCCCGGTCCGTTCACTACAATTTAAGGATTGCGGAACACACATCGAACATATAGTGTCCGTTCATGATTTGTTTTTAGTATGTTGCGGGCGACGCGATGATGGTCCGACTCCAAGGCGCTCTCAGCCGGTTTGTGCTCAAGGCGCAGCTCCTGGACTCGGACGACAACAAACTGGGGACCAGGTCGAGATGCTGACGCGCAAACAGTACGAACTTCTGCGGTTCATCAACGAGCGGCTCAAGGAAGCCGGCGTGCCGCCGTCCTTCGACGAGATGAAGGATGCGCTCGATCTGCGCTCGAAGTCCGGCATTCATCGCCTGATCACGGCGCTCGAGGAGCGCGGCTTCATCCGCCGGCTGCCCAACCGCGCCCGCGCGATCGAGGTGATCAAGCTGCCCGAGCTGTCACAGGCCGCCAACAACCGCCGCGGCTTCACCCCATCGGTGATCGAGGGCAATCTCGGCAAGGTGCGCACCAGCACTCCCGCGCTGGACGATGGCGAGCGCCCCGTCGCAGTGCCGGTGATGGGCCGCATCGCCGCCGGTACCCCGATCGAGGCGCTACAGACGCGCAGCCACACCATCAGCGTGCCTGCCGACATGCTCGGCAACGGCGATCACTATGCGCTTGAGGTGCGCGGCGACTCCATGGTCGATGCCGGCATCCTCGACGGGGACATGGCGCTGATCCAGCGCAACGAGACCGCCGACACCGGCGACATCGTGGTAGCGCTGATCGACGATGAGGAAGCGACGTTGAAGCGCTTCCGCCGCCGCGGCGCATCGATCGCGCTGGAGCCGGCCAACACCGCCTACGAGGTGCGCATCCTGCCGCCCAACCGGGTGAAGATCCAAGGCAAGCTGGTCGGGCTGTATCGCAAGTACTGATCGCGGACGCGATCGGTCGATCGGCGGCGAGCGCACGCGCTTCTCCGCCGATCGAAATTGGTCACGCGCGAATGCACCTCAGGATGTGCAGCGCGGCATGCTCAAACGCTTGTGATCGCCCGCGGGCGCACGCGGTGCAGATCAGCGCAGAATTGCCGTGAAGCGCGCGCTAACATCACCATCGATGTCCACTCTGATAGAGGCCTGCGCCTGTCCGGGGGGAGCGTGGGTCGGCTATCTCTCAACGAGGAGCGATCCGATGTGTGACTACAGCCTCCATGCGGTTGCGTCCCGTCCCGCCAAGGTCGGCGAGACGTTGATCTCGACGACGTTTCGCGGCACCGCCACCCGCGGCTTCGCCCTCGAGAGCGAGCCGACCGTCGCAGTCTGCATGCTGCCCGGCACCGAGTTGGCATTTGTCGAGGACGTCCGCTACGACAGCCGCTGGCTCTGGACCCGGACGATCCGCGAGCGCGTCGCGAAGTTCAACAGCATCGAGACGCACATCCCCGATCGCCATCACGACGCGATCGAATTCGCCGACGGCCGCCACGTGCTGGTGACCCAGCTCTGCGAGGGCCAGCGCGTCACCGTGCTACAATTGCCGGTCAGCAAGCAGCCGGCCGAGCGCCGCCCGGGCATGGCGGAGGACGTTCCGGCTTCGCAGGCCACACCGATTCGCCGCATCAGCATCACCTGAGCGCCTGCGCGTCCGCATTTCTCTCGGTCATGAGCGAGCTTTCGGCCGGGGGAGATTTGGTTTCTGCAAGCGCAAGGTCCTTTCGGGCGAACCTCACGCTCCGGCATCGCATCGAATAGGAACGACATCCCTCGGCCGGCATTGTGTGCCGGGGGAGCTTGCCGCCGCGGTCAACAAGATCGATTGGAACAAGGCCGACCGGATCACCGAGCCCGGCCGCTACATGCTTCCGTTCGGATGGCTAACGGTCACGGTTGATGACATCGCCGTCTGGCAACGATATCCGGGCGCTGCGTTCACGCTGGTCGAAGGTCCCTCGCTGTTCGATGGACCCGACGCCACCGAGTATCATCTCAGCACGTTGTATCATCTCAGCACGTTCGAGCTCCGGCGCTCAATCCTGCTCGCCCTGCTCCGTCTCCGGCGGCGTCGCGTCCTGAAGCCGCGACACCGGCGCACGCGGCGTCAGCGTCGTGTCGAACTCGCCGGCCTCGGCGGGCGCCGGCCACCACGGGCGGTCGGTGCCGCCGGCGCGCACCGGCGTGACGGAGAAGCCGGTGCCCCGCTGCACCAGCATCAAGGCGCCCTGCTGCTGCAGGCGCTGGCGATCGATGACGGCCGCCGCGCAGGATGACGGCGCGGCGCGCGTGGTGACGATCAGCGCGGCACGGGCGCAATCATCGTCGAGCGCCTCGGCGCGCAGGGTCAAGGCGGCGAATCGGCCGTCGGCCATCGCGACCACGCAGCCCGCCTCGTCGCAGGAGACGCCATCGGCGAGCGATGAATCCGCCGGCAGCCGGGCATCGGCGTCGGCCGCGAGCCACTCCTTGGTGGCGAACACGTCCTTGCCGGTGCGCATCACATGCAGGCGTCCGTCACGACCGCGCACCGCCACCGCACGCCCATCGCCGGCGATCAGGACATCGGGCAGCGGCGTCGTGGCGGCCCACGCGGTGGCCACCACGAGCCCGACGGCACCCGACCAGCGCAGCGGTGTGCGCAGCAGGCCGATCAGGATGACGCCGAGGCTGGCCAGGATCAGCGGACCGATGCCGAAGCCCGGGATGCGCCCGACCGCGCCAGGCAGCGCCGCCACCCAGCGCGTCACCGCGATCATCCAGTCGATGCCGAGGCCCATCAGCGTCCACCAGGGACCGTCGAGCCCGAACGGCGCCGCCAGCAGGCCGAGCAGTCCGGCGGGCATCACCAGCACCGAAACCACCGGCATCGCCGCGAGATTGGCGAGCACGCCATAGGGCGTGACGCGATGGAAGTGGAACGCGGCATAGGGCGTGGTCGCAAGCCCCGCGATCAGCGAGGCCAGCAGCAGCATCGCAAGCTCGCGGCCGCCCCACAGCGCGATGCGCTGCGCCGTGGAGCTGTCCGGCGTCGCAAACAGTTTGGGCAGGCCGAACTGCACCAGCGCGACCAGGCCGAGCGTCGCCGCGAACGACATCTGGAAGCTCGGATGCACCAGCGCTTCGGGTGCCGCGATCAGCACGATCATCGCCGCGACCGCGAGCGTGCGGAAGGTGACGGCGCGGCGATCGACCGTGACCGCGATCAGCACCACGGCCGTCATGAAGAACGATCTCTGCGTCGCGACCTCCGCGCCCGACAGCAGCAGGTAGAACGCCGCCGCGACCAGCGCCGCCGCGGCCGCCCATTTCTTGATCGGATGGCTGATAGTGAGGCCGGGGATCAGCGCAAGCAGCGCGCGCACGGCGAAGAACACGACGCCGGCGACGACGGCCATGTGATAGCCTGAGATCGACAGCACGTGGCCGAGGCCGGAGACGAACATCGCATCGTTGACATCGGGCGTGATGGCGTCGCGCCGGCCGGTCAGCAGCGCGGTGGCGATGGCGCGCTCATCGCCCGTCAGGCGGGCGCGGATGCGTGCGTCGATCGCATCGCGCAGGCCCTGCATGGCCGCCGCATAGCCCAGGCCGAAGCCGGCGGCCTGCGGCGGCGTCGCCGTCGTGATCGCGCCCATCACGAAGCCGGAGGCGCCGATGCCCTGGAAGAACATGTCGCGCGCGAAGTCGTAGGATCCCGGCCGCACCGGGGCCATCGGCGGCAGCAGCCGCGCCTTGAGCTGCACGAAGCTGCCGACCTCGGGCGCCGTGCCCTTACGCACCGCGAGCCTGACACGCGCGATGGTGACGGCGTTGCGCGGGCTCTCCATCGCGGTGACGCGCAGCACGATCCGATCGCTGCGTTCGCGGATGTCGCGCGCCTCGACGAAGCCGGACAGCGCCACCGAATACAACGGCCGCGCCAGCACTGGATGAGCGACACGCGCCGTCTTGATGGTCGCCGCGGCAAAGCCGCACGCTGCAGCTGCGATCATCACGGCAGCCGGAAACATCCGATGCCGCCGCATCATGATGGCGACGATGCAGAGCAGCGCGGCGGTGGTGGCGGCAATCCAGAGCACCGGCTCGTGATCGGCGGTGAAGTACAGCGCGATGCCGGCCCCGAACGCCACCGGCACCCAGGGCAGCAGCCGGCCCGCCCCGGCCTCCTCGACCGCCCAGCTCTTCAGGCGGACGGCGAATGCCGACGACGCGCCGGCCCCGATCGCGGGCCAGCCGCCGGCCAGCGCGCCGCGCGGCGGCCAGACATCGGCCATCGCGCCCGCGATCCCGCGACGCCCTCCCGGCGGCCTGACCGGCTCCGCCATTGCCCACACCACCCGTTACTTCACGGGCATGGAGGCTAGCGAAACCACGGGGAATCCGACTAGCGGAACGGAACGAGAATCCAATCCCGGTGCCGGGAACGTCATTGGAACTTTCTGCACCGCACGGGCTTATGCGGGTATGGACCACCATGACAATGACGATCCCTTTGCCGACCTCGCGCTCGACACGGCGATCCACCTGCGCTGGACGTTGCGGGACATCAAGGCCCACCGGCTCACGCTCTCCCCCGTCGCCGACGATGATCTCTCGCTCCTCGCGGAGCGCGGCCTGGTCGAGGTCAGCGATGGCGTGCCAACGCTGACCGAGGCCGGCCTCGCAGCGATCAATTGAGCTGCGGCTGCGGTCCCCATCTCATCCCTTCGCGACCTCCTTCGCAAAGGTGTCGCGCAGGCCGATGGTGCGGTTGAACACGAGCTTGTCGGGCATCGAATCCGGATCGCGGACGAAGTAGCCCTGGCGCTCGAACTGCATCGGTGCGTCCGAATTGCTCTCGGCGATCGCCGGCTCGATGCGGGCGTCGATCAGGACCTCGAGTGAGTTGGGATTGAGATCGGCGGTGAAGTCGGCCGCATTGGGGCTCGGATTGGCGAACAGCTGGTTGTAGAGGCGGATCTCGGCGGTCAGCGACTGCGCAGCGGGCAGCCAGTGCATCGTCGCCTTGACCTTGCGTCCATCCGGCGCGTTGCCGCCCTTGGTCGCGGGATCATAGGTGCAACGCAGCTCGACGATCTCGCCGGCGTCGTTCTTGATGACGTCGCGGCACTTGATGAAATAGGCGTAGCGCAGCCGCACCTCGTTGCCCGGCGACAGCCGGAAGAACTTCTTCGGCGGGTTCTCCATGAAGTCGTCCTGCTCGATATAGAGCTCGCGGCCGAAGGCGATCCTGCGCGTGCCGGCTGCGGGATCGTCGGGGTGGTTGATCGCCTCGAGCTCCTCGACCTGGCCTTCCGGATAATTCTCGATCACCACCTTCAGCGGCCGCAGCACGGCCATCCGACGCAGCGCCGTGCGGTTCAGCTCCTCACGAATGCAGAATTCGAGCATGCCGACGTCGACGATGCTGTTGGCCTTGGCGATGCCGATGCGCTTGATGAACTCGCGCACCGCAGCCGGCGGCACGCCGCGCCGCTTCAGGCCGGCGATGGTCGGCATGCGTGGATCGTTCCAGCCTGAGACATGGCCGTCCTGCACCAGCCGCGTCAGCACGCGCTTCGACAGCAGCGTGTAGGTCAGGTTGAGCCGCGCGAACTCGTACTGGTGCGGATGCGACGGCACCGGCAGCTTGTCCAGGAACCAATCGTAGAGCGGCCGGTGGTCCTCGAACTCGAGCGTGCAGATCGAGTGCGTCACGCCCTCGATCGCGTCCGACTGCCCGTGGGCGTAGTCGTAGCTCGGATAGATCTTCCAGGCGTCGCCGGTGCGCGGGTGATGGGCGTGCATGATCCGGTACAGCACGGGGTCGCGCAGGTTGATGTTGCCGGCGGCCATGTCGATCTTGGCGCGCAGCACGCGCGCGCCGTTCGGGAATTCGCCGGCCTTCATGCGCCGGAACAGGTCGAGATTCTCCTCGACCGTGCGGTCGCGGAACGGGCTGTTCTTGCCGGGCTCGGTGAGCGTGCCGCGCGACAGGCGGATCTCCTCCTGCGACTGGTCGTCGACATAGGCGAGCCCGGCCTTGATCAGCCCTTCCGCCCAATCGTAGAGCCGCTCGAAATAATCCGAAGCGAAGAACAGGTTGTCGCCCCAGTCATAGCCGAGCCAGCGCACGTCGGCCTGGATGGAATCGATATATTCCTGCTCTTCCTTGGTCGGATTGGTGTCATCGAAGCGCAGATTGCAGCGGCCGCCGAACTCCTGGGCAATGCCGAAGTTGAGACCGATCGACTTGGCATGGCCGATATGCAGGTAGCCGTTCGGCTCCGGCGGGAACCGGGTGACGATCGTCTTGTGCCTGCCGCTGTCGAGATCGGCCTGGACGATGTCGCGGATGAAGTCGCGCCCTGCCTCTGCCGTCGTCGCCGTGTCTGTCGTCGTGGTCATCAAGAATATCCTGCTCCGGAATTTGGCAGCCTATCTGCCAAATCCGCTTCCCCCAAGGAAGGCTTTAGTTATGCGATAGGCCTGCTATACACCCCCCGCCCTTCATAGCCCCTGCCTGGATTTCGTGCTGCCGCCCATGACCTCCCCGATCGTCACGCGCTTTGCCCCCTCCCCGACCGGCTTTCTCCACATCGGAGGCGCCCGGACGGCCCTGTTCAACTGGCTGTATGCGCGGGGCCGCGGCGGCAAGATGCTGCTGCGGATCGAGGACACCGACCGTGAGCGCTCGACCACGGCGGCCATCGACGCCATCCTGGACGGCCTGAAATGGCTCGAGCTCGATTGGGACGGCGAGGTCATCTACCAATATAGCCGCGCCGCGCGCCATCGCGAGGTCGCCGAGCAACTGCTCGCCAGCGGCATGGCGTATCGCTGCTATGCCACCGCCGAGGAGCTGGCCGCGATGCGCGAAAAGGCGCGCGCGGAAGGCCGCACCCGGCTCTATGACGGCATGTGGCGCGACCGCGATCCAAAGGAGGCGCCCGAAGGCGTCAAGCCGACGATCCGGCTGCGCGCGCCGCTGACCGGCGAGACCGTGATCGAGGACCAGGTGCAGGGCCGCGTGGTCTGGCAGAACGAGAACCTCGACGACCTCGTGCTGCTGCGAGGCGATGGCAATCCGACCTACATGCTGGCGGTGGTCGTGGACGACCACGACATGGGCGTCACCCACGTCATCCGCGGCGACGACCATCTGATCAACGCCGCGCGCCAGAAGCAGATCTACGATGCGCTCGGCTGGACGGTGCCGTCGATGTCGCACATCCCGCTGATTCACGGGCCCGACGGCTCGAAGCTGTCGAAGCGCCACGGTGCGCTCGGCGTCGACGCCTACCGTGCGATGGGATATCTGCCGTCGGCACTGCGCAATTACCTGGTGCGGCTCGGCTGGAGCCATGGCGACCAGGAGATCTTTTCGACCGAGGAGATGATCAAGGCGTTCGACCTGCCGGCGATCGGCCGCTCGGCGGCGCGGTTCGACTTCGCCAAGCTCGAGAACCTCAACGGCCACTATATCCGCCACAGCGACGATGCGGCGCTGGTGCGCCAGTTCGAGGACGTGCTGAATTACGTGCCGAACGGCGCGGCTCTCAAGGCCAAGCTCAACGACGCCACGCGCGCGCAGCTCACCCAGGCGATGCCCAGCCTCAAGGAGCGCGCCAAGACGCTCTTGGAGCTGATCGACGGCGCCGCCTTCATCTTTGCCGACCGGCCGCTTCCGATCGACGCCAAGGCCGCCGCCCTGCTGACGCCGGACAGCCGTGCCTTGATCGGCCGGCTGCATGAGGCGCTGGCCGCTGTCGAGTCCTGGAGCGGACCGGCCACGGAAGCCGCGCTGCGTGCGTTTGCTGAAGCCAACAATCTCAAGCTGGGCGCGGTGGCGCAGCCGCTGCGCGCGGCGCTCACCGGCCGAACCACCTCACCCGGTATTTTCGACGTTCTGGCGATCCTGGGGCGTGATGAATCCTTGGGCCGTCTGGAGGACCAGACCACCTCATAAGGTCGCATTGCTCCCCATCTTGCAGCGCACAGGGCAATACGATACGCATTTGCGCGGCACCCACTGGTTTTCCCGGCTCGGACATTCTTCATACGTTGCGGCGGGCTCGTTGACGGATGTTAGGGCCGAAGGACACTAGTAAGTATAAGATTCCAGTACGGTTTCGGATTTGACCCTCGCTTAAGCTGTTGGCAGCGACAGTGACGCGAATGTCAAAGCCACCGCACTAGATAAAGTCCACCTGCCCTGCCATCTCTCAAAAAGAACAAGGGCCAAGCCTAACGATCTCATCGGGGACAAACGATGGACGCAAAATCCGCAAGCAAGACCGCGACCCTCACCGTCGGCAACAAGAATTTCGATCTTCCGATCCTGAGCGGCACCGTGGGTCCCGACGTCATCGACATCGGCAAGCTCTACGCCCAGACCGGGATGTTCACCTATGACCCCGGCTTCACCTCGACCGGCAGCTGCCAGTCCAAGATCACCTATATCGACGGCGACGCCGGCGTCCTGGAATACCGCGGCTACCCGATCGAGCAGCTCGCCGAGAAGGGCGACTTCCTGGAAACCTGCTATCTGCTGCTGTACGGGGAGCTTCCGACCAAGGCCCAGAAGCAGGATTTCGACTATCGCGTGACCCATCACACGATGGTGCACGAGCAGATGTCGCGCTTCTTCCACGGCTTCCGCCGTGACGCGCATCCGATGGCGGTCATGGTCGCTTCGGTCGGCGCGCTCGCCGCGTTCTATCACGACTCCACCGACATCAATGATCCGAAGCAGCGCATGATCGCGTCGATGCGGATGATCGCCAAGATCCCGACCCTGGCGGCGATGGCCTACAAATACACCATCGGCCAGCCCTTCGTTTATCCGAAGAACTCGCTCTCCTTCGCCGAGAACTTCCTGAACATGTGCTTCGCGGTGCCGTGCGAGGAGTACAAGCCGAACCCGGTTCTCGCCGACGCGCTCGACAAGATCTTCATCCTGCACGCCGACCACGAGCAGAACGCCTCGACCTCGACGGTGCGCATCGCCGGCTCCTCGGGCGCCAACCCGTTTGCCTGCATCGCCGCCGGCATCGCCTGCCTGTGGGGTCCGGCACACGGCGGCGCCAACGAGGCGGCACTAAACATGCTGGCCGAGATCGGCACCGTCGACAAGATCCCGGACTTCATCGCCAAGGTGAAGGACAAGAACAGCGACGTGCGCCTGATGGGCTTCGGCCATCGCGTCTACAAGAACTACGACCCGCGCGCCAAGATCATGCAGAAGATGTGTCACGCGGTGCTCAAGGAGACGGGCCACGCCGACGATCAGATGCTCAAGGTCGCGATGGAGCTCGAGAAGATCGCGCTCAGCGATCAGTACTTCATCGAGCGCAAGCTCTATCCGAACGTCGACTTCTACTCGGGCATCACCCTGAAGGCGATGGGCTTCCCGGTGTCGATGTTCACGGTGCTGTTCGCCGTCGCCCGCACCGTCGGCTGGATCAGCCAGTGGAGCGAGATGATCGAGGATCCGCAACAGAAGATCGGCCGTCCGCGCCAGCTCTACACCGGCGTCACGACGCGCAACTATGTCGACATGGACAAGCGCGGCTGAGCCGCACCGCAGCGCAATTCCGCTCTCGAACGGCGCCGTCGATCCCGACGGCGCCGTTTCGTTTGTGAGGTCGCACCTTTCTAACTCGCGGCACCAGTCGGGAGTGCATCAGGCCAGCGCCTCGAGATGAGACCTGAGCTGCTCGGCCCCATATGGCTTGGCAAGGAAGCGCGCGCCCGACGGCAATTCCGAAGGGGTCACCTGACCTGACGTCACCAGGAGCGCAACCGGGGGCCAGCGGTCCCTGATGACGGCGACCAACCGAAGGCCGTCCATCGAACCGGGCATTTGGATATCCGTGAAAACGACCGATACACGGTCACATCGCTCGAGAAGCGAAATGGCCTGATCGGCGTCAACGGCCTCGATGACTTCGAAACCGAGGTCTCTGATCATGTCGACAGCGTTGGCGCGGATCAGCCCCTCGTCCTCAACGACCAGAACTGTTTTTCTTGTGAGCCGACCGCGGGACACTCTGTCTCCTGTCCAATGTCATTCAATCGCACGACGATCATTTTGTTCCGGCGAACGTTCCGGGGCTCAATGCGTTGAACGGTGCAAATTGAAGACACGACTTGCATCCTGGATCGGGGACCAGCTCGAGCATACGATGACGACCAATCCCAACTCGGACGTCGATGCTGTCCAGCAGCTCGACGCCGTTCCCAAAATTCTGGACTCGGTGAGCAGGATCACCGGGATGGGATTCGTTGCGGTCGCGCGCGTGACCTCGGATCGATGGGTCTGTTGTGCGGTCCGCGACGACATCAATTTCGGCCTGAAAGAGGGCGGCGAGCTGCGCGTCAAGACGACGATCTGCAGCGAGGTCCGGGAGCGAGGCGAAGCTGTCGTCATCTGTGACGTCGAGACGGATCGCATGTTTCGCGATCACCCGACGCCAAAGCTCTACGGCTTTCGCAGCTACATCTCCGCTCCGATCACCCTGTCCGACGGGACCATCTGGGGCACCCTGTGTGCGATCGATCCAGCGCCGCGCGAGCTGGACCGGCCCGAAATCGTCAGCACGTTTCAGCTGTTCGGGGAGTTGATCGCGGCCCAGCTGGAGCTTCATCAGCGCTTCGCGCTCAGTCAGGCCAGCCTCGGCCTCAGCGAGAAGAGCCGGTTTTCGACCGAGCAACGGCTCAAGATCACCGAGGCCGATCTGCTCGACGAGCGCCGGACCGCCGAGCTGAGAGAGCAATTCATCGGCGTTCTCGGCCATGACCTCCGCAATCCACTGGCCTCGATCGACGCCGGAATGCGCGTGCTGCTGCGCAACCAGGACAGCGCCAGAGCGCCCGAGATCATTTCCATGATTCAGAAATCAGTCATGCGCATGGCCGGACTGGTCGACAACATCATGGATTTCGCCCGGGGGCGCCTCGGCGGCGGCCTGACGATCAAGCCCGACGCGCGGCAACCGTTGGCGCCGGTGATCGAGCAGGTCGTCTCCGAGATCCGGCTGGCTTGGCCCGATCACGAGATCGAGACCCGGATCAACATCGCGGAGCCGGTCAAATGCGACCGCAGCAAGATCGGACAATTGTTCTCGAACCTGCTCGGCAATGCCATCTCCTACGGCGACAAGGACAAGCCGATCCAAGTCTCCGCAACGACGAGCGAGGGCTGTTTCGTGCTGGATGTCACCAATCACGGGCCGCCGATCTCGAACAAGGCGATGCAGAATCTGTTCAAGCCCTATATGCGCGGCGAGCGTCCAAGCCAGCATGGTCTCGGGCTTGGACTCTACATCGCTTCCGAGATTGCGCGAGCGCATGACGGCACGCTGCAGGCCACCTCGACCGAGGACAGAACGACCTTCGAATTCAAGATGCCGCTTCAGGCCTGATCAGCGCCGCCCGCTGCGCATCGTCGCCAGCACGATGTCGGCCGCGCGCACGCTCGGCGAGGCCGCGCCCGTGGACATGATCGCGTCGAGGCGATCGAATGCCTCGACCTGGCGCGCTCGTATCGGACCGTCGCCCAGGAGATCGGCGAGAACGGGCGCGAGATTGTCGGCGGTGCAGGCTTCCTGAAGGAATTCCGGAATGACGTTCTCGCCGATCACGAGATTGGCGAGAATGACCGATTGCACGTTGACGACTCGCCGGAGAATGAACGCCTCGATCTCGCCGACGCGATACGCCGTCACCATCGGCACGCCGGACAGCGCGAGCTCCAGGGTCACCGTGCCGGACTTGGCGAGCGCGGCGCGCGCGCGCCTGAAGGCTGCCCGCTTCTCGGCCTCGCCCGTGACGATCTCCGGAGCGAGCGGCCAGTTCGCGATCCCTGCCCGCACCGCGGCTTCGAGATGCGGCGTGGTGGGCAGCACGGCTTCGAAGGCCAGGTTTTGGGCGCGCAGCCGCGCCAATGTCTCGCCGAACACGGCGATGTGGCGCGCGACCTCGCTGCGCCGGCTGCCGGGAAGCACCAGCAGAACGGGAGGGTCGGCATCCCGGCGCGCCTGCTCTGCCGCATTGGGGCGCAGGTTGGCGAGCTGCTCGATCAGGGGATGGCCGACATAGGTGCAGGGCGGACCATTGAGCCTTCGGAACGCCTCCGGCTCGAATGGCAGCAGGCCCAGCACGTGATCGACGTAGCCGCGCATCGCGCGCGCCCGGCCCGGGCGCCACGCCCATACGGTCGGTGCGACGTAGTTCACGATCGGAATCTCGGGATCGCGCGCGTGAACCCGCTTCGCCACGCGCTGGGTGAAATCGGGACTGTCAATGATGACGAGCACGTCGGGCTGGGCCGCAACGATCGCGTCAACCGTGCCGCGGATCAGGCCGAGGATCTTGGGCAGTTGCTTCAGCACCGCCGCGAAGCCGACGATCGAGAGCTCCTCGATCGGAAACAGCGAGGCGAGCCCCTCGCGTGTCATGCCGCGGCCGCCGACGCCGGAGAATTCGACGCCGTCGCCGAGCCGCTGGCGCAGCACCTTCATCAGGCTGGCGCCGAGGCGATCCCCGGACTCTTCGGTCGCGACCAGGCAGATCCTGCGCATGGCCGCGCCTGCCAGAGGCCGCGCCGTCACGCAGTGACGCCCGTGATGAACACGCCTGCCCGATCGGCGGCAGCCACTGTCTCCTGGGGATCGGCGAGCAGCGTATAGGCGGCCGCGACGGCGACTCCGGCGAGACCCGCGGCTGAAAGCCCCTCGACGGTGCGCGGGCCGATGGTCGGCAGGTCGTAGCGAAGATCCTGGCCGGCCTTGGGCGCCTTCACCAGCACGCCGCGCCCGGCCGCAGCACGAATGCGGCGATCGGCACGCAGCCGCGCCACGCGGGCCAGCAGCCCGTCGGTGCCCTCGATGTCCTCGAGCGCAACGACGTGGCCGTCGATCACGATCACCGCCTGCCCGACATCGAACGGCGCCATCGCGCGCAGCACGGCGAGCCCCTTGGCGATGTCACCGGTCACCAGATCGTTGGGCCCGCTCCGCGTCAGCCGCCCTTCGGGCACGAGCAGATTGGGGGCGACGTCCTTGACGCCGATCATGTGAAAGCCGTGGCGCTCGAAGATGCGGCCAACGCCGGACAGCAGATGGTCGTCGCCGCCACGAAAGGCCGACCAGATGTAGGGCAGCTCGCGCAGCGTGCCCCAGTCGAAACGGATCTCCGACACCGCCGGACGAACGAGGTTGCCGATGAACATCAGGTCACGGACACCCTCGGCCTTGAGCAGCTTCAGGGCATTGCCGAGCTGGCCGAGGCCGATCCAGTGATGCCGGAAACGCGCCAGCGGCTTCGGATCGCAGATGCCCTTCAGGGCGAACAGCACCGGCGTCCGGCCGCGCGCGACGATCTCGTCGGCGACCGCAAAGGGCAGCACCCCGCCCGCGGCGATCATGCCGATCGGCGGCGTGGTCTCGGCGGCCGGCGTCCCCATCGCGCTCAAGGCTCGATCGTCGGCCTGCCGATCTCGGGCAGGCACAAGGCGCGATGTCGACCGCCGTCGATGAAGGCGAGGATCTCGGCAATGGCGGGATCCTCGCCGGCGAGCGGCCGCACCGCCGCGAGGCGGTCGGCGAACACGCCGGGACCGTGGAACAGCTTCTGGTAGAAGGCACGCACCGTGGCGAGGCGCTCGCGGGTGAACTTGCGGCGCTTCATGCCGATCACGTTGAGGCCTTCGAGGGCGGCATACTGACCGTTGACCAGGCCATACGGAATGATATCGCCGCGCACGCCGCAGACGCCGCCGACCATCACGCCATGGCCGATGCGGGTGAACTGATGCACCGCCGAGAGACCGCCGATGTAGACGGAATCGCCGACCTCGACATGGCCGCCGAGCGTGGCCGAGGTCGCGAAGATCACGTTGTCGCCGACGACGCAATCGTGGGCGACATGGGCATTGTTCATGAAGAACCCGGCATTGCCGACCTTGGTCAGGCCGCCGCCCTTGGTGGTGCCGATGTTCATCGTCACGCCTTCGCGGAAGGTGCAGCCGGAGCCGATCTCAAGCCGATGCGGCTCGCCGCGATAGCTGAGATCCTGCGGCGCGCCGCCGAGCACGACGAAGGGCGAGATCACGTTGTCGTCGCCGAGCGTGGTGTGGCCCATGATCTGGACGTGGCTGATCAGTCTGCAGTTCGACCCGATCACGACGTTGGGGCCGACGATGCAGTAAGGACCGATCACGGTCCCCTCACCGATGACGGCGCCATCCTCGACGCGTGCGGTGGGATCAATCTTGCTCATGTCGACGCAATCAACTTTCTACCAGCCCGTCAGTCGGTCAGCATCGCGCCGACATCGGCCTCGGCGACGACGACGCCGTCGACCTTGGCATCGCCGTGGAACCACCACATCGTCTTGCGCCGGCCGATCGAGCGCATGTGGTACTCGATGGTCTGGCCGGGCAGCACCGGCTTGCGGAACTTGCACTTGTCGATGGTGAGGAAATACACCGCGCGCGGCTTTTCCGTGCCCTCGACCGACTTGATGCCGATCACGCCGGCGGTCTGGGCCATGCCCTCGATCATCAGCACGCCCGGATAGACCGGCCGCTCCGGAAAGTGTCCCTGGAAGCAGGGCTCGCCGATCGAGACGTTCTTGACGCCGATGCCGCTGTAGTCGGCCCGGATGTTCTTCACGCGGTCGATCAGGAGAAATGGATAACGATGCGGCAGCGTCTTGAGAATCTCGTTGATGTCGACGTCCGCAAACTTGATGGGTGACTCCTCCATCACTCCCGTCCTTCGTCCCTGTTCATCGCGGTCGAATCCCGCACCAGCCGTTCCACCGCAACGATCTCGCGGAACCACTGCTTGGTCGGCTTGGCGAAGAAACCGCCCCACCGGCCGTTCGGCGGAATGTCGTCCTTGACGCCGCTCATCGCGGTCACCTGCGCACCATCGCCGATCGTCAGGTGATTGTTGATGCCAACCTTCGCCCCGAGCGCGACGTTGTCGCCGATCGTGAGACTTCCTGCCAGCCCGATCTGGGCCGCCAGCAGGCAATGCCGCCCGATTGTGACATTGTGGCCAATCTGCACCTGGTTGTCGATCTTGGTGCCTTCGCCGATGACCGTGTCGCGCAGGCTGCCCCGATCGATCGTCGTGCCGGCGCCGACCTCGACATGGTTCTGGATCAGAACCCGCCCGGTCTGCGGCACCTTGGTGTGCCCGTCCGCGCCGAAGAAGATGAAGCCGTAGCCGTCCTGGCCGATGCTGCAGCCGGGATGGATCAGAACGTCATTGCCGATCAGCGCGCACTGAATGACGGTGCGGGCGCCGACATTGCAGTCGCGACCGATCTTGACGTGGGGGCCAATCACGGCACCCGCACCAACGATGGTCCCCGAGCCGATCTCGACATGGGCGCCGATCACCGCCAGCGGCTCGACGATGACGCCGTCCTCCAGCCGCGCGGTGGGATCGATGATGGCTTGGGGCGAGATTCCGTCGTCGCCGAACCAGGGCTGCGGCCGCAGTGCGTCGGCATGGAACTCACGCGCGAGCAGCACGAAGGCGCGGAACGGCTGATTGGCGCGGAGCACTGCGACATGGGACGGCACGCGCGCCTCGAATCGCGGACTGACCAGGCAGGCGCCCGCTTTGGTCCCGGCGAGCTGGTCGGCGTATTTGAGGTTGTCGAAGAACGCCAGATGCATCGGGCCGGCCTCGTCGAGCGACGCCAGTCCCTTGACGACCTGCTCGCCGCGGGATGGGTCGACCAGGGTGGCCTTGGCGGCGGCGGCGATCGCCGCCAGGGTCGTGGGCGGCGGCGATTGGAAGAAGGTCGGCTGGGCCATTCCGTCGTACTCTCAAGACAAAAAGTCAGAGCCCGGCTCCGGTGTCCCGGAACCGAGCTCCTATTTCTTACACCGGCGAGGTTGGTCGATGCCAACCCGGATTCGATCGGCCCAGGCTCAGAACGAGGTACCGCCGCCGAACCGGAATTCCTGCGTCCGGTCGAACTGACCCTTGGTGAGCGGGATCGCGTAGTCGAAGCGCAGCGGACCGAACGGCGACGCCCACACCAGACCCACGCCGACCGAGGTCCGAACCTTGTTCTGGTCATCGAACTGCAGACCAAGGCAGGTGCCGGCGTTGTTCGGGTTGCGCGTCGGCTTGATACAGCCGGGGGTATTAACCTCGCCCGTCGCAGCCCAGGACGTCGGCCCCTGATAGCCCCACAGGCCGCCGGCGTCGGCGTAAACGGCACCCTTCAGACCAGTTTCCTTGGGCAGGAACCAGAACGGCATCTGCAGTTCGAGCGAAGCGCCCCAGTACTTGGTGCCGCCCAGCGCGTCCTGCGTGCCGAACGGATTGATATCGCGCGGACCAATGCCGTTCGGAGCGAAGCCGCGAACCAGGTTCGGACCCATCTGGAAGTGATCGAGCATGCGCAGCTGCGTATTGCCGATCTTGTTCAGGATGCCGCCCTGGAGGTGGACGATGCTGACGATGTCCGACACCAGCGGGGTGAAGTACTTCGCATCGAACGCGGTCTTCAGGTACGACACGTCGCCGCCGACGCCCGCGAAGTCCTGCTTGAAGTCGACCAGCAGGCCGTCGGTCGGGTTCTTGTTGTTGTCGAGCGTGTTGTAATTCAGCGTGTAGCCGAGCGCCGAGGTCAGCGTTGCGCCCTTCGCCAGCTCCTGACGGACCGGCAGCGACGCCTCGCCATTGGCGAAGCAGCCCAGGCCGTTATTGCCGGTCGGATCGACGCCGCCATTGGCGTTGATGAAGGCCGGGGTCGGGTTGAACGGCACGAAGCGGTTGCCGATCAGGGTGCCGGCGGCCAAGTTGTTACAGTCCGACAGCGTCGCCGGCAGTGAGATCTCCTGGCGGTAGATCGAATAGCGCAGCTGCAGCGACAGATCCTCACGCAGCTGGAAGCCGAGGCGCGGGCTGAAGCCGAGCGTCTTGGTGCCGTAGGAGATGAAGTTGTTGGCGAGCTGCTGGCGCTGGTAGAGGTCGAGGCCGAGCGCGACCCGGTAGTCGAGCAGATAGGGCTCGACGAAGGACAGCGAGTAGCCGCGGGCGAACTGGCCGTAGGTCACCGACGCCTTGGCGAACAGGCCGCGGCCGAGGAAGTTACGCTCGGAGATCGAGACCTCGGCAAGCGCACCGTCTGTGGTCGAATAACCGCCGGAGATCGAGAAGTCGCCGGTCGACTTCTCTTCCAGGATGACGTTCAGGACCACGCGGTCGCTCGAAGAGCCCGGCTCGGTCACGATCTTCACGTCCTTGAAGAAGTCGAGGTTCTTCAGGCGGCGCTCGGCACGGTCGACCAGGGCGCGATTGTAGGCGTCGCCCTCGGAGATGTCGAACTCGCGGCGAATGACGTAGTCGCGGGTGCGGGTGTTGCCGCGAATGTTGATGCGCTCGATATAGGTGCGCGGGCCCTCGTCGACGGCGAAGACGACCGACACGGTGTGGGCCTCGAAGTTGCGATCGCCGCGCGGACGGACCACCGCGAACGCGTAGCCGCGCCGCGAGGCCTCGATCTGCATTTCCTCGACCGACTTCTCGATGTTCTCGACGTTGTAGAGCGAACCGACGCTGACGCGCGAATAGCCGCGCAGCGTGGTGGCGTCGAGCGTTGCGATCGACGACTGGAAGTCGACCGAACCGACCCGGTACTGCTGGCCTTCCTCGATCTTGAAGGTCACGAGGAAACCCTTGCGCTCCGGATCGTACTCGCTGAGCGCAGCCACGACCTGCACGTCGGCATAGCCGTTCTTCAGGTAGAAGCGGCGAATCAGGTCGCGGTCGGCCTCGACACGGTCCGGATCGTAGACGTCGCCCGAGCCGAGGAAGCTCAGGAGGTTGGTCTCGCGGGTCTTGATGACGTCCTTGAGGCGATAGGACGAGAAGGCGTTGTTGCCGACGAACTCGATCGACTTCACGCCGGTCTTGGCACCTTCCTCGACCGTGAAGATCAGGTCGACGCGGTTGTTCGGCTGCTCGATCATTTCCGGCGTGACGCGCACGTCGTAACGGCCCGAGCGGCGGTAGATCTCCGCGATGCGCTGGGCGTCGGACTGCACCATCGGACGCGACAGCGTGCCGCGCGGCTTCGACTGCACTTCCGCCTGGAGCTGCTCGTCCTTGACCTTCTTGTTGCCCTCGAAAGCGACGCGGCCGATCACCGGGTTCTCGACGACCGTGACGATCAGGCGCCCACCCTGGCGATTGATCTTCACGTCGGAGAACAGGCCGGTCTCGATCAGCGCCTTGAGGCCGTCGTCGACCCGGCCGGCGTCGAGCGTCCCGCCGGGGCCCGGCTTGAAGTACGAGCGGATGGTCTCCAGCTCGACGCGGCGGTTACCGACCACTTCGATCGAGTTGACCGTCTGAGCCGCAGCTGGCGACGAAAGAACCACGCTCGCCAGCGGCAAAGCCACCGGTCCGGCGAACATGATAAAGGCGGCCGCCAAGCCCCCCCGCACCCGCAATCCGAACTTCATGCGCTACGCGCCCTTATATTCCGTTGCCGGTTCCGTACCCCTACGAACCCGACAGATTCCCATTTGTCGTTCGCTTGTAGCCAATTTGGACCCGACGGCAAACGCCGGATCTCTCTGAATTTTCAAATTCGTTTCAAAACGTTGCCCAACGGCCACGTCGTAAAAAAGCCGCGCTCAGGACCCGGCGAGGTGAAGGATATCGTTATAGGTTGCAAAGACCATGAGCATGAGGACCAGCCCGAGGCCGATTCGGAACCCCATCTCCTGCGCCCGCTCGGACAGCGGCCGACCGCGGACGGCCTCGACCCCATAGAACAACAGGTGCCCGCCATCGAGCAGCGGAACCGGGAACAGGTTCAGGAGCCCGATCGAGACCGAAAGCGTCGCGCACAGTTGCACAACGAACTGGAAGCCGAGGCTGGCCGCCTGCCCCGAGAGTTGTGCGATTCGGATCGGTCCGCCGACGTCGCCGGCACTCCCGGCGCCCGCGAACAGCGAGGCGATGAACTTGAAGGTCGTGGAGATGATGAACCAGACCTGCTCGAAGCCGATCTTGATCGATTCGAGGAACCCGACCGGGATCGACCGCGATTCGTCCGGCTTGGCGTTGTACTGGATGCCGAGCACGCCGATCCGGTGGCTGTTGCCGAACAGGTCCTTGACCTCCTTCAGCGCCGGCGTCGCCTTCAGGGTGAGTTCCGTGCCGTCACGCTTGATCAGGAAGGACAATTCCGTGCCGGCGCTGACCGAGACGACCCGCTGCATGTCGGCGAAGGTCTCGATCGCCCGGCCATCGATGGCAGCGATGACGTCACCGTCCTTGAAGCCGGCGGCGGCCGCGACGCTGTCCGACTGCACCGCATCGACCCGCGGGGTCGTGTTCGGCTTGCCGAAATACAGCGCCATGCCGGCGAAGATGATGACCGCCAGGATGAAGTTGGCGATCGGGCCGGCCGCGACGATCGCAGCGCGCTGGCCGACGGTCTTGTGGTGGAAGCTGTCGGCGCGCTCCTCAGCCGTCATCTTGGCGAGCACCTCGGCCGACGGCGTCGAGGCCTCGGATTCGTCGCCGAAGAACTTCACGTAGCCACCGAGCGGGATCGCCGAGATCTTCCAGCGGGTGTTGTGGCGGTCGTTGAAACCGATCAGTTCTGGGCCAAATCCGAGCGAAAACGTCAACACCTTCACGCCGGCCCAGCGCGCGATCAGGAAATGGCCGAGCTCATGGAAGAACACCACGATCGTCAGCACGAACAGGAACGGGACGATGTAGCCGAGAAGGCCATGGCTCAACGTATTGAAGATATGGTGGAAAAATTCCGACATCGATGACCTTCCCGATGGGCCAGTGGCCCGTCCAACCCTTTAAGATGCTTTTGCGGCGATTTGAGGCAAGAGGCCGGAGGCCCTTTTTCGCGCGTCATGGTCAATGGCGATGGCGTCGTCCGCCGAGGTCAACGGTGCCAGATTACCTGATCGGGTCCATGCTTCGAGGGTCGCCTCGACCAGTCGGGCAATGGCACCGAACCGGATATGACCAGCGATGAAGGCAGCGACAGCGACTTCGTTGGCCGCATTGAACACCGTCGTCGCGCCGCGCCCGGTGCGCAGCGAATCGTAGGCCAGCCGCAGACCGGGGAACCGCTCGAAGTCCGGCGCCTCGAAAGTCAGGGCGCCGATCTTGGCGAGATCGAGCCGGGCCGACGGGCCCTTGATACGCTCCGGCCAGCCAAGGCAGTGGGCGATCGGAATGCGCATGTCGGGCGCGCCGAGCTGCGCCACCACCGAGCGATCCGAGAACTCGACCATGCCATGGACGATGGACTGCGGGTGGACCAGGACGTCGATCTCGTCGGGCGAAAGCGCGAACAGGTAGGACGCCTCGATCACCTCGAGGCCCTTGTTCATCATCGAGGCCGAATCGATCGTGATCTTCTGGCCCATGCTCCAGTTCGGATGCTTCAGCGCCTGCGCCAAGGTCGCCTGCTCGATGTCACCAGCCGCCCAGGTGCGGAACGGACCGCCGGAGGCGGTGATGATCACCCGCACCAGCTCCTCGCGATTGCCCGAGGACAGCGCCTGGAACAGCGCGTTGTGTTCCGAATCGGCCGGCAGGATGCAGGCGCCGGCCCGGGCGGCCCGCTCCATGAAGAAGTCGCCGGCACAGACCAGGCATTCCTTGTTGGCGAGCGCCACGGTCGCGCCGCGGTCGACCGCGGCGAGCGCCGGCTTGAGGCCGGCGGCGCCGGAGACGGCCGCCATGACCCAGTCGGCGGGACGGGCTGCCGCCTCGATGATGGCGCTCTCCCCTGCCCCGCATTCGATCCCGGTGCCCGCCAGTGCGTCACGCAGCTCAACGAGCCCCGCCGGATCGGCCACCGCGACGAAGCGCGGGCTGAACTCCCGGGCCAGCTTCACCAGGCCCTGGACGTTGCTGTTGCCGGTCAGCGCCTCGACCCGGTAGCGCTCCGGCGCGCCGCGCACGAGATCCATGGTCGAATCGCCGATCGAGCCGGTGGCGCCGAGCACGGTGATGCTGCGCACCTCCGCGAGACCGGCCTTGTTGTTCCGCAATGGCACTGCGCTCATGTTCTCACCAAGCATCTCGACCGGTCAGCAGCGCTGCCGGTCACCAAACCAGAAGACCGCGGCCGACGCCATCGAGGCCGCCGCGCAGCAAACCGAGCAATGCGGCGACAACGATTGCCGCGACATAGCCGTCCAGGCGATCCATTAGGCCGCCATGGCCGGGAATGATGTGACTGGAGTCCTTGACCCCGAAGTGCCGCTTCACCGCAGATTCGAGCAGGTCGCCGAGCTGCGAGACCACCGACAGCGCCGCGGCCAACACGAGCATCGTCACCAGTCCGCCGGCGCCCGCCAACGACCAGCCGGCCGCGGCAGCAAGGCTGGCCGCGAAGCCGCCGATCGCGCCGGCCCAGGTCTTGTTCGGGCTGATCCGCGGCGCGAGCTTCGGCCCGCCGATGCTGCGGCCCGCAACGTAGCCGCCGATGTCGCTGGCCCATACGACCAGAAACACCAGCACCAGCGCATGCCATCCCTCGGCGGCATCGAAGCGCACCAGCACCGAGCCGAGCTCGGCAGCGGCGGCGTATGCGAAGCCGGCGGCCGCCCAGGCGCGGCGTCCCGCATCAGCCAGCGCCGTGACCACGACGAGGCCAAGAGCGAGCACGACGACGGCGAAGTCGATCAGGCCGAATGCGCAGCAAATGCCGGCAACGCCGATGGCCAGGGCTCCGGCCGTGCCGACGCTGGCCTTGCGGACCTCGCCCACCACCATCAGCCATTCGAGATACAGGCCGACCGCGACCACCGTGACCAGTGCGGTCCAGAATACGCCGCCGGCATAGGCGGCGCCGAGCGCCAGCGGCACCAGCACCAGCGCCGCCGCAACCCGCATCACCAGATTGCTGGGCGCAGCCTGCTTCGGCTGCCCGCCGGCGTCTCCCACGGCTGCGGTGTCCGGTTTGGTCACGAGGCGGTTTTCGCCACGAGGCCGCCGAAGCGGCGTTCACGCCGGCCGAACTCGGCGATCGCGCCCTCCAGCGCGGCCTTGTCGAAGTCGGGCCAATGGATCGGCACGAACACCAGCTCGCTATAGGCCGCCTGCCACATCAGGAAGTTCGACAGCCGCTGCTCACCGCTGGTGCGGATGATGAGATCGGGATCGGGAACATCGGGCGCATCGAGATGGGCACCGATCGCGTCGGCATCGATTGAGGACGGATCGCGCCGGCCCTCGGCGACCTCGCGCGCCAGAAGCTGGGCCGCGCGCGCGATCTCCTGGCGCGAGCCGTAGTTGAAGGCGACCACCAGCGTCAGCTTGGTGTTGCCCCGGGTCAGCTCCTCGGCTTCGCTCAGGAGCGCGCAGATATCGGTCTCGAGCCCGTCGCGCTCGCCGATCACCCGGACCCGAACGCCGTCGCGATGCAGGGTTGCGAGATCGTTGCGGATGAAGCGGCGCAGCAGGCCGAACAGATCGCCGATCTCGCTCGCCGGGCGTGACCAGTTCTCGGACGAAAACGAGAAGATGGTGAGATAGCGAATGCCGAGCTCAGGCGCGGCGCGCACCACGCGGCGCAGCGCCTCGACGCCGCGGCGATGCCCTTCCGCTCGCGGCAGCCCGCGCGCCGCAGCCCAGCGACCGTTGCCATCCATGATGATGGCAACGTGGGCCGGGCCGTCGGAGCGTTCCGGCGCCTCCGTCACGGGGGCCGCGGCATTGGACATCAAAAACATCCTTCAGACGGTGAGGATTTCCTTTTCCTTCGCCGCCAGCAGCTGGTCGATCTCCGAAATCACGCTGTCGGTCGCCTTCTGCACGTCGGCAGCGAGGCGCTCCTGATCGTCCTCGGACATCTCGTGATTCTTCTCGAGCTTCTTGAGGGTATCGAGACCGTCGCGGCGGACATGGCGGACAGCGACGCGCGCGGCCTCGGCATATTTGTGCGCGACCTTCACCAGCTCCTTGCGGCGTTCCTGGTTGAGCTCGGGAATGCGAAGCCGGATCACCTGACCTTCGGTCGCCGGCGACAGGCCGAGATTGGAATCCACGATCGCCTTCTCGACCGCCTTCACCATCGACTTGTCCCAGACCTGCACCGACAGCAGACGCGGTTCGGGCACGGAGACGGTGGCGAGCTGGTTGAGCGGCATGTGCGAGCCATAGGCCTCGACCTGGACCGGCTCCACCATCGACGCCGAGGCGCGGCCGGTGCGCAGGCCGCCGAGCTCGTGCTTCAGCGCCTGGGTCGCGCCCTGCATGCGGCGCTTCAGTTCGTTGAGATCGAAATTGCCCGTGGACATCACGCTTTCCTTTCTGCAACCCGGTCGCTGCGGCCGTTCTGCCGGGCCTTGGAGGGCCGGCGGCGGGACTCGCGCAACTCCCGGACGAATTCCTGTTTCGCTTACGCTTCTACCGCAGGCTGGGGATCGGTCCAACACCGGCTGCCGACGGTGCCGGGCTCACCCCGCGACGATGGTGCCGCGCCCTTCGCCCCGCAGCATCGCACCGATCGAGCCGGGTTCGGCAATGGAGAAGACAATGATAGGCAGCGATGTTTCCCGGGCAAGCGCGAATGCAGTCGCGTCCATGACCTTGTAGCCGCCCTCGATGGCCTGCGAATGGGTCAGACGGTCGAAGCGCTTGGCAGCCGGATCCTTCTTGGGATCGGCACTATAGACGCCGTCGACATTGGTGGCCTTCAGCACGGCCTGCGCGCCGACCTCGGCCGCCCGCAACACGGCGGTGGTATCGGTGGTGAAATAGGGATTGCCGGTGCCGCCCCCGAGCACCACGATGCGCCCTTCGGCCAGCGACTTGTGCGCTGCAGCGCGCGTGAACAGCTCGCAAACCTCCGGCATCACGAAGGCCGAGAGCGCCTGCGCCGGGGTACCCTTGCGCTGAATCGCGGCTTCGAGCGCCAGGCAGTTCATGACCGTCGCGAGCATGCCCATCGTGTCGCCGGTCGGGCGCGATACGCCCTGCGACGAGACCTCGACCCCGCGCACCATGTTGCCGCCGCCGACGACGACGGCAATCTCGACGCCCAATTTCTGAGCCGCAATGAGGTCGTCGGCGATGCGGTCGATGGTCGGCTGGTCGATGCCGAAGGAATGAGGGCCCGCGAGATATTCGCCGGACAGCTTGACCACGACGCGACGATAGACCGGCTCAGCCATGTGCCAATGCTTCCCTGTCTCGCGCGTTGGGATCCGGCGCACGCATGCGCCGGATCGAACCAGGTTCAGTCGTTACTTCTTGCCGCTGGCGGCGGCGACTTCGGCAGCGAAGTCGGTCTCTTCCTTCTCGATGCCCTCGCCGAGGGCATAGCGGACGAAACCGGCGACCTTGATCGGACCACCGACCTTGCCTTCGGCTTCCTTCAGCGCCTGCGCGACGGACTTGCCGCTGTCGTGGATGAAGGCCTGCTCGAGCAGGGTGACTTCCTTGTAGTAGGTCTTCAGACCGGACTCGACGATCTTCTCGATCACGTTTTCCGGCTTGCCCTGCTGACGATATTTGTCGGCGAGCACGTCCTTCTCGCGCTTGACGAGTTCCGGATCGAGACCGGCCGCATCGATCGCCTGCGGATTGGCCGCGGCGACATGCATCGCGAGCTGGCGGCCGAGCACGGCGAGCTCGTCGGTCTTGCCGGGCGACTCCAGCGCCACGATCACGCCGAGCTTGCCGGCACCCTCGATGACGGCGCCATGGACGTAGCTCGACACGACGCCCTGGCTCACTTCGAGCGAAGCCGCACGCCGCAGCGTCTGGTTCTCACCGATGGTGGCGATCGAATCGGCAATCGCGGCCTCGACCGTGATGCTGCCCACCTTGGCGGCCTTGATCTTCTCCACGTCGGCACCGACGTCGAGCGCGACCTGGGCGATCATCTTGACCAGGCCCTGGAAGTGCTCGTTGCGGGCGACGAAGTCGGTCTCGGAGTTGACCTCGACGACCACGCCCTTCTTGCCCGAGGTCAGCGCGCCGATCAGGCCCTCGGCCGCAACGCGACCGGCCTTCTTGGCGGCCTTCGACAGGCCCTTCTTGCGCAGCCAATCCTGCGCGGCCTGCATGTCGCCGCCGTTCTCGGTGAGCGCGGCCTTGCAGTCCATCATGCCCGCGCCGGTCGACTCGCGCAGGTCCTTCACCATCGCTGCGGTGATGTTAGCCATTGTTGAACGTCCTTTTGCCTGTCCAAAGCGCGACGCAGCGGATGGCTGGTCGCCGCCCGCTGCCAGGAAAAACCTATCTCAGTCGCGATGGCCGGCGTGAGACGCCGGCCAGATTCTCTTGCGTCGTCTTAGGCGTCGGCGAGCGACTTGGCCTGGGCAACCCAGGCATCGGCCCGGCTCGGCAGACCCACTTCTTCGCCGATCTGGTGTGCCGTGTCGTGATCGAGCTCGGCGAGCTGCCAGTAGTGGAAGATGCCGAGGTCGTTCAGCTTCTTCTCGACGGCCCCCGAAACGCCGGTGAGCTTCTTGAGATCGTCGGCGGTGCCACGCGGACCGGGCAGCCCCTGGAACTTCGAGGCGACCGACGCTGCCGGAAGCTCTTCCTCCAGCGGGGCGGCGGAAGCCCCGACGTCGATCCCGAGCTCGCCCTGCGCCCGCGAGATGCCGTCGATCGCGGCACGCGCGATCAGGTCGCAATACAGCGAGATCGCACGGCCCGCATCGTCATTGCCCGGCACGACATAGGTGATGCCCTTCGGGTCGCAATTGGTATCGACGATCGCGGCAACCGGGATCTTGAGGCGCTGGGCCTCCTGGATCGCGATGTCTTCCTTGTTGGTGTCGATCACGAAGATCATGTCGGGCAGACCGCCCATGTCCTTGATGCCGCCGAGCGAGCGATCGAGCTTATCGCGCTCGCGCTGCAGGGTCAGCCGCTCCTTCTTGGTGTAGGAGTTGGCTTCGCCAGAGGACAGCACCTCGTCGAGATGACGCAGGCGCTTGATCGAGGCCGAGATCGTCTTCCAGTTGGTCAGCGTACCGCCGAGCCAGCGCGAATTGACGAAATACTGCGCGCAACGCTTGGCCGCATCGGCCACGTTGTCCTGCGCCTGGCGCTTGGTGCCGACGAACAGGATGCGGCCGCCCTTGGCGACGGTGTCGCTGACAGCCTGCAGCGCCGTGTGCAGCAGCGGCACGGTCTGGGCGAGATCGATGATGTGGATGTTGTTGCGGGCTCCGAAAATGAAATCGGCCATTTTCGGATTCCAGCGGTGAGACTGGTGACCAAAGTGCACGCCAGCTTCGAGCAGCTGGCGCATCGTGAATTCAGGTAGCGCCATTGGATATTCTCCGGTTGATTCCTCCGGAAACGCGTGAGCAAAGACAGACCGTTAAGGCCCGGCTTGCCACCGGACGCCCTCTAGGAGAGCCAAGTTTCCGTGTGAGATGGCGCGCTATATAGCCGGATTTTGGCGCAACGCAAGGAAAATGGGCCTATTCGGCCTGCAGAAGCTCCGCCAGCGCCGCCCTCGCCTGCCCTTCCTGGAGCGGAACGAAGTCGACCGGGCCCTTGTTGTCGGCGCCCGACGAGGCCGCCGCCATTACGCCCATGCCCAGCAGGCCAAATGCCATGCCGCCGCCCTGCATGGCCCTGGACCGATCGCTGGGCCTGATCGAGAAGAAATAGGTCCGCCCCGGTTCGGTATTGAAATCGAGCACCGAGTCGCCCGGGAACAGGGTCTGGGTGGCGACGAGGTGGTGCGGACCGGCCGGCCGGTCGAGGTAGACGTAGGTACCGGGGATCAGGCGGCTCAGCGCGACGCCATCGACCTTGGCGTCGCAAGTGGTCCTGTCGAGCCAGGCATCCTTCAAACTCATGATGACGATGCGGGAGTGTCCGGAACGCGGCGCCCCGATCTTCTGTGACACCACCGCATACTCGGTGCCTTCTTTGCCTGTTAGGCACCCTGATACCAGAAATGCCGCCCCCAATCCCAGCAGCGCCCGCCTGTTCATTGCCCTCTCCCCGTAAAAACCCGGATAGAGGCTATGATGGGAACCGGGGACTTTCAATCTGCTTGAGCAAAGACGGTGGAACCGTGCTCAGCGCTCCACACCGGCCGGCGTCAGCGCGGCCCGATCGGCGTCGAGCTTTGCCCTCAGCCACGCAGCGTCGTCGAAGAAGACCTGCTCGTCCTGTACTGGAACCAGGCGCAAGGACGGCGGCATCATCACGTGGCTGACATTGGGACGGCCGGAATTCGCCAGCGCCTCCGACCGCTGCACGGTCTGGACCGCGATCGCGACCACGAGCAGCAGCCCGACTACCATGCCCTTGGCGAGCATGTGGGTGCGCCCGACCTCGCGCAGATGCAGGAAGCATGTCGCCGCCAGAACGATCCACGACACGACATAGCCGTAGGTGAAGACGGCGGTCCAGGTCAGGGCGAACGAGGCAATCTGGGCGAACTCGCTGTAGATCCAGAATGCGATCAGACCCGCCTGCGCGATCAGGAGGTGGCGCAGAAAATGCGAGCGACCGGAAAACAGCCGCGCCAGCAGCGCCCAGACGCCGACCCAGGCAACGACGACCCCGATCATGGTGAGGGTCGGCACGAGATAATCGGACAGATGCGCCTCGGTGGTCTGCGCAAACCAGGTCATCAGCGCATTGATCGCGAGCAGGACGACGCCGAGCGCGATCGCCGCGATGATCGGCAGCGCCCCGCGTTCGGAGCCCGCGAGCCGCTCCGGCTCGACGGCATGGCCGGCGTCGCGGATCCGGAGCAGTGTCTGGCCGATCCGGATCGGCTTGATGCCATCGAGGACGAGCTGCGGCCTCCGGCTCTTGCTGCGATCGAGAAAGAGACCGTTGGCGCTGCCGAGATCCTCGGCGACGAGGCGCCCCTCGCCGTCACGGAAAATCCGCACATGGCGCGCGGCGACATAGGGATCGTCAAGGATGACGTGATTGTCATAGCCACGGCCGATGCTGATCTCGGTGGCATCGACGCGGAAGCGGCCGGCGACGTCGCGATGCTTGGAGAGGATCTCGATCCAGATCATCGTGCGACCTGCAGGCGTTCGAGGAAGCTCTTGCCGAGGCGCAAGGCGTCGTCGTAGGCGATCGCTTGCAGGTTCAGCCGCGACACCAGCGCCTCGTCGGCGTGGTCCTGCGTGACCGCGACCAGCACGACGTCGTAGAGGCCATCGAACTCACGATAGCCTTGCGCGCACCACAATGCGCGCAGCGGCGGATGAGCGGCCGCCGGCGCGACGCCGACGAAATCCGCATGGCAATGCTGCGGCGTGTACCATTTGCGGAACGAGCCACCCATGGTCAGCCGCGGCTGCGCCAGTTGCGTCAGCACGGTCGCGAACTGGAATTGATTGAGGTCGATCGATTTCGCGTAGGAGTGGCTGACCTCGACCACGCCGGTGTTGAGGTCGGAGGCGACATACACGCTCGCCTCGGCCTTGCAACTGGTCGAATTGATGCTGGCGCGCGGCTTCGGCGACGCGCTGGCATTCGTGCTCGCCCAGC
Source organism: Bradyrhizobium sp. SZCCHNPS1003 (assembly GCF_032381555.1). Taxonomy (NCBI): domain Bacteria; kingdom Pseudomonadati; phylum Pseudomonadota; class Alphaproteobacteria; order Hyphomicrobiales; family Nitrobacteraceae; genus Bradyrhizobium; species Bradyrhizobium sp. SZCCHNPS1003. The sequence goes on from NZ_JAUHIU010000003.1 coordinate 346,425, forward strand.
ATTCGAACCAGCCCGCGCGCGTCTCCGGCGCCTGATAGGACCCAAATACGCGGTCGCGGAAGCCCTCCTCGCCCAAGGATTTGTAGAGCGCTCCGCGCCAGCTGGTGAGCTGCGCGACCACGTCCTTGCGCAGATCGGCCGCCGCCGGCCTGGCATCCTGACCGCGTGCCAGCAGCGCGGCGGCGAAGCGCGCCGGCACCAGGAAGCTGATGAGCTGGCCGCCGCGGCGGGTGGCGACGTTGACGCCCACCACCTGGCCTTGCGCATTGACCGCCGGCCCGCCGCTCATGCCGGGATTGAGCGCGCCGGTGAAATGGATGTGATCGTTGTAGCTGTGCTCGACGAGACCGTTATAGGTGCCCTCGATGATGGTGAAGCCGAGATCGAGCGGGTTGCCGAGCGAATACAGCCGCTCGCCTTTCGGCAGGCTGCCGTCGAGCGCGGCCTTGTCGAAGGAGAAGAATGGCGCGTTCTGCTTGTCGACGCGAACGAGCGCGAGATCGTTGGGCAGGTCGACGGCGAGCAGCGTCACGCCGCCTTGTGTGCCATCGGCTCCCGTATATTCGAGCCGGTAGGTCTTCGGCTCGAGCGCGGCGTCCGACACGACGTGATAGTTCGTGACCGCGAGCCCGTCGGCGGAGACCAGGAAGCCGGAACCGGTCGAGGTCTGGCGACCGGCATCGGCCACGAGCGTGCGGATCTGAAGCAGGCGCGGCGGCGCCGAGGCATAGACGGCTTCGGCGCCCGGCAGCGCCTGCGCATTGGCATAGGACGGGACGCCCGCAACCCCAGCACTGCCAAGAGCTGCCATGATCGCGCCTCGCCACAGCAGCGCGCGCACGGTGCCAACAAACGCTGATATCAATGGTGCCCCCGCAACACGTCGTCGACTGCCGACGTCGCGCGCCCACGATCGATCAATCCGGCGGTCCGGCCAATATCGAAAACGGGCCTGCGATGCAACCGGCGCGCCGCGGCTGCGCCGGCCGGCTCAGCAATGCGGCACGTTCGGCGGACACCGCTTGCCCGGGGCCTGCGGCGGAGCAGGTCGCGGCGGTGGTGCAGCCGGTCTCGCCATCGGCGGCGGTGCGGCGGGCCGCGCCATCGCGGCCACCGGCGGCGGGCTTGGACGTGCCATCTGCGGCGGCGGGCTCGGACGCGCCATTGGCGGCGGCGGAGCCGGCCGCATCATCGGCGGCGGAGCGGGCCGGGCCATCGGGGGCGGCGCCGGCCGGGCCATTTGTGGCGGAGGAGCTGGGCGCATCACAGGCGGCGGCGCGGGCCGCGCCGGCGCCGCTCGAAGCACGGGCGCAGCCGGCGGCCGTGGCGGCGGCGGACTCGGCCGCGCAGCCGTCGGCGGCGCTGCGCGATGCTGGATCTGGTCGGGCACGGCCGGCTGCAGCCGCGGTCGCGCGTCCGGTGCGTGTGGAATGGCCGCCGGCGCAACCGGGCGAGGAGCCACCGCCGGTGGAGGTGCGGCGGGTGCGCCGGGCGGCGTGCGGTTCGCTCGCATGTCCGGTCGGATCGCAGGCGCCTGCACCGCAGCGGGAAGCCCCGGCGCGCCACGTTGGCCCGGCACCGGAAGCGCATTCGCGTTTGGCGGGCCCTGCCCCGGCCGGCCGGCCTGATTTGGAAGCGCAGCCTGCGGAACGCCAGCAGGCAACGGTCCGCCCGGTCCGGCGGGTCGCGCGCCAGGATTGGCGACCGGTGCGGGCGGCGGCACCTTGCCCTGCTGGATCAGGGTCGCGCGCTGCATTACCGCGGGCGGCAATGCCGGCGCCGTCGCCACGGCCGGCTGGGTTGCCGCAGCGGGACCGGTGGACATCGGACCGGCAGGTGCGGGACGATTGATCACGGTGTTGATGACCGCGGTGTTGTGGATGTTCTGGTAGATGATGTTGTTCGGCGGCGGCGCAACGAAAGCCGGCGGCCGGACATAAACCGGGATCGGCACGAACACCGGCCGCGGCAGGATGAACAGGCCGACCGGCGCGAACGGCGGCGGCAGCTCCACGAACTCCGGCGGAGGCGGCGGCAGGATGTAGACCGGCGGCGGGGGCGGCGGCACGAAATCGAATTCGGGATCCGAGAACAGCAGCACCGGACGTTCGACATAGATCACCTCGTCGAGCGGCGGCGGCGGCACGTCATATTCGATCATCGCGAAGGTCGGCGGCGGCGCCGGCGCTGCCGACAACATCGCCAGCCGCCGCCGGGCGTCCTCGGCATGCGCGCCATAGGGATAGCGCTTCAGATAGGACCAATAGGCTTCCGGGCTGTCGGTGCGAAACGTCCGCCGCCAGGTCAGCGCCTCGCGGCGAGCGGCGACCAGGGCGCGCACGCGCCGCGCCAGCGGGTCGCTCGGATAGGCGGCGATGAAATCCTCATAGCCCTGCAGCGTGTCGCGCTCCAGCGCGGCGGCATAGGCCTCCTGCACCGGCAGTTCGCGGATCGGGCGCGAGCGCAGCGCCGCGGTCTGCTCGGGCGAATCCGGCGTGGCCGGCGCGTCCGGCGCCCGCTCGAAGAAGGAGAAGGCGGCCTGGATCTTCTGCGCATCCCACGGCACCTGCGCGCCCTTGGTCTCCTCGTTGACGCGCAGCCGCAGCCTATCGAACACCTCCGGCAGCGACAGGCCGCCGGTGCGGATCATCTCGGCGAGCGAGCGCGCGTAGATGCCATAGGCGCCGGTCTCGTTCGGCGCGATCGTGCCCGGCGCCGCATTGAAGGCGATCAGCATGTTGGCATCGGGCTCGACCAGCGCCAGGCCGCCGGCGATCGCCGGGCCGCCGGCAATGAAGGGCTGCTGACGCGCGGCATCGAGCACCACGACGCTGGCCTTCACCGGCGTCGCCGCAAGCTGGCGGATGTAGTCGCTGAGGCGCAGGCCCTCGGTCGGAATGTCGACGTCGCTGCCGATGTTGGCGTCGACGGGAAGAAAATAGTTCTCGCCGGCGAGCTGCATGCCGTAGCCGGCGAGATAGACCATCGCGACGGTGTTGGTGTCGGCTGACTGGGCCTTGTGAATGAAATCGCGAAAGCTCTTGCGCAGCGTGTCGGCATCGAGGTCGCGGGCGCCCACCACGTCGAAGCCCGCCGCCTGCAGCGTCTGCGCAATCAGGCCAGCATCGTTGGCCGCCGTGGCCAGCGGACCCTTGGCATAGGCCCCGTTGCCGATCACCAAGGCGATGCGCTTTTCGGCGCCGGGCTGCTGCGCTGCAGCAAGCCGCGGCAAGCCCGCCAAGGCGAGCAGGCAGAGCGAGACACTCAGGACGATCTTCGCGGTGATCTTGGTCAAGCGCATGGTTCAAGCCCCTTCGAGGCACCCGCCGCGGATTCAGCGGGAGAATGGCTGAACCGCGGTTGAACGGAGGCATGTCCGTACAGCCCACGCGCAGCTTTTTTGTTCCTCGTCCCCCTGTTCGACCAGCAAGATCGCCGAACGCAGCCGTTCCAGCGGAACGATCGCCCCGATTATAGCTGCTGCACGTCGACCACGCCGGTCACCGCCTTGATGGCACCTGCGATTTGTGGCGAAACCTTGAAGCGCCCCGGCAGCTTCATCTCCACCTCGGTTTCGAGGTCCAGCATCATGACCAGCGACACCTCGCCTTCGCCTGCGGCGGTGCGGGGCGCCGACGGCGGCGCGGCACTCTTGGCGATCGCCCCGTTGCCATTGGCCGCGACACCTTCCGGCCCCTGCAGGCGCTTGACGATGGAGTCGAGCGGCTTGGTGTCGCGCAGGAAGATGCGCAGGCCACGCTGCGTCTTGGCGGCGGCATCATCGAGCGGCTCGGCATGGAGCACGCGCGCGCGCACATCCTCGCCCTGCAGCTCGGCGCCGAGTTGCAGCAGCACCGCCGCGCCCGGCTCGAGCACGTCGCGATATTGTGCAAGGCCTTCGGAGAACAGCACCGCCTCGAAATGGCCTGTCGGATCCGACAGGCCCATGATGCCCATCTTGTTGCCGGTCTTGGTGCGCCGCTCCATGCGCGACACCACGGTGGCGGCGACCTTGCCCGCGGTCGCGCCGGTCTTCACCGCGCGCGAGAACTCGGCCCAGCTCTGGACGCGCAGGCGCTTCAGCGCCGCGGCGTAGTCGTCGAGCGGATGGCCCGACAGGAAGAAGCCGATCGCATCATATTCGCGCCGCAGACGCTCGGCCGGCAGCCAGTTCTCGATGTTGGGCAGGATGATCGCGGGCGCGTCGGCGGCGTTGCCGAACATGTCGTTCTGGCCCGAGGTCGCGGCCTCGTGCGCGCGCTGGCAGGCGGCGACGATGGCGTCGGCGCCGGCGAACACGCGCGCGCGGTTCTTGTCGAGCACGTCGAACGCACCGGCCGCAGCCAGCGTCTCGATGATGCGCTTGTTGATCGCGCGCGGATTGACGCGGGAGGCGAAGTCGGCGAGCGAGGTGAACGGCCCGCCCTTGTTGCGGGCCTCCACGATCATCTCGATCGCCTGCGGACCGACGCCCTTTAGGGCCGCCAACGCGTAGAAGATGGTGTTGCCGCTGACCTCGAAGGTCGGGCCCGAGCGATTGATCGACGGCGGCTCGACCTTGATGCCCAGGCGCTGCGCCTCGGTACGAAATTCCGAGAGCTTGTCGGTGTTGTTGAGATCGAGCGTCATCGACGCCGCGATGAACTCCACCGGATAATGCGCCTTCATGTAGGCGGTGTGGTAGGACACCAGCGCGTAGGCGGCCGCGTGCGACTTGTTGAAGCCGTAGTCGGCGAACTTGGCGAGCAGGTCGAAGATCGTGTCCGCCTGGTCCTTCGGCACGCCGTTCTGGGTGGCGCCCTCGACGAAGCGGACGCGCTGCTTGTCCATCTCGGCGCGGATCTTCTTGCCCATGGCGCGGCGCAGGAGGTCGGCTTCGCCGAGCGAATAGCCGGACATCTGCTGCGCGACCTGCATCACCTGCTCCTGGTAGATGATGACGCCGAAGGTCTCCTTCAGGATCGGCTCCAGGATCGGGTGCAGATATTCCGGCTCCTCCTCGCCGTGCTTGCGGGCGCAGTAGGTCGGGATGTTGGCCATCGGACCGGGACGATACAGCGCCACCAGCGCGATGATGTCCTCGAAGCGGTCCGGGCGCATGTCGATCAGCGCCCGCCGCATGCCCTGGCTTTCAACCTGGAACACGCCGACCACGTCGCCCCGCGCCAGCATCTGATAGCTCGGCGCGTCGTCGATCGGCAGAGTCGCGAGATCGACGTGGACGTCGCGCTGCTTCAGAAGCTTCACGGCGACGTCGAGCACGGTCAGCGTCTTCAGGCCGAGGAAGTCGAACTTGACGAGGCCGGCGGGCTCGACCCACTTCATGTTGAACTGGGTGACCGGCATGTCCGATTTCGGATCGCGATACATCGGCACCAGCTCGCTCAGCGGCCGGTCGCCGATGACGATGCCGGCAGCGTGGGTCGAGGCGTGTCGCGTCAGGCCTTCGAGGCGCATCGCGATATCGAAGGCGCGGGCCACCACCGGATCCTCGTCGCGGAACGCCTGCAGCTTCGGCTCGCCCTCGATCGCGGCGGCGAGCGTCACCGGCGCGGCCGGGTTCTGCGGCACCAGCTTGGTCAGCTTGTCGACCTGGCCGTAGGGCATCTGCAGCACGCGGCCGACGTCGCGCAGCACGCCGCGCGCCTGCAGGGTGCCGAAGGTGATGATCTGCGCCACCTGGTCGCGGCCGTAGCGCTGCTGCACGTAGGAGATCACCTCGCCGCGGCGGTCCTGGCAGAAGTCGATGTCGAAGTCCGGCATCGACACGCGCTCGGGATTGAGGAAGCGCTCGAACAGCAGCGCGAACCGCATCGGGTCGAGATCGGTGATGGTCAGCACCCAGGCGACCAGCGAGCCTGCGCCGGAGCCGCGACCCGGCCCGACCGGAATGCCGTGCGCCTTGGCCCATTTGATGAAGTCCGACACGATCAGGAAGTAGCCCGCGTACTTCATGCGCATGATGACGTCGAGCTCGAAGGCGAGCCGCTTCTGATAGTCCTCCTCGGTCATGCCCGGCGCCATGCCGTGCACCTTGAGGCGCCGCTCCAACCCCTCCTCCGCCTGTCGCTTCAGCTCGGCGGCCTCGGCGCTCGCGGCGTCCACGGCATCGCTGCCGGTGCCGGCGCCGACCGTGAAAAACGGCAGGATCGGCTTGCGCGTCCGCGGCCGGTACGAACAGCGCTCTGCGATCTCGACCGTCGAGGCCAAGGCCTCCGGAAGGTCGGCGAACAGCACCGCCATCTCGGCACGAGTCTTGAAGCGGTGATCCGGCGTCAGCTGCATGCGCTCGGTGTCGGCGATCAGATGGCCGCCGGCGATGCACAGCAGCGCATCATGCGCCTCGTAGTCGTCGGCGGTCGCGAAATACGGCTCGTTGGTCGCGACCAGCGGCAGGCCCTTGCCATAGGCGATATCGATCAGGCCGCCTTCGACGCGGCGCTCGCGGTCGACCCCGTGGCGCTGCAGCTCGATGTAGAGGCGGTCGCCGAACAGGCTTGCCAGCCGCTCGCAGCGCTGCGTCGCAAGTGCCGCCATGTCGTGCTGGATCGCGAGCGAGATCGGCCCATCGGGCCCGCCGGTGAGCGCAATCAGACCATCGACACCCTCGTTCAGCCACTCGAACTTGATGTGCGGCGCCTGATGCGTCGGCGTGTCCAGGAAGGCGCGCGAGTTCAGCCGCATCAGGTGGCGGTAGCCCTCCTCGCGTGCGGCTAGCAGGACGATTCGCGAGGGCTGCGCGACCGCACCGGCATTGCGGGCATTCGGGTCCATGTCGCCGAAATCGATGGCGAGCTCGCAGCCGGCGATCGGCTGGATGCCATAGCTCGCCATCTTGTCGGAGAATTCAAGCGCACCGAACATGTTGTCTGTGTCGGTCAGCGCCAGCGCGGGCTGGCGATCGGCCTTGGCGAGTTCGCCGAGCTTGCCGATCTTGATCGAGCCCTTCAGCAGCGAATAGGCGGAGTGAACGTGGAGATGGACAAATCCGGCGCTGGACATGCTCGCTTTGCAACTTCCTGGGGCTTTTCCGAGATCGATCACGGTGTCGGGCCGGCTTCCGGGCTTGCTCGGGTCACGACCCGGCGCCATGCCCTATCTCCCGACCGACTCGCTCCGCATCATATCGGACGCCCTCCGGCGAGTCCGGCGCCCTCGCCTGCCTTGTCCCCAGCCGCTGCGCTCGGAAAACTAAAGCTGTGGAATGATTTGCGCCCAGAGCGCGATCATGCCGACGAACAGCGTGATCGACGCCAGCGCGGCGGCTTCTTGAACGAAAACCTTCAGCATCGGGACCTCCCTGAGTCAGAACATATGAAGAACAATGTTCCTTTTCTGTTCTCAGGTCAAGCGCGCTGATCGACCCGTTGCCGCGCCCGCGCCGCAGATGGTTAATCCGGCCCACAAACAAGAAGCCCCGGCGCGAACGCCGGGGCTTTGCAATCCGCCGATCGTGCGCGGAGCGACTCAGTACCGCGTCGCGACCGGGCCGCCGAAGCGGTAGTTCAGGCGGGCGGTGAACAGATCGACGTCCTGCTTGATGCTGTCGGAGCCGAGCGCGCCGAAGCTGACGGTCTGGCGATCCATGAACAGATGGTCGTACTCGACGCCCAGCGACCAGTTCGGCGCGAAGCCGTATTCGAGTCCGGCACCGACCACGCCGCCCCAGCGCGTGTCGTCGTTGGAGGCGAGGAACGCGCCGGTCGCCGCGTTGGTGATCGTGTACTTGTTGCTGGTCACGGCCGCGCCGCCCTTGGCGTAGAGCAGCACGTTGTTGATGGCATAGCCGACCTGGCCGGTGAACAGGCCGAACGCATCGGTCTTGGTGCGGTTACGCGTTCCGAACAGCGCGCTCTGATTGTCGCCGGTGAGGTCGGCCCAATTGCCCTGCGCCTCGACGCCGAACACGATCTGGCCCATCTGCCAGCGATAGCCGACCTGGCCACCGACGGTGCCGCCGGATGCATCATGCGAACCCTCGCGGCCGCCGCCGACCAGATCCCAGGTGTTCTCGCTCCAGCCGCCGCCACCGTTCACGCCGATGTAGAAGCCGCTCCAGTCATAGATCGCAGCCATCACCGGCGGCGGTGCCTTCGTGTAGGGACGCGCAGCGAGATCCGCGGCAAGCGCCGGCGAGGCCAGCACCACGAGCGCCGTCGTCGTCAACAGAAGTTTCTTCATCACAGGTCCAGTCTCGTCTCATTTGGCCCCCAGGCCAGCCGCATCTCTTAACGATCTGCGCCACAATTGCTGTAGCCGCTCGGTCACAGCTCGCTGCTGAAAGGCCACGAGACATGTTGGGAAATTAATCTTTAATCACAGTGTGTTGATGGAACTTTCCAGCTTGCAATCGAGGGCCGACCGACTACACACGCGTGAGGGCCGTCGCGCCGGTGCTTCGCCATGAAGCACGCGCGTTCTGGTCATCAAGGAATGAAGGGAGATCGTTGATGCGTGAGGTTTTATTTGCGGCCCTGGCTGCAGCCGGCCTCGTGGTCGCAACCCATGCGCCGGCTCACGCCGTCGGTGTCAGGCATGCGTTCTGTCTGCAGGGTGATGAGTTTCCGGGCTTGAGCCACTGTACCTTCGACACTTACGCGCAATGCCAGGCGACGGCGTCGGGACGCCTGCTGAACTGCATCGCGAATCCCTATTTCGCCGGCGTCAGCAATGACCCGCGCGCGACGCCCTATCCGTATCCGCACAGGCAACGGATCAAGCCGCGTCCGCCGGCGCCAAATCCCTACGCGCCGTTCCCCAACCCATTCGTGTTCGAAGAGGACTGACCCGTCCCCACCTTCGACGCAGCGAGCTATCGTCTCAGGCCATACCATCGAAGGTTCGTCGAAGCCGTGGCTCCGACGAACCGAAGCAATCGAAGATGTCGTTGCGTCAGCGCATCATCCCGAAACCCGGACCGAACTTGTAGTTCAGCTTCACGAGCCCGATGTCGACATCCTGCTTGATGCGATGAGTCATCGCGGGCGCGCCGGCCGCGGCGACGAAGTTCAGGTTCTTGTTACCCAGGAAGATGTGGTCGTACTCGACGCCGACCGACCAGTTCGGCGCGAAGCCATATTCGAGGCCGGCACCGATCGTGCCACCCCAACGCGTGGTGTTGGCGCGATCGAGCATCACGTTGGTGCCCGTGGTGAAGGTGTCGTAGCGATCGCCGACGACCGCGGCACCGCCCTTGATATAGCCGAGAATGTTGTCGAAGGCATAGCCGACCTGGCCGGTGAACAGGCCGAAGCCGTTGGTGCGTGAACGGTCGCTGACATTGGGAAGAATCAGGTTGCGATTCGTGCCTTTGAAATTCGCCCAGTCGCCCTGCGCCTCGACGCCGAACACCCAATTGGCCATCTGATAGCGGTAGCCGACTTGGCCGCCGACGGCCGCGCCGCCGCCGCCGGAGCAGCCCTCGCGGTTGGCTGCCGGGTTCACCGCCACACCGGCGTTCGAAACCAGATTCCAGCAATCCCGACTGGAACCTCCGCCAGCGTTGAAGCCGACATAGAAGCCGCTCCAGTCATACACCGTCGCCACGACGGCGGGCGGCGCCTTGGTGTACGGCCCCTTCTTCATTGGAAGATCAGCTGCGAATGCAGACGTCGCCGCGGCGATTGCGCCGAGCCCCACCGTTGCGCCGAAAAGCGTCTTCATCATCGAACTCCGTAGCTTCTGTCCCAAAGTCCCCAGGCCCTCTGGTTTCGTGCGAAAAACATGCAGCGCGACGAAGCGATCCTGCACCCGCATTCGCTCCGCCGACATCAACCGATGTGCAGATCAGAACCATTCTTTCCGGCTTTTATGGGATTGGGCGCAAAGGCCTGTTTTCCAAGGCTTTGCCCGCAACATGAACAAACAACTAATAAGATGTAAGGAGGAGTCGTGGCCGGCGTCCATCCATGGCCACAATACGAGCGACGGCAAAATCGTGATCGGGAAACTCCCGGTCACGGAACGAACCCTGTCACGTCTCAGTCGTGAATTCTTCAGGGCAGCGACGGGTCTTGCGAATGCGTAGCATCATCATGCGCAAAGCGGACGAATGTGTGGTGCTTCCCGGCCCATGCTGAACGCACGCTCGTCCCGAGCGGCATCGTCATCACGTGTAGTAGATCGCCAACTTCAGCGCGGGATCGTCATTGGACTGGAAGGTCGCGTATCGCAGCCTCACGCGGCCCTTCTTCGGATGCTCGAGCAGCTTCTCGCCGGCAGCAAGCGCATTGACGTCGTGCGCCGCCCACAGGCCGTCGAACTCGCGGCTGCCGCGCCGAAGCCGCTCGATCAGATCGACGAAAGCGGGATCGCCCGCCCACAGATCGTAGGTCGCGCGAAACTGCGCGACCATGCGTTGCGCCAGCTCCTTCCATTGCGAGCCGAACAGCCGGCGCACGCCGGGCTTGCACAGCATCAGCACCAACGTGTTGCGCTCATCGTCGGCGAGTTGCGAGAAGCCGAAGATCTCGTCCGCCGCGGCATTCCAGGCCAGCACATCCCATCGTCGTCCTGAGATGTAGGCCGGCTGGTTCAGACTCTGCACGAGCTCGCGCAGCCGGACCGGCACCTGCTCGCGCACGAACGGCTTGCGCGCAGGATCGCGCACCAGCGCCTTGAGATGAGCATGCTCGGTTCGGCTCAGGCGCAGGGCGCGCGCCAGCGCATCGATGGTCGAGGAGGACGGCTTCACGGCCCGGCCCTGCTCGATTCGGATGTACCAGTCGACGCCGATGCCAGCGAGCTCGGCCACTTCCTCCCGTCGCAGCCCTGCGGTGCGTCGCCGCCGCCCGGCCGCGAGTCCGACCGCTTGCGGCGTCAGCTTCTCGCGCCGCGAGCGCAGGAAGTTGCCGAGCTCGGCATGTCGCGGATCACTCATGTGCTGGATCCCTCATGGTTCGCTCCCGCGGGAGGTGTGGCCAGCGTGGGCTTGCCTAATCCCAGGATAATACCAGGCCTTCCTGCGCGGAGCATAGACCGGCAGGCTGGAGCCTCGCCACCGCGAAAATGGAGAAGGACCATGAAGGCCGCCGTGCTCAAACGATTTGGATCGCCGCTCGAGATCGAGCATGTCGAAGACCCCGTGCTCGGCACCGGCGAAATCATCGTCGACATCGCCGCGGCCGGCGTGCTGTCCTACGCGAATGAAGTGTTCAGCGGCGAACGGAAGTACCTGCTGGACCTTCCGGTGATCCCCGGCACCGGAGGGGTCGGCCGGGTCAGCGCCCTCGGCCCCGACGCGACGCATCTCGCCATCGGCGACTGGGTGTTCTGCGATCCAACCGTGCGCTCGCGTGACGCAGCCTTCGCCCCCGACATCACCCTGCAGGGCTTGAGCGCGCGCGGACCGGGCGGGCTGAGGCTGCAACAATATTTCCGGCACGGCTCGTTTGCCGAACGGATGCGCGTGCCGACGGAGAACGCCAAGCCGATCGGGGCCATCGACACTGATGACGCTGCGCGCTGGTGCGCGCTCGGCACCCTGCTCGTGCCCTATGGCGGCTTTATTGCCGCCAATCTGCACGCGGGCGAGACCGTCCTGGTCAGCGGCGCCACCGGCAGGTTCGGCAGCGCCGCGGTCGCGGTGGCGCTTGCCATGGGCGCCGCTGCGGTCGTGGCGCCCGGCCGCAACGAGGTCATGCTGGCGGAGCTGAAGCGCCGGTTCGGATCCCGCGTCCATCCGGTCAGGCTCTCGGGCGACGAGGGCGAGGACATCGCACGCATGAAGCGCGCGGCGCCGCGCCCGATCGACTGCGTGCTCGACATCATGCCGCCGTCGGTCACCGCCCAGGTCGTGCGGTCGGCCGTGATGACCGTGCGTCCCTATGGGCGCGTGGTGCTGATGGGCGGCGTCGGGATGCTGGGCGGAGCCGGGCTCGAGCTGCCCTATCCCTGGATCATGCGCGAGTGCGTCACGATCCACGGCGTCTGGATGTACCCGCCAAGCGCGACGGTCAGGATGGTGGAGCTGATCAGGGCCGGGCTGCTCGACCTTGCGCAGTTCGAGCCGACCTGTTTCGACCTCGATCATGCCAACGACGCGGTCGCCCATGCCGCCGCCCATCGCGAGCCGTTCAAGATGACGGTGATCAGGCCCTGACTGCGGCCGGACTCAGTCGAGCTCGACGACCTTGCCGCCGACGATGGAGACGCGCCGGTCCATGCGGCCCGCCAGCTCCATGTTGTGGGTCGCGATCAGCATCGCGACCCGCGTTGCCTTCACGAGCTGCATCAGCGCGTGAAAGACGTGATCGGCGGTGCCAGGATCGAGATTGCCGGTCGGCTCGTCCGCCAGCAGCGCACGCGGCGCATTGGCGACCGCACGCGCGATCGCGACGCGTTGCTGCTCGCCGCCGGAGAGCTCGGCCGGACGATGCTTGATGCGCTCGCCGAGCCCGAGATAGGCCAGGATCTCGGTCGCCCGCTTCACGGTCTCCGACCGCTTGAGGCCGCGGATCATCTGCGGCAGCATCACGTTCTCCAGCGCCGTGAACTCCGGCAGCAGCCGGTGCGACTGGTAGACGAAACCGATATCGGTCCTGCGCATCTGGGTGCGCTCGATGTCGGTGAGCTGCGACGTCGGCACGCCCCCGACATAGACCTCGCCCTCGTCGGGGCTCTCGAGGAGGCCCGCGATGTGCAGCAATGTCGACTTGCCCGAGCCCGACGGCGCCACCAGCGCCACCGACTGCCCCGCCCACAGCGCCAGCTTGGCGCCGTCCAGGATGGTCAGCTGCTGCTCGCCCTGCATGTACCGCCGCTTGATCTCGTGGAGATAAACGACCGGCACATCCTCTGCCCCCTGCTCTTCCATCAGCGCCTCACTCGTAGCGAAGCGCTTCGACCGGGTCTAATCGGGCCGCGCGCCATGATGGATAGAGCGTAGCCAGGAAAGACAGGGTCAAGGCCATGATCAGAACGGCCGCGGTCTCGCCGGCATCGATCTCAGCCGGCAGCTTCGACAGGAAATAGAGCTCATTGGGAAACAGATCGGTGCTCGTCAGCCAGGACAGAAACTTCCTGATCGAATCGATATTCATCGAGATCAGGAGGCCGACGACGAATCCGGTGAGCGTGCCGACCACCCCGATCGAGGCGCCGGTAATCAGGAATATCCGCATGATCGCCCCCTGCGAAGCCCCCATGGTGCGCAGCACGGCGATGTCCTGGCCCTTGTCCTTGACCAGCATGATCAGTCCCGAAACGATGTTGAGCGCCGCGACCAGGACGATCAAGGTCAGGATCAGGAACATCACGTTACGCTCGACCTGCAGCGCATTGAAGAAGGTCGAGTTGCGCTGGCGCCAGTCGACGAGAAAGATGGGTCGGCCGGCCGCCTCGGTCACCGTCTTGCGAAACTCCTCCACCTTGTCGGGATTGCTGGTGAAGATCTCGATCGCGGTGACGTCGTTGTTGCGATTGAAATAGGCCTGCGCTTCGGCCAGCGGCATGAAGACGAAGCTGGCGTCGTATTCCGACATCCCGATCTCGAACACCGCCGCGATCTTGTAGGGCTTGATGCGCGGCGTGGTGCCCATCGGCGTCACGGCGCCCTTTGGGGCGACCAGGGTGATGCTGTCGCCGGCATGCAGCGACAGCTGGTCCGCGAGCCGGCGCCCGATCGCCACGCCCTGCCCCTCGTCGAAACCTTCCAGCGAGCCCTGCTTGATGTTCTTGGCGATCGACGTCAGGTTCGTGAGGTCCTGCGCGCGAATGCCGCGGATGAACACGCCTGACGCATTGAATGGCGACGAGCCCAGACCCTGTCCGTCAACCACCGGCGCGGCAAGGCGGATGCCCTGCACCTGCGCGATCCGCTCGGAGACGTCCTTCCAGTCGGTGAGCGGCGACTCCAGCGGCTGCACCAGCAGATGCCCGTTCAGACCGAGGATCTTGTCGAGCAGCTCCTTGCGGAAGCCATTCATCACCGCCATCACGATGATCAGGGTGGCGACGCCGAGCATGATGCCGAGGAAGGAGAACCCGGCGATGACGGAGATGAACCCCTCCCGGCGGCGCGCACGCAGATAGCGCCCCGACAGCATCCACTCGAAGGGAGCGAAGGGGGTGGTGGTCTGCACCGGTTCGGTCATGGCGTCATCCATTGTGCGATCATCCCATGATTCGGGCCGAATGTGGCCGGATTGGCCTGAAGGGACGGGCAGCCCCGGTGGATAATCCGATGATCGAACGCGCGTCTCAGCCAGCCAATGTTCCGCCGCCGAGCCGTGCCACGACGTCCGCGGGGGACATCATCTGGCGGGCGCCGTCGCTGCGGGTCTTCACCTCGACCTTGCCCTCGGCAAGGCCCTTGGGGCCGACCATGATCTGCCAGGGGATGCCGATGAGGTCGGCCGTGGCAAACTTGCCGCCGGCACGCTGCTCGGTGTCGTCGTAGAGCACGTCGACCCCCTTGGCGAGGAGATCGCGATAGAGCTGCTCGCAGGCAGCATCTGTGTCGGAGCCGCCCTGCTTCAGGTTGAGGATCACGGCGCGGAACGGAGCGACCTCCTCCGGCCATCTGATGCCGGCGTCGTCGTGGCAGGCCTCGATGATCGCACCAGCCAGCCGTGACACGCCGACTCCATAGGAGCCGCCGTGGATGGCCACCTCCGCCCCGTCGGGGCCCGCGACCAGCGCCTTCATCGGCTCGGAATATTTGGTGCCGAAATAGAAGATCTGGCCGACCTCGATGCCGCGGGTATGGACCCGCCGCTCAGCCGGCACCTCGGCTTCGAAGCGGGCGGCGTCATGGACGTCCTCGGTCGCCGCATAGAGCGACGTCCATTGCTTGATGATCGGCGTCAGGTCGCCGTCATAATCGACGGAGGCCGGAGGGATCGGCAGGTCGAGCACATTGCGGTCGCAGTAGACGCCGGATTCACCGGTCTCCGCGAGCACGATGAACTCATGGCTGAGATCGCCCCCGATCGGACCGGTCTCGGCGCGCATCGGGATGCCCTTCAGGCCCATCCGCGCGAAGGTGCGCAGATAGGCGACGAACATCTTGTTGTAGGCGCGCCGCGCGCCGGCTTCGTCGAGGTCGAACGAATAGGCGTCCTTCATCAGGAATTCGCGGCCGCGCATCACGCCGAAGCGGGGACGCTGCTCGTCGCGGAATTTCCATTGGATATGATAGAGATTGAGCGGCAGGTTACGGTAGGACTTCACATAGGCACGGAAGATCTCCGTGATCATTTCCTCGTTGGTCGGCCCGTACAACAACTCACGCTTGTGGCGGTCGCTGATGCGCAGCATCTCCGGACCGTAGGCATCGTAGCGGCCGCTCTCGCGCCAGAGATCGGCGAGTTGCAATGTCGGCATCAGCAGTTCCAGCGCGCCGGCGCGGTTCTGCTCCTCGCGCACGATCTGCTCGATCTTCTTCAGCACCTTGAAGCCCAGCGGCAGCCAGGCATAGATCCCGGCCGCCTCCTGCCGCAGCATGCCGGCGCGCAGCATCAACCGGTGCGAGACGATCTCGGCTTCCTTCGGATTTTCTTTCAGAATGGGCAGGAAAAACCGCGACAGACGCATGGGCGAGGCCTTCGAGATTCGGTTCGGGCTGGCGCAGTCAAACCGGATCAGGCGGCAAAACACAAGGCTGGGATTGAGAAAAAGCGGCTAAGCCGCCGGATTCCCAATCAATTTACCGGTTTCCCTGAAGTGGAGGATGAACCCCGCCGCGGCGCCATCTCAAGGCTGGCCGCGGCGCGGCCAGCCTTGATCCCCTCGCCCGGACCGTCCTAGCGCGACCGTCCCTGCTCCGAGGACCATTTGTCGAGATCGCTGATCTCGGCGCTGCCTTCGATGGTCGAGACGACGCCCTCGCGGGTCACGAGCATCGTGCGCGGAATGTCGCCCTGCCAGGACGGATCGATCTCGAACCGGAGGCGCTCCACATAGCCGTCGGCGAAAATGAAGTTCTCCGCCGTGGAGAGACCGGCCTTGTCCAGCATGGCCTGGGTCGCGGCATTCAGATTGGGCACGAGGTCGGCGCTGACCGTGACCACGTCGATCTCGGGATGATCGAACATGAACTTGCCGAGCTGCGGCAGCTCGATCTTGCAGGGGCCGCAGGTGACGCCCCAGAAATGGATCAGGGTCGGACGACCCGCATGGGCCCGCAGCACCTCGCGCCACGTGCCGCGCTCGAACGGCTTGAGCGATGGCGGCGCTGCGGTGCTCGACGCCGTCAAGGCGACGAGGCCAAAGATCGCAAGGGCTGCGAATGCGCGTTTCATGACTCATCTCCGATCGGCTGCAACCGATAGCCGTCCGACTTGGTCATCCAGGACAGGAATATCTGCCTGCCACGGGCGACCAGCAGCGGGTGATCCGACGCATTGTCCGTGCTGGCAACGGCGCGCGGCTTCGACCACGTCTCGCCATCGTCCCGCGATTGCATTCCCATCACCGTGGTCCGCTCGCCGTCGAACTCCTTCCACACCAGCGTTGTGCTGTCCTGGGTCGCGAGCACATAGGGCCGCGTGGGATTGCGATCGGCCTGACCGATCGACATGGGCTCCGAGAACGTTCGGCCACCGTCGCGCGAATGCGCATAGAACAGCCCCTTGCGAGCCTTGCCGTTGGTGAACCAGGCGACGTGATAGGTGCCGGTCGGCGCCACGGCCAGGCTCGGCCCTTGATGCGGGCAGGCCTTGATCTGCCAATCGTCGGTGCTGACCCGGTAGACCTCGCCGGGCGTGCCGAGATCACTGAACGTGATCACGGCATGGTCGCGCACGCTGCCTTCGAAGATGTTGCGGAACATCACCGCCGGACGTCCCGGCCCCGCGAAGGCAAGGCCGAGCCGGCAGCATTCGCAGGTGTTGTCCTGGGCCAGCGTCGCTTCGGCATAGGTGGCGCCGCCATCGCGCGACGAGGAGAAGAACAAAGCCGCGCCCTCGTAGGCGCGCCCGGCGGCCTTCGCCGGCACCCGGTTGCGCTTGTCGAGCCACGCCACGAAGACGGTGCCGTCCTGGTCCAGCGCCAGCGCCTCGAAGCGTTGGCTTTCGTTGTTCGACGTGATGGGACGGAGTGCCGCGAAGCTTTTGCCGCCGTCCTCCGACCTGGAGTACAGCACCTGCCCGTTGAACGCCTGGTCGCGGAAGATCGAGAACGCCACCGCGATGACGCCTTTGCCATCGACTACCAGCTTCGGCCGGGCATCGGGCCCCCAGTCGAGGTTGAGCTGCTGCTCGGTGACCGGCACGGTGGCGGAATACGTTTTCCCGCCGTCGGACGAGCTCGCAACCGAGATCCGTCCTCCGGCCATCCAAACGAGCCAGAGCTTGCCGTCGCCAGCGAAGAACGGCGTCACCTTGGTTGCGCATCGGAGCTCAGTGCCCTCGCATGCAGCGTCAGATCCGTGCTGGTGCGCAATCTGGGCTTGGGCGGTGAGCGGACAGAGCAAGGCAATCGCCAGTCCAACGAGGCCGCTTCGAAGTCGTGACGTCCTTGTCATTTCGGTCCTCATCGGAATGCCACCTTCATGCCGGCCAAAAAGGCGCGCGGTGAGCCGGCGTAGATCGTCCCGGTGCCCGCCAGTCCCTGCACGCCGGCGCCCGTCACCGTATTCTGCAGGTTGTTTGCGGAGGCGATGTAGGTGCGGTCGAACACATTGCGGACCTCGAAGAAGACGTTCATCGACTTGAACGTATCCGAGGCAAGCTCGGTCTTGTAGTGGACGTTCAGATTGACGAGCTCATAGCCCGGTGCCTTCAGCAGATTGGCGTTGTCCATATAGAAGGAATCCTTCCACTGGACCTCGACGAAGGCACCAAGCCCCGCGAGCCTCCCGCTATGGTGATCGTATCCGAGCCGTGCGGTCAGCTCGTTCGGCGAGATGCCGGGAATCTTGTTGCCAACGCGGTTGAAGCTGAACAGCTTCGAGCCGCCCGCAAGGTTCTCGGTATATTCAGTGTAGACTTGGTCGAGGTAGGTGTAGGCAGTGGTGAACCGCCAGCCCGGCAGGAACCGCCAATCGGCCGCCAATTCGACGCCGCGATGCTCCGAGCGCGGTGCGTTGAAGGTGTAGGAGGTGTTCTGCGTCCCCGTGACGGCCTGGGTGACGATCTCGTTGCGGAAGAACTCGTAGAAGCCCGTCGCGCTGAGGGTCAGAGACCGGTTCGGCGTCCAGTCGAAACCCACGTCGTAGCCCAGATTGGTCTGCGACTTCAGCTGGGTGTTGTTGCCGAAATCGCCGGTTGGCAACACGAACAGGTTCGAGACCTGCGGCGTGCCATAGCCGGTGGCAACGCGGGCGCGCAGCAGCCAGTCGCTGTTCACGCGGTAGAGCAGCGCCAGCTCGGGAGCGAGATTGTCGAACTGCCGGTCCGCCGTCGTGATCGTCGTCGTTGCCGTCGCGCCGTAGGTATAGGCGGTGTTCACGCCGCGCAGATGGGTACGCTCCCAGCCGAGACCGGCCATCGCCGTCAGTGCCGCTGTTAGCTTGAGCTCCTCGCGCGCCCGCAGGCCGTAGTTGGTGGTCTCGCTCCAGGTGTTGGCCGAGAGGCCGCCGAGCGCCGCGTTGCCGCCGGGCACGACGAAGCGCGTATCTCCTGACGCGGTCAGCGTGTTGTAGAACGCGCCGAAAAAGGCGGTCGATTCCAGGCCGAAGATCTCTCCCCTCTTGGTGAGGTCGCTCATGTAGTTGTAGGACGGATAGTCGCCGATCGCGCTGGTCGATCCTGTCGGCTGGCTGATGTTGCGGTCGTCGAACACGAACTGGTTGCGCCAGGTCGTGTCGTTGTCGAAGTCGTGCTCCCAGCGGCCCCCGACGATGGTGCGGCGGTCGTTGCGGCCGAGGCCCGCCTGCAACGCGGTCTCCTGGTCCACTCCACCGAGCGCATTGATTCCGTTCTTGTTGAGCCCGACGGTCGCGCAGCCGGCTGCTCTGGACGCCCAGGTGGTGCAGCCCTGCTGGTACGGGTTTTGATAGTATTGGCTCAGCGTGTAACGGAGCGGCAGCCGCGTGACCAAGTCGTTGTTGATGATCTTGACCGTGAAGCGGTCGTTGGGCGTCGCCCTGTAGGTGCCGAGGAAGTTGACGGTCTGGGTGTTGAACCAGCTGTTGCCGAGATAGCCGTCGCCGCGGACGTCGCTGGTGAACAGCGAGCCCTCGAAATTGCCGACCTTCTTGCCGAACGTCATGTAGTTGCTGAGATAGCCGAAGCTGCCGCCTTCGCTGCCGATCTCCGCACCGTCGATGCTGCCGCCCGGGCGGGTGCGGAAGTTGATCGCACCTCCGGTCGCGTAATTGCCATAGAGCGCCGAGGACGGCCCGCGGATCACGTCGACCGCACCATAGGCGTGGGGATCGATCAGGTCGCTGCGCGACAGCCCGTCCGGCTGCGTGACGGGAAAGCCGTCCTCGAACAGCGCGATGTTGCGGATGCCGAAGCCGTTGCGGGCATTGGAGCCGCGGATCGAGATGCCGAGATCGCGCGGTCCGTTGCCCTGCTTGAGCGAGACGCCGGGGCTTTCGCGTAGGATGTCGCCGACGGAAAACGCAGGCCGGTCATCGTAGCGGCTGCGGTCGATCGTGGTCGCGGTCTGGCCGGACGGCGACTGGCTGAGCTGGCTGCGAGCGGCGCCGGCACCCGAGGCTGGGTCGGACACCGCTCCTCCCTGCCCGGAGCTGCTGGCCACGGATGCGGCAGGCGGCTTCGGCACGTGAGTGCGGACGGATGTTGCCTGCGCGATCGGCTTGCGCACGGCCCGTTGTGGCGCGGCGCGCGGCGCGTCGACGGTGACGGACGGCAATTCCTTCTCGGTCTCGGCGCTCGCGATCGTGGCCGATTGCAGCAGCATGAGCTGCAGGGCGAGCACGCTCACACCACCAAGGGCATGACGACGGAACATGTTTGACTTCCCCGATGCCGGCTGCACGGCCGGTCTTCCTGGTTCAGAACGGATTGGCGCGCTGCTGCGGCGCCGATGACGATTTCTGTGCTCAGGAAAGGAAGGGAGGTCCTCTTGGTTGCGCCTGTGCCCGGGCGAGCAGATGAACGAGGCGGAGCTCGCGCGCAGTCCAGACGATGGACGCCGTCAGACGCAGCGGAGCCGCATCGAATGGCGCGGGCGGCGCGTCGAGCGCCGCGGCAGCGTGCAGCACGCAGCACATGACGCAGTCGAGGCCGCAGGCGGTGCGGTCGGTATCGCCATTCGATGGCGCCGCATCCGTCTCGGCATGACAGATCACCACCCCGCCAAACGGATCGGCCGTCGCGATCGTCACAGCCGTCATGGCGGACGCCGCCACTGGCGCTAGCACCTGCAACAGCATTGCTAGCAGGGCGACCGGCAGATATCGGCCGAGCTTTCGACGGAAGCGGGCGGCAGGCCCCCGAGCACGGCCGACCGCCACCAGCCGGCTCGCGAGCGAACCGGCTGTCATGGCAGCGTTCACCACCCGTTGCATCGAGGCCGGCCTCTCCGTCGGAGTCGCAGTGCGCCCGGCCTACATCTTCATGCCGGAATGATCGTGCTGCTTCATCATGCTGCCGCCCTCTCCGCCCGGCCCCTTGGCGCCGACCGCCTGCACCTCGAGCGTCACGGCGACCTTGCCGGCCTTCTCGAACTCCAGCGTGACCGGCAGCTTGTCGCCCTGCTTCAGCGGGCTCTTCAGATCCATCAGCATCAGGTGATAGCCGCCCGGCGCCAGCGCGACGGTCTTGCCCGGCTCGATCGTGAGTCCCTTGTCCAGCGGACGCATGGTCATGACGCCGTTGGTGACAGCCATCTCGTGAATCTCGACTCGCCCGGCGACGTCGCCCGTCACTGCGACGAGGCGGTCCGGCGCGCTGCCCTTGTTCTCGATGGTCAGATAGCCGGCGCCCGTCTTGGCGCCGCCCGGCGTGGCGCGGCTCCATGGCTGGGTGATGACGAGGTCACCGGCCTTCACATCCGCGGCGAAGGCGGCAGAAGATCCGCCCAACAGGAGAGCGAATGCAAGCAGAGAGCGTCCGAGGAAGGTCATGTCGGTTATCCTTTTCTTGGCGGCAATGCGCCGGCGGCTCGATCGATTGGCACGTGTCCGCGCGCCAGTCACGGCCGAGCAGACAACGCACGGTGGTTATGCGATTTGGGAGATAAGGGCCGCACAGCAGCCAGCGCGTCACGCTGCGGGCGGAGCCCTTGCCTGCGCGTTCGAGAAGGCCTTGGTGATCCGGCCGGCCGGATCACCGGCGCGCCACACGACCTCGCCCGATTCCCGTTGCGGTGTGGCGATGGCGGACAGCTCCGGCCCATCCAGTGTGACCGGCTGCGCCAGGCAGCACAGCGAACAGCCGTGGAGTGCGAGCTTCGCCGGCGACTCATCGTCCAACGACTGGGAACCAGACTGGCTGTGGCAAATTTCGAGGCCGCGCAGCGGGTCAGCCGCGGCTGAAGCCGCCGCCCAGGCAGCACCGATCGGCGCCAGGATCTGCACCATCAGTGCGATCAGCATGATCGGGAGAAACGCCTGCAGCCGCTGCCGCATCAAAGCCTGCCAAATGAACTGAATTCTTGTGCCCGAGCGAACGCCAGGAGTCGAGGTCGCGCAAGGCACAGTCGGCACATTTCGCCAGCGGTCGTTGATTAAGAACAATCCCGCCGCAACCGATGGGCCGACCGCTTTCACGGTAATTCAGCACCCATCACGAGAAAACACGAAAATAAAACTCGTCAATTGCAAGCACTTACCGATCATTTCAGAGAGTGCGCGAATTTTGAACAATCGTTGCCGAAAAGGATGACAAACGCAAAAAGATCGTCTACGAATTTGGGCCTCAGGCTAACGCTTGCGGAAGTCTGGTGGTCCAAGTCTCGGGAGGAGCCCTGGCGCGCAACAAGCAGCGTCACCCCGCTTAACAAGATCAAATCTGAACTTGCGGGATATCTAAAGGGTCGACACAATTTCCGAGCAGGGCCCGCTGCCCTGCTCTATTTTTTTGCAGTCGTCGCAGCGCGCCACAATATTTCCCGTTAACGGTATCGCGGGCCGGATGAACGCCGCCTGAACACGCAATCACATCAGGCCACCGCAGCCGTCGCAAAGCGCTCCAATGGATCACGCCACCGCGCCTTGGCCGCTGGCCAGGGCAGTGTCACCGACAGCGGCTCGCGGCCGGTCACGGTCCAGCGCAGCACACCATCATCGATCGCGAGAATGCCCGCCGCCTCGGCCGGATCGCCCGAGATGAACGTCTCGGTCAACGACTGCAAGGTCAGATGCGGTGTGCCATCGACCGTCGTCAGCGTATTCCAATGAACATGGCCGGCGAGCGCGACGATCGGGCACGGCGCGTCCGCGATGGCCGTGCGGATTGCGTCGGTCTCGGCATAGGCCGCGTGTCCCTGATTGGCTTCGAAGTAGTAGTTGCCGATCTGAGCATGCCCTGACAATGGCACGTGGCTGACGAGCAAGGTTGGACGATCATCCTGCACGAGCAGTTGGACCAGCGCGTCGAGATCGCCCGCGGAGAGGCGAAGGCCGCGCGTCGGCGTGAGAGTCACGTCGGGTTGCCAGAACACGCATCTGACATCGCCGATGATCAGGGCGCGCGACCCGCTCGGACGATCCATGATCGCTTCATTGTCGGCGAGACTGAGCAATGCGACATCATGATTGCCGCTGACGTGATGATGCGTCGGCGCAAGCTTTGCGAAACACATCGCGACATCGCTTTGCAGCAGACGATCGCGCTCGGGATCTTCGTCAGAAATCCGGTCGCCGAGATCGATGACCGCATCGATGTTTTCGGCGTTCACCTCCGTGACGAAGCGCTCGAGCAATTGCAGCGCCGCCGATCCTCGCTTCGTTGGTGTATCCCGGCCGTGATGGATGTCGGCGATCACGGCAATGCGTGTCGTGGCCAAAGGCTCTCTCCCAAAGCTGCGCTGCCGCGTACCACGAGCACATCACGGTTTTCTGACATCGCGCGTGCGCCGCGATAGTCGCTCGGTGCAACGCACAACATCCGGCTGTGGCGTGATCAATGGGGTTGTGAAACACTGCTGTTCTCGGCGGCGCGATCAATGACGCCGCCGGACAACGATGGGACAGGGAGCACGGGATGTCCGGCACTAAAAGAACGTCCACGACGAGGCGCGATCTTCTCCAGGCGGCGACGGCCGCGGGCTCTGCGGCGGCCCTTCTCGCCGGCTTCGGCATCAATCCGGCGATGGCCGCCGAGATGGGCCGCTCCGAAAAGCCCCTCAAGGCGGCCTTCTCCAATGCCGGCCTGCAGGCGACCTGGTGCGCCCAGGGCAAGCAGGCCGCGGAATGGTGGGGCAAGCTGCTCAATGTCGAGGTCACCTGGTTCGACGGTCAGCTCGATGCGGTGAAGCAGCGCGCCGCGATCGACAACATGGCGTCGCAGAAGTGGGATTTCGTCGCCATCCAGGCGTTCGGCATCGGAACCCTGACCCAGCCGGTGCAGAAGATGATCGATGCCGGCATTCCCGTGATCGACATGGACACGCTGATCGCGCCGCTGGATCAGATCAATGTGCATTCGTTCCTGGCGCCCGACAATGAGTTCATGGGCGCATCGGTCACGCAGGCTCTGGCGACTGCGATGGGCGGCAAGGGCAAGATCATCATGACGCAGGGCGCGCTCGGCCACACCGGCGCGCAGGGCCGTGCCAAGGGCTTCAATTCGGTGATCAAGCAGTTCCCGAACATCGAGGTGCTGGACACGCAGCCGGCCGACTGGGACGTGTCGAAGGCGGCACGGCTGTGGGAGACCTATCTCACCAAATACCCGCAGATCGACGCGGCGTTCTTCCACAATGACGACATGGCGCTCGCCGCCTACAACATCATGAAGGCGCGCAACCGCACCAACATCCTGATCGGCGGCGTCGACGCCATGCCGCCGGCGATCCAGGCGGTCAGCGAGGGCCGCATGTTCGCGACCGTCCGCAATCCGTCCTGCCGTATTCATGGCGGCGCGATCGTCGCAGGCGTCGCCGCGGTCACCGCCGGCGAGAAGAGCGGCCAGGGCATTCCGAAGCACGTCATCACCGATGGGCCCGTCGTGACCAAGGCCAATGCCGCCGGCATGCAATGGATGGAGGATCACTTCCTGATCTGAAGTCCCTCCCCATGTCGAACAGCCGCCCGCCTCTTCTGGAATTGCAGGACATCACCAAGTCGTTCGGCGGCGTCACCGCGTTGCGCGGCGTCGACTTCACGCTTCGCCCCGGCGAGATCCATGGTCTCGTCGGGGAGAACGGCGCCGGCAAGAGCACGCTGATGAAGATCATCGCCGGCGTGCACACCGGCTTCTCCGGCCGTTTCCTGCTCGACGGCCGCGAGGTTCATTTCAACTCCGTGCGGGACGCCCGTGCGGCCGGCATCGCCATGGTGCATCAGGAGCTCAGCGTCGCACCTGATCTCACGGTTGCCGAGAACGTGTTTCTCGGCAACCAGCCGACCAATGCCCTCGGTATCGTGCAGTGGCGCCGGATGGCGCGCGAGGCCGCCGAACAGCTCAAGAAGCTCGGGATCGACGCCGATCCGATGAGCCGGCTCGGCGATCTCCCGATCGGACTGCAGCAACTGATCGAGATCGCGCGTGTGCTGTTCTCCGGCGCGCGCATCATCATCCTGGACGAGCCGACCTCGGCGCTGTCACCGCCCGAGGTCGAACGGCTGTTCGCGACCTTGCGCGCGCTACGCGAGCAGGGCACCGGAATCATCTTCATCTCGCACTTCATCGAAGACATTCTGCTCATCTCCGATGAGGTGACCGTCTTCCGCAACGGTCGCAAGATCATGGAGACACCTGCGGCCGATACCAGCAAGGCGGCGCTGATCGAGGCCATGATCGGCAAGGGCCGCGATGCGCTGGAGGACAGCTACACCCACGACATCACCCTGCCCGCGCCGCCGGCCGACAAGCCGGTGGTGGTCGAGGCCGCGGGCCTGTCGCTGGCGCGCAACTTGAAGCGCGTCTCATTTTCGGTGCATGCCGGAGAGGTGCTCGGCATCTACGGCTTCATGGGCTGCGGCCAGCTCGAGCTGGCGCGGATCCTATTCGGCAAGCTCGCGCCCGACGCCGGCGAGCTGCGCGTCTCGGGCGAGCGCAACCGCTTCAAGAGCACGGCGGATGCGCGCCGCGCCGGCATCGCCTTCGTGCCCGAGAGCCGCCGCGACATGCTGTTCCTGCAGGAGCCCGTCTACAAGAACGTCTCGATCAGCATCCTCGACCGCATCAACGCGGTGCTGCTGAAGCCGGCCCGCGAGCGCGCGCTTGCGAAGCGCCAGGTCGAGCAGTTGCAGATCCGTCCCGCCGACGTCGAGATCGACCTTGGCCTGCTCTCGGGCGGCAACCAGCAGAAGGTCGCGCTGGCCAAATGGCTCAGCCACCCGCCCCGGCTCCTGGTGCTGTGCGAGCCGACCCGCGGCATGGATGTTGGCGCCAAGAGTGACGTGATCCAGATCGTGCGGAAACTACGCGACCAGGGCATTGCCGTCATCGTGCTCTCGACGGAGCCGGAGACTGTCCTGTCACTGGCCGATCGCGTCATCGTGCTCAAGCGCGGCGAGGTCGTGCGCGAATTCGCCGGCGAGACCATCAGCAAAGACCGTCTGCTCGAGGCGGCGTAGGGAGATTGTCATGGCGCATGGCGAGACCGTTCCGATGCCGGAGGCGCAACCACGACGCGCCGGTGGGGTCGCAGCGCTGCTGCGCTCGCAGATGCGCAACATCGCGCCATTCCTGACGCTGATCTTCCTCACCGCGTTCTTCGCAATCGCGAGTCCATCCTTCGCCACGCTCGACAATGTCGGCAACATCCTGACCCAGGTGTCGGTGACCGGCATCATCGCGGTCGGACTGACCTTCGTGATCCTGTGCGCCGAGATCGACCTGTCGATCGCTGCCATCGCGAACGTGACCGGCATCGCGGTGGCCTATTTCACCTTGCAGGAGTCCTACGTCAACATCGCCAATTTGCCGATGCCCGGCTTTGCCGCCATCCTGCTCGCGCTGGCGCTGTGCGCGCTGCTTGGCGTGGTCAACGCCTTCGGCCTGACCGTGATCGGCATTCCCTCCTTCATCATGACGCTCGCGATGATGCAGATCGCCGCAGGCATTTCGGCCATGCTGGTGCGCGGCCAGATCGCCTACAAGGTGCCGCCCATCATCACGACGCTCGGCTCCGGCTCCGTCGCGGGCGTGCCCTGGATCGTGATCGTGGCCGCCCTGATGCTGTTGCTCGGTCACCTCGTGCTGACCTACACGCGGTTCGGCCGCTACGTCTACATGGTCGGCGGCAACCGCGAGGCGGCGGAATATTCGGGGCTGAACGTCAAGCTGATCCTCGGCAGCGTCATGGTGATCTCGGCCGTCTGCTCGGGGATCGGCGGCATGCTCGGCGTGGCGCATTTCGGCAGCGCGCAGCAGAACGAGTTCGACACCTACCTGCTGGATTCGATCGCCGCCGTCGTGGTCGGCGGCACCAGCCTGTTCGGCGGCCGCGGCGGCATCGGCAACACCATCGTCGGCCTGTTCGTGCTCGGCGTGCTCAACAACGGCCTCGACCACGTCAACATCGACAGCTTCCTGAAGATTCTGATCCGCGGCCTGATCCTGCTCGCCGCGCTGGTGATCAACGTCTACGCGCAGCGGCTGCGCGCCAAGGCGGCGGATTGAGCGTGTGTCGTAGGGCGGTCGCGTGCCCACCATCGAGCTACGTGGCACGTGAGACATGGTGGGCACGGCGCGATCTGACAGTGCAAACGACGACAGACCGTCGCCGCGTGCCTTTGCCCACCCTACGCATCTGTTTCCGTCATTGCGAGCGAAGCGAAGCATTCCAGAGGCTTGCGAAGATTCTGGATTGCTTCGTCGCTTTGCTCCTCGCAATGACGTTGACCCCGTGAATCAAAAACCAGGCTGCCAGTGACGCAGCTCGCGCGCGGCGCGTGTCACGACCTCGATCGACGTGAACGATGCCGTCTCCACCATCAGCGTTCGGGCCAAGCGCAATGCCCGCGCCTCGCAGGTCGCGCGCCGCTTCTCATCCTCGATCAGCTCGAAATCGATGTTGTGCGCCAGGCCGAGAATACGACGGATGATCTTCGCGGCTGCAAATCCGACGGCATCCTGGAACAGGCGCGCCATGAAGGCCTGACGTTCGGCCTCAAGCCGCGCAGTTCCTGCTTCACCGGGAAACAGCGAGAGCGGATAGGCATCGCCGATGGCCTCGCTGCGCCACAGCGCCAGGAACTTGCCCGAGAACGCGCTCCACACCTGGTCCACGGTGATCAGCACCCAGCTCTCGAATGCCGCCCTGTCGCCGGGCGCGCGCTCGTGTCCGGCCGATGCAAAATAGGCCATCAACAAGTTGGCCAGGACAGCACCGACGTCGAAGCCCATCGGGCCGTAGAAGGCGAATTCCGGATCGATCACCCGGGTCTCGGTGTCCGTGACCATGATCGATCCGGTGTGCAGGTCACCATGGATCAGCGCCTCGGCGCTCGACAAGAACTTCAGCTTCAGCCGGGAGACCGCGACATGAAGATCGAGATCGGCACGAATGTCGGCCGCGGTCGCGTCGAGCCATGGTGAGGTCCAGCGGTTCTGCTCAGCGATCCGATAGGGATCGGTGAAGATCAGGTCCTCCGTGATCTTGCACAGCGCGTGATTGCCGGCGAAGCTCGCGATCGCCTCCTTCTTCGCGGCGGCAGAGAGCGCGAGGTCGGACGAGAAGAACAGCGTCCGCGCCATGAAGGTCGTGATGTGATCGACGAAGGCCGGATAGATCGTGCCCGCGACCAGCCCCTTGCGCATGATGATGTGCGGCTCCAGCAGCTCCATCGCCGTCAGCGCCAGCGCCGGATCATGATGAACGATGGCCGGCACGAGGCCCGGGGCAAGGCGGTTCTGATGCGTCAGCGCCAGATGCTCATAGTGGGCGCGTGACAGCGGCAGCGGCCAGCTCTCGCCGACCAGCCGCACGTAAGGCAGCGCCTGCTTCACCGCGAGTCCGCCGGACGATCCCTTGACGATGAAGACTAGATTGAGGTTGCCATCGCCGACCTCGGTGATCGACCAGCGCTCGGCCGGTCCGCCGAGTTGCCCTGCAACTGAAGGGATCCCCGCGAGATAGTTTCGAAGATCAGTCTCGTTCAGAATGCGATAGCCCGATGGCGTCCCGTTCCGGGCCTCGGCCGATGTCGTCACGCGCAACCTCCCTATCGAACTTGTTTTGACCTCCTATAGCAAAAAAGCCGACGCGCGTCCGCGCATCGGCTTCGAGAGAACGTTGTGCGATGCGAGCGGCAGCTAGAACGGAATCCCCATCAGCCGCGACAGTCGCTCGATGCTGAGATACCCGGCCTGATAGGCCACGAGTGCCAGGCCGAACACGACCGCCGACAGCAGCGTCGTCCAGATCAGGCGGCGTCCCATCAGGCTGATGGTCGGCGCCCCGGGATCGGTGCCGGGCGAGCCGCCGCCCGTCTCGTGCTGGCTGCGCACGCCGAACGGCAGGGTCACGAACAGCATGACCCACCACAGCACGAAGTAGATCGCGAGCCAGGTAGAGATCGTATAGGCCATGATCGCCCCGCTGCCTCAGGCCTGCTCGATCTCGACGAGCGCGCCGGAAAAATCCTTCGGATGCAGGAACAGCACCGGCTTGCCATGGGCGCCGATCTTCGGCTGGCCGTCGCCGAGCACGCGGGCGCCCTCCTTGATCAGCGTGTCGCGCGAGGCGATGATGTCGGCCACCTCGTAGCAGACGTGATGGATGCCGCCATCCGCATTGCGCTCGAGAAACTTCGCGATCGGCGACGCTTCGCCCAGCGGCTGAATGAACTCGATCTTGGTATTGGGCAGGGTCACGAACACGGTGATCACGCCGTGCTCAGGCAACGGGACGGCTGGGGATATCTCGGCGCCGAACGCCGCGCCGTAGATCTTGGCGGCCTTTTCGGCGTCCTTGACCGCGATGGCGACGTGGTTGAGCCGGCCCAGCATGACATCCTCCACTTTTCTTTTGAACCGCCGTTTGATCGGCCTGCGTCAGACTTCCAGGACGTGAACCAGACAGATCGGCTTCTTGCCCCATTGCTCATTGACCGCCGAACGCACCGCCCGCCGCACGGATTCTGCCGCTGCGTCCGGATCGCGCCGACGCGCCCGCGGCAGACCTTCGAAGGTCGAGACGACAGCATCGAAGACGATGTCGTCCATCTCCTCGCCCGCCGCATTCTTCTCGGGGATGCCGACCATGTCGACTTCCGGATCGTCGGCCAGCTCGCCCTTCTCGGTGATGGCGAGCGCCACGAAGATGCAGCCGGCAAAGGCCATCTTGCGACGCTCGACCACGGCGCGCGACTTCGAATCCTCGACGATGCTGCCGTCCTTGTAGAGGCGCCCTGCCGGCAGCTGGTCGATGATTCCGGGATCGCCGGGACCGAGCTTGACGAGATCGCCGTTGCGACAGGTGATCACCTTGGGCACGCCGCAGGCGCGCGCCAGCCTCGCGTGCTCGTGCAGATGCAGCGCCTCGCCATGGACGGGGATCAAGAGCTGCGGCCGCGTCCACGCGATCATGTCGCGCAGCTCGTCGCGGCGCGGATGGCCGGAGACATGAACCAGATGATTGCGGTCGGTGATGATCTCGATACCCTGCTGCACCAGCCCGTTGATGACGGCGCCGACCGCCTTCTCGTTGCCGGGGATGGTGCGCGACGAGAAGATGACAGTGTCGCCCTTGTTCAAGGTGACCAGCGGATGATCGTCATTGGCGATGCGCGAGAGCGCGGCGCGCGGCTCGCCCTGGCTCCCCGTGCACAGCGCCAGCACCTTGTCGGCCGGAAAGTGGCCGTAGAGGTCCATGCCGCGGAAGTTCTGCACGCCATCGAGATAACCGGTCTCGCGCGCGACCTGGACCACGCGCTCCATGGCGCGGCCGACGATGACGACCTCGCGCTCGGCCGCGCGCGCCGCTTCGGCGACGGCGCGGATACGCGCGACGTTGGAGGCGAAGGTGGTCACGGCCACGCGGCCGCGCGCCTCCTTGACCAGGGTCGTAATCGTCTTGGCAACCTCGGCCTCCGACGGCGAGCGTCCCTCGCGCACAGCGTTGGTGGAATCCCCGATCAAGGCGAGAAGTCCGGCGTCGCCGAGCTCGCGCAGCCGCTTCTCATCCGTCGGCGCGCCCAACACCGGCGTCGGATCGATCTTCCAGTCACCGGTGTGCAGGACGGTTCCGACCTCGGTGTGGATCGCCAGCGCGTGCGATTCAGGGATCGAATGCGCGACCGGAATGAACTCGACGTTGAAAGGACCTATGTCGACGCGGCCGCCGGAGGGGATCACCTTGACCGGGATCTTGGCCGGGAGGCGCTCAGCCTCGCACTTGGCCTCGAACAGCGCGGCGCTGAACTTGGTCGCGTAGATCGGGCATTTCAGCCGCGGCCACAGATCGATGATGGCGCCGAAATGGTCCTCATGCGCGTGGGTCAGCACGAGGCCGACCAGGTTGTTGCGCTCCTTCTCCAGGAAGGCGACGTCGGGCATGATCAAGTCGATGCCCGGCAGATGCTCCTCATCGCCGAAGGAGACGCCAAGATCGATCGCGAGCCACGAGCGCTGGTGGCGATTGCCGAGCCCGTAGATCGACAGGTTCATGCCGATCTCGCCGACACCTCCGAGCGGCGCAAATGTCAGTTCGTCGGGACGTGCCATCTAGACCGCTCCTTTGGATGCGACCGAGCCGAAATGAACATCACCGGCCGTGATCGGCTCCAATCGTCCCTCCGCGGTCCGCACCAGCATACAACCCTGTTCGTCGATCGTGTCGAAAATCCCCTCGATGATAGCATGTCCGGACCTGATGGCGACCGGCTGGCCGAGGCCTGCCGCCCGCTCCAGCCAGAGCCTGCGGATATCACCGAAGCCCCGCCCCTCGTTCCAGATGCCGAAATATTCGACCCAGGCATCCGACAGCGCCGAGAACAGATCCTCGGCGGTCACCTGGATTCCGAGGTCCGCCAACGATACCGCCGGTGTCGGGGTATCCAGCGGCGCCGCCACCACGTTGGTTCCAATGCCGGCGACCACCGCCAATCCGCCAGCCACCTGCTCCGCCTCGAGCAGCATGCCGACGATCTTGCGGCCGTCAGCGAGAACGTCGTTCGGCCATTTCAGCGCAAATGACGCGTGTGCTCCGGACCGCAGCGCAGCCTCGATGCTCACCTGGCGCAACGCGCTCTCGATGGAGAGGCCTGCGGCAAAGCCGAGTGTGGCTGCGATCGCAGGAGCCACGTTCAGCACTTCCAGCACGCTCGAGGCCAGATTGCCACGCGGGGCGATCCACGGACGCTGGCGCCGGCCGCGCCCGGCCGTCTGCTCCGATGTGACGAACCAGCATGGCGCCCTGCCGCCCTCTCGGGCTGACTTCAGCGCCTCGACATTGGTCGAGCCGGTCTGGTCGAACGTGACGAGTCCGTAGCCAGCCTTGGCGGCCTGGGACCCTAGCGCAAACGTCATCTAGAACAGCGATTTCGCCGCGGCCGCCGCCGCGCTGACGAGCGGGCCGGGATAGGCGAAGAACAGGATGTTGAAGATGCCGGAGATCGCGAGCACGGTGCGCAGCTCGATCCTGACGGGATCGAGCGTAGGCAGCGGCTCGTCGAAATACATCGTCTTGACGATCAGCAGATAATAGTAGGCGCCGACCACGCTGGTAAGGACGCCGATCACCGACAGTGTAAACAGCCCGCCCTTGATCGCGGCGACGAACACGTACCATTTGGCGAAGAAGCCCGCGAGCGGAGGAACGCCGGCCAGCGAGAACAGCAGCATCGCGAAGAAGAAGGCGAGCAGCGGATTGGTGCGCGAAAGTCCCGAAAAATCGCTGATCTTCTCGAACGATTGGCCGTTGCGCTTGATCGCCATGATCACGGCGAAGGAGCCGAGCGTCATCGCGACGTAGATCGCGATGTAGGTCAGCACGCCCTGCGCGCCCTCGACCGTACCGGCGGCGAGACCGACCAGCGCGAAGCCCATGTGGCCGATCGACGAATAGGCCATCAGGCGCTTGATGTTGGTCTGGCCGATCGCGGCGAACGAGCCGAGCGCCATCGAGGCGATCGAGACGAACACGATGATCTGCTGCCACTGGAAGGTGATGCCGGGGAACGCGGTCAGCGCGACGCGCGCAAACACGGCGAGAGCG
Source organism: Bradyrhizobium sp. SZCCHNPS1003 (assembly GCF_032381555.1). Taxonomy (NCBI): domain Bacteria; kingdom Pseudomonadati; phylum Pseudomonadota; class Alphaproteobacteria; order Hyphomicrobiales; family Nitrobacteraceae; genus Bradyrhizobium; species Bradyrhizobium sp. SZCCHNPS1003. The sequence continues at coordinate 378,612 of NZ_JAUHIU010000003.1, forward strand.
GCGACCTTCGGAGCCGAGGCGAAGAACGCCGTCACCGGGGTCGGCGCGCCTTCATAGACGTCCGGCGTCCACATGTGGAACGGCACCGCAGACACCTTGAAGCACAGGCCGGCGAACAGGAAGACGAGGCCGAAAATGATGCCGACGCTGCCGGCCTTCGTCGCCGCCGCGATCCCGGCAAAGCTGACCGTTCCGGTAAAGCCGTAGATCAGCGATGCGCCGTACAGCAGCATGCCGGAGGATAGCGCGCCCAGCACGAAATACTTCAGGCCGGCCTCTGTCGACTTGACGTTGTCGCGATGGCTGGCCGCGACAACGTAGAGCGCGAGCGACATCAGCTCGAGACCGAGGTAGAGCGTGATCAGGTCGCCGGCCGAGATCAGCACCAGCATGCCCAAGGTCGAGAGCAGCACCAGGATCGCATATTCGAAGATGCGGCGGTCCGGCGCCGACAGGAATTCGACCGACATGATCAGCGTCGCGATCGAGCCGATCAGCGCCAGGATCTTCAGGAAGCGCGCGTAGCTGTCAGCGATGAAGCTGCCGCCGAACGCCTGGCCGCCCGGCTGCCTGAGCACCAGGATGCCGACCACGATCAGCAGAGCGACCGCCAGCCAGGTGACGAGCCCCGTCGTCCCCTGTCCGCGAAACGCGCCCAGCATCAACAGCGCCATGGCCCCCACGGCCAACAGCAGCTCCGGCAACACCACCCAAAGCTGAGGCCCAAGATTCTCGATCATCGTCTGTGTCCCGACCCCTCAAGGTCTCATCATTGGAGCAGCGCGGCGGCCTTCACGGCCGTCACGGCGGTATTGTAGTTGTTGACGAGCTGCTGCACCGACGCCGCCGACATATCGAGGATCGGCTTCGGATAAACGCCGAACAGGATGGTCAGCGCCACCAGCGGAAACAGGATCACGCCCTCACGCAGGGTGAGATCCTTGATGCTGGCCAGCGACGGCTTGGTCAGCGCACCGAACACCACCTTGCGGTAGAGCCACAGCGCGTAGGCCGCCGAGAGGATGACGCCGAAGGTCGCGAAGAACGCGGTCGGGATCGACACCTTGAAAGTGCCGAGCAGGGTCATGAACTCGCCGACGAAGCCGGAGGTGCCGGGCAGGCCGACATTGGCCATGGTGAACACCATGAACACCAGCGCATAGACCGGCATCCGGTTGACGAGGCCGCCATAGGCCGCGATCTCGCGGGTGTGCATCCGGTCGTAGACGATACCGACGCAGAGGAACAGCGCGCCCGAGACGATGCCGTGGGAGATCATCTGGAACACGCCCCCGGCCACGCCCTGCATGGTGCCGGCGAAGATGCCCATCGTGACGAAGCCCATATGCGCCACCGACGAATAGGCAATGAGCTTCTTGATGTCCTCCTGCATCAGCGCGACCAGCGAGGTGTAGATGATCGCGATCACGGAGAGCGTAAAGACCAGCGGCGCGAAGTCGTGCGACGCCAGCGGAAACATCGGCAGCGAGAAGCGCAGGAAGCCGTAGCCGCCCATCTTCAGCAGGATCGCGGCGAGAATCACCGAGCCCGCGGTGGGCGCCTCGACGTGCGCATCCGGCAGCCAGGTGTGAACCGGCCACATCGGCATCTTCACCGCGAAGGAGGCGAAGAAGGCAAGCCATGCCCAGGTCTGCAAGGAGCGCGGCACCGCCGTATGCATCAAGGTCGGAATGTCGGTGGTGCCGGCGTTCCAGTACAGCGCCATGATGGCGAGCAGCATCAGCACCGAGCCAAGCAGCGTGTAGAGAAAGAACTTGAACGAGGCGTAGACCCGGCGCGGACCGCCCCAGACCCCGATGATCAGGAACATCGGGATCAGCCCGCCCTCGAAGAACAGATAGAACAGCACGAGGTCGAGCGCGGAGAACGTGCCAACCATCAGCGTTTCCAGGATCAGGAACGCCATCATGTATTCGCGCAGCCGGTTGGTGACCGACTTCCAGCTCGCGATGATGCAGAACGGCATCAAAGCGGTGGTCAGGATTACGAACGGCAGCGAGATGCCGTCGACGCCCATGTGATAGCTGATGCCGGCCGCCAGCCAGTTCGACTTCTCGACGAATTGGAAGTCGGTCTGTGCCGGATCGAAGCGCAGCACCAGGATCACCGACACCGCGAAGGTGATCAGCGTGGTCCACAGCGCGATCCAGCGCGCGTTGCGCCGGGCCGCCTCGTCGTCGCCGCGCACCAGATAGATCAGCAGCGCGCCGACGATGGGCAGGAAGGTGACGACAGAGAGAATTGGCCAGGTGGTCATTGCTGGCCCCCCATGAACATGAACCAAGTGATCAGGCCGGCGACGCCGATCAGCATGGCAAAGGCATAATGATAGAGATATCCGGTCTGGATCTTGACGACGTTGCGCGTGATGTCGAGCACCCGCGCCGAGACACCATCCGGACCGAACCCGTCGATGACGAAGCCGTCGCCCTTCTTCCAGAGGAAGCGGCCGAGCCACTTCGCAGGACGGACGAAGATCACGTCATACAGCTCGTCGAAGTACCACTTGTTGAGCAGGAACTTGTAGAGCAGCGGCTGCTGGGCCGCCAGCTCCTCCGGGATGTCCGGACGACTAATGTAGAAGAAGTAGGAGACCGCAAAGCCCAGCACCATCATGATGAACGGCAGTTGAGCGAGCCAGAACGGCATATGCTCCATGTCCTCCAGGATGTGCGGGTTCATCTTCAGCGACTCGCCGAAGAAGTGCTCGACACCATGGGGATCGGTGAACACGCCCTTGAACGGGAGGCCGGCCAGGATCGAGCCTGCCGCGAGCACGCCGATCGGGATCAGCATCCAGATCGGGCTCTCATGTGCGGCATCGTAGTGGTGCTGGTCGTGCGGCGTACCGAAGAATGTCTTGAACACCAGGCGCCAGGAATAGAACGAGGTCAGGCCGGCGGCGACAATGGTGAGGAAATACGCGTAGGTCGCAAACGGATTGTGTGCGGCGTACGCAGCCTCGATGATCGCATCCTTGGAGAAGAAGCCTGCGAAGCCGGGGAAGCCGGTCAACGCCAGCGTGCCGACCGTCATCACCGCGAAGGTGTACGGGATCTTGCGCCACAGGCCGCCCATGTTGCGGATGTCCTGCTCGTGGTGCATCGCGTAGATCACCGAGCCTGACCCTAAGAACAGCAACGCCTTGAAGAAGGCGTGCGTGAACAGGTGGAACATGCCGACCGAGTAGGCCCCTGCTCCCATCGCCACGAACATGTAGCCGAGCTGTGAGCAGGTCGAGTACGCGACGATGCGCTTGATGTCGTTCTGCACGAGGCCGACGGTCGCGGCGAAGAACGCGGTTGTGGCGCCGAAGAACATCACCACGGCCTGCGCATTGGGCGCGAGCTCGAACAGCGGCGACAGGCGCGCCACCATGAACACGCCGGCGGTGACCATGGTCGCGGCGTGGATCAGCGCCGAGACCGGGGTCGGACCTTCCATCGCGTCCGGCAACCAGGTGTGCAGCAGGAACTGGGCCGACTTGCCCATCGCGCCCATGAACAGCAGCAGGCAGGTCAGGGTCAGCGCGTCGGCATTCCAGCCGAGGAAGTTGATGGTCTTGCCCGCGAAGCTCGGCGCGGCGTTGAAGATGGTCTCGAAGTCGGTCGACTTCGCCAGCAGGAACACGGCGAAGATGCCGAGCGCGAAGCCGAAATCGCCGACGCGGTTGACGACGAAGGCCTTGATCGCGGCAGCGTTGGCCGACGGCTTCTGGAACCAGAAGCCGATCAGCAGGTAGCTGGCGAGACCGACGCCCTCCCAGCCGAAGAACAGCTGCACGAGGTTGTTCGCCGTCACCAGCATCAGCATCGCGAAGGTGAACAGGCTGAGATAGGCGAAGAAGCGCGGACGGTTCGGATCCTCATCCATGTAGCCGATCGAATAGAGATGCACGAGCGAGGACACGCTGGTCACGACGACGAGCATCACCGCCGTCAGCGTATCGACGCGCAGCGCCCAGGAGACCTGCAGCTCGCCGGAATTGATCCAGGGCAGCAGCTCCTTGACCCCGGCCTCATGATGCATGAAGCCGACGCTGATCAGCATCGCCCAGGATAGGCCGGCCGACACGAACAACAGCGCCGTCGTGATCACCTGCGCGGCCCAGGTGCCGGCCGCGGGCGGCTCGGCGACATGATGGTCATCGTGCCCATGACCGCGATCGTCATGTGCCTGCGCGTCGGCGGCGCCGTGGTGATGGCCGTCGTCGTGATGGCCGTCGTCGTGATGATGCTCGACCACATCGCCGCTCGGATGGCGTCCATGCGCCCCCAGCAGCGCGATCAGGCCGGCCAGGATCGCGCCGAGCAGCGGCAGAAAGACAATGGCCTGGATCATTCGCCCGTCCCCTTACGCATGACCTTGCCGGCAAGCCGGCCCCCATCTGTGCGGATCATGCGCCCTTAGCCCTTCATCAGATTGACGTCTTCAACCGCAATCGAGCCGCGGTTGCGGAAGTAGACCACCAGCACGGCGAGGCCGATCGCGGCTTCCGCCGCCGCAACGGTCAGAACCAGCAGCGCGAACACCTGCCCGACGATGTCGCCGAGGAAGGTGGAGAACGCCACCAGGTTGATGTTCACCGCGAGCAGGATCAGCTCGATCGACATCAGGATGACGATGATGTTCTTGCGGTTCAGGAAGATGCCGAGGATGCCGAGCGTGAACAGCATCGCGGCGACGGCGAGGTAATGTCCCAGTCCGATGGTCATTTCACCCACTCCGCGGCGTCCGTATCCTGCAGCCCCTGCCCGACCGCAACCTTGCGGACGGCCATCGCCATCTCGGGCGTGCGCGCGTTCTGGACGTTGATGTCCTGGCGCTTGACGCTCGCCTTGTGGCGCAGGGTCAGCACGATCGCGCCGATCATCGCCACCAGCAGGATCATGCCCGACAGCTGGAAGTAATGGATGTATTTCGTATAGAGCACGAGGCCGAGCGCCTCGGTGTTGGTGACGTTGGTCGGGATCGCCGCGGTGATCGCCTTCGGCGCCGTCGGGTTGATGACCCAATACGACACGGTCAGCAGCAGCTCGAACAGGAAGATGCCGCCGATGACGAGGCCAATCGGCATGTACTGCAGGAAGCCCTCGCGGAGCTCCGTGAAGTCGACGTCGAGCATCATGATCACGAACAGGAACAGCACCGCGACCGCGCCGACATAGACGACGACCAGGATCATCGCCAGGAATTCGGCTCCCATCAGCACGAACAGGCCGGAGGCGTTGACGAAGGCGAGGATCAGATAGAGCACCGAATGAACGGGGTTCTTGGAGACGATCACCATCACGGCCGAGGCTACGCAGACCGCCGCGAAGAGATAGAAGAAGAGCGCAGGAAGGATCATCGGACGGCCTCAGCGGTACGGCGCGTCGAGCGCGATGGCTTTGGAGATCTCGCGCTCCCAGCGGTCGCCGTTCGCGAGCAGCTTGGCCTTGTCATAGTAGAGCTCCTCGCGGGTCTCGGTCGCGAACTCGAAGTTCGGTCCCTCGACGATGGCATCCACAGGACAAGCCTCCTGGCAGAGGCCGCAATAGATGCACTTCACCATGTCGATGTCGTAGCGCACCGTGCGGCGGGTGCCGTCGTTGCGACGCGGGCCGGCCTCGATGGTAATCGCCTGCGCAGGGCAGACGGCCTCGCAGAGCTTGCAGGCAATGCAGCGCTCCTCGCCATTGGGATAGCGGCGCAGCGCGTGCTCGCCGCGGAAGCGCGGCGAGATCGGGCCCTTCTCGAACGGATAGTTCAGGGTCGGCTTGGGCTGAAAGAAGTAACGCATCGCGAGGAAGAACGCGGAGACGAACTCCTGCAGCAGCAGCGACCGTGCGGTGGCGGAAATGTTCATGACAGCCTCATTTCGGCGCGATGCCGGCGAAGTGCAGCACGCCCGCGACGATCACCACCATGGCCAGCGACAGCGGCAGGAACACTTTCCAGCCAAGACGCATCAACTGGTCGTAGCGGTAACGCGGCACGATCGCTTTCGCCATCGCGATCAGGAAGAACATGAAGAACAGCTTGAGCGAGAACCAGATGACGCCCGGCACCCAGTTGAACGGCGGCAGGTCGATCGGCGGCAGCCAGCCGCCCAGAAACAGGATCGTCGCCAGCGCGCACATCGTGGTGATCGCGACATACTCGCCGAGCATGAACAGCAGGTACGGCGTCGAGCCGTATTCCACCATGAAGCCGGCGACGAGCTCCGATTCCGCCTCCACCAGATCGAACGGCGGACGGTTGGTCTCGGCCAGCGCCGAGACGTAGAACACGACGAACATCGGGAACAGCGGCCAGACGTACCAGTTCAGGATCGTCAACTGCGGCAGGCCGATCAGGCTGGCGAGACCGCGCGCATGCTGCGCCTCGACCACCGCCGAGAGGTTCAGGGTGCCGGCGCAGAGCAGCACGGTGATGATGACGAAGCCGATCGAGACCTCGTAGGACACCATCTGTGCCGCCGAACGCAGCGCCGCCAGGAACGGGTACTTCGAGTTCGACGACCAGCCGGCCATGATGATGCCGTAGATCGACAGCGACGAGATCGCGAAGATGAAGAGGATGCCGACATTGATGTCGGCGATCGCCCAGCCGAGATTGGTCGGGATCACCGCCCAGGCCGCCAGCGCCAGCACGCAGGAGACCAGCGGCGCCAGCAGGAACACGCCCTTGTTGGCGCCGGCCGGAATGATCGGCTCCTTGAGCACGAACTTCAGCAGGTCCGCGAAGGACTGAAACAGGCCCCAGGGCCCGACCACATTGGGACCCCGGCGGATCTGCACCGCCGCCCAGATCTTGCGGTCGGCCAGCAGGATGTAGGCAATCGCGACCAGCAGGACGACGAGGAGCAGGACGCTCTGCGCGACCATGACGATCAGCGGCCAGAGGAAGCCGGTCCAGAACGAGCTTGCAAAGAAATCAGCCATCAGGTCACGCTCACTCCGCTGCCGTCAGCATCTGCCCGGAAGCCAGGCGGGAGCATTCCGCCATGACCGCCGATGCGCGCGCGATCGGGTTGGTGAGATAGAAGTCGTCGATCAGCGGCTTGAACGGCGCCTTCTCGAGGTTGCCGCCCTTGCCCGCCAGGGTCTTGATGTCGGCGATCTTGCCCGCCTCGATCTGGTCGATGCGGCCAAGATGCGGCACGGCCTTGATGATCGCAGCGCGCAGAGCGGCCAGCGAGTCGTAGCCAAGCTTCTTGCCGAGCACGTCGGACAGCGCGCGGATGATCGCCCAGTCCTCGCGCGCCTCGCCCGGCGGGAACGAGGCGCGGCCGGCGACCTGAACCCGGCCCTCGGTGTTGACGTAGAGGCCGGACTTCTCGGTGTAGGCTGCGCCCGGCAGGATCACGTCGGCGCGATGCGCGCCACGGTCGCCGTGGGTGCCGATGTAGACGACGAACACGCCCTCGGGCACCTCGACCTCGTCGGCGCCGAGCAGGACCATCACGTCCATGGTACCGAACGTCGTCATCTGCGCGGCCGTGAGGCCGGTGCCGTTGAAGCCGATGTCGAGGGCGCCGACCCGCGATGCCGTATTGTGCAGCACGGCAAAACCGTTCCAGTCGTCGCGCACGGCGTTGACGTCCATCGCGATCTTGGCGGCCAGCGACAGGATCGCCGCACCGTCGTGGCGCGCTGCGGCGCCGGCGCCGACCAGCACGATCGGGTTCTTGGCGTTACGGAAGGTGGTCGCGAACGAATGCTTGCCGGCAGCGACGTCGCTCAGGGAGTCGGTGCCAGCGCCGATGTGCTCGTACGCATAGGTCAGATCGGCCTTGGGACCGACGACGCCGACCTTGAGCTGACCGGAGCGCCAACGCTTGCGGATGCGGGCGTTGAGCACAGCCGCTTCCTTGCGCGGATTGGCACCGACGATCAGGATCGCGTCGGCCTGCTCGATGCCGGCGATGGTCGGATTGAACAGGTAGGACGCACGGCCGAGCTTGGCATCGAAGCTGTCACCGCCCTGCACCGCGACGTTGGTCGAGCCGAGTTTGGCGAGCAGATCCTTGAGCGCGTACATCTCCTCGACTGCGGCGAGATCGCCGGCGATGGCGCCGACGCGCTTGCCATCGATGCGCGACAGCTTGGTCGCGATCGCCTTGAACGCTTCCGGCCAGGATGCAGCGCGGAGCTTGCCATCCTCGCGAACATAAGGACGGTCAAGCCGCTGCGTGCGCAGGCCGTCGACGACATGACGCGTCTTGTCGGAGATCCACTCCTCGTTCACGGCATCGTTGATGCGCGGCAGGATGCGCATCACCTCGCGGCCGCGGGTGTCGACCCGGATCGCCGAGCCGAGCCCATCCATGACGTCGATCGACTGCGTCTTGCCGAGCTCCCAAGGGCGTGCGGCGAAGGCGTAGGGCTTCGAGGTCAGCGCACCGACCGGGCAGATATCGACCAGATTGCCCTGCAGCTCCGAGCTCAGCGCCTGCTCGAGATAGGTCGTGATCTCCATGTCCTCGCCACGGCCGATCGCGCCCATCTCCGGCACGCCGCAGACCTCCGCCGAGAAGCGGACGCAGCGCGTGCACTGGATGCAGCGGTTCATCGAGGTCTTGACCAGCGCGCCGAGATACTTGTCCTCGACCGCGCGCTTGTTCTCGGCGAAGCGGCTGGTGTCGACACCATAGCCCATCGCCTGGTCTTGCAGGTCGCACTCGCCGCCCTGGTCGCAGATCGGGCAGTCGAGCGGATGGTTGATCAGAAGGAATTCCATCACGCCTTCGCGTGCCTTCTTGACCATCGGCGACCGGGTCGAAATTTCCGGCGGCTCGCCCTTCGGGCCCGGCCGGCAATCGCGCACGCCCCAGGCGCAGCTCGCGACCGGTTTCGGTCCGCCCTTCACCTCGACGAGGCACATCCGGCAGTTGCCGGCGATCGACAGCCGCTCATGATAGCAGAAGCGCGGGATCTCGGCGCCTGCCGCCTCGCACGCCTGCAGCAGCGTGTACTCCGGCGGCACATCGATCTCTTTGCCATCGATGATGATCTTGGTCATTGCCTCACATCTCTCTCAAACCACGAGCCACCGCGCCGTCGCGCACCGGAAAGGCGCGACAGGCGCGAAGGAAAACCTTGCTGGCAGGTTGGCCTGCCATCGCCTACTCCGCCGCCACCATGTGCGCGGGATCGCGCACGCCGACGTCGTCGACATCGGCCTTGTGCGAATACTGGTCGATCCGCGCTTCGATCTCGTGACGGAAATGCGTGATCAGGCCCTGGATCGGCCACGCCGCGGCGTCACCGAGCGCGCAGATCGTATGCCCTTCGATCTGCTTGGTGACCTCGAGCAGCATGTCGATCTCGCGCTTGTGCGCCCGGCCCTCGGCCATGCGGGTCAGCACGCGCCACATCCAGCCGGTGCCCTCGCGGCACGGCGTGCACTGGCCGCAGCTCTCATGCTTGTAGAAATAGGAGATGCGCGCGATCGCCCGGATCAGGTCGGTCGATTTGTCCATCACGATCACGGCCGCGGTGCCGAGGCCGGAGCGCAGCTTCGACAGGCTGTCGAAATCCATCGGCGTGTCGATGATCTGATCGGCCGGCACCATGCGCACCGACGAGCCGCCCGGAATCACCGCCTTCAGATTGTCCCAGCCGCCACGGATGCCGCCGCAATGCTTCTCGATCAGCTCGCGGAACGGGATGCCCATCGCCTCTTCGACGTTGCAGGGCCGCTCGACGTGACCGGAGATGCAGAACAGTTTTGTGCCGACATTGTTCGGACGGCCGATGCCGGCAAACCACGCCGCACCGCGGCGCAGGATGGTCGGCGCCACCGCGATCGACTCGACGTTGTTGACCGTGGTCGGGCAGCCATAGAGGCCGACATTGGCCGGGAATGGCGGCTTCAGCCGCGGCTGGCCCTTCTTGCCCTCGAGGCTCTCCAGCAGCGCGGTCTCCTCGCCGCAGATATAGGCGCCGGCGCCGTGGGCGACGTAGACATCGAACGGCCAGCCATGGATGTTGTTCTTGCCGATCAGGTTGGCCTCATAGGCCTGATCGATCGCCGCCTGCAGCCGCTCGCGCTCGCGGATGAACTCGCCGCGCACATAGATGTAGCAGGCATGCGCATTCATCGCGAAGCTGGCGAGCAGACAGCCCTCGACGAGATGATGCGGATCATGCCGCATGATCTCGCGATCCTTGCAGGTGCCGGGCTCGGACTCGTCGGCGTTGACCACGAGATAGCTCGGCCGGCCGTCGGTCGATTCCTTCGGCATGAACGACCATTTCAGGCCGGTCGGGAAGCCGGCGCCGCCGCGGCCGCGCAGGCCCGACGCCTTCATCTCGTTGATGATCCAGTCGCGGCCCTTCTCGATCAGCGCCTTGGTGCCGTCCCAGCTGCCGCGCCGGCGTGCGCCTTCAAGGCCCCAATCGTGCAGGCCATAGAGGTTGGTGAAGATGCGGTCCTTGTCGTCGAGCATGATCAGACGGCTTCCTCGGATGTCAGCGGTTCGACTGCATGGTGGCGATGAAGGCGGCGCAGCCGCCGAACACCAGCGCCCACAGCAGACTGGACTCCAGCGTCGCGTTGAGCGCGAACCGCTGCAGCACGAAAATGAAAGCGGCGGCCGCGAGCGTATGCAGCGCCACGTAGCGCCAGTTCTTCATCGCGGCGCCCTCTTGGCTCAGGGCCGCAACGCGGGTGCGCTTGCGGCTCATGTCTTTTCCTTCAACGTGGTCGGACCGCCGGCGGGCGCCGAGAACTGGCGGCCGTTCTGCGGACCAGGCGTCGGCAGGTTGCCGGTCGCGAAGCCGTCGAGCACCTTGCCGAAGCTCTCCGGCGTCAGGTCCTCATACGTGTCCTTCCAGACCTGCACCATCGGCGCATTCACGCAGGCGCCCAGGCACTCGACCTCTTCCCAGCTGAAGTCGCCATCCTTCGACAGATGGAAGGGGTCGTGATGAATACGGTGCTTGCAGACCTCGATCAGCTCCTCGGCGCCGCGCAGCCGGCATGGCGTCGTGCCGCAGACCTGGACGTGGGCCTTCTTGCCGACCGGCTGCAGCTGGAACATGGTGTAGAAAGTCGCGACCTCGAGCACGCGGATGTAGGGCATGCCTAGCATGTCGGCGACGACGCGGATCGCAGCTTCGGACACCCAGCCCTCGTTCTGCTCCTGGGCGCGCCACAGGATCGCGATCACCGCCGAGGCCTGCCGGCCTTCCGGGTATTTCGCGATCTGAGCCTTGGCGAAGGCGAGGTTTTCCTCCGTGAACGCAAAGCTCGCGGGCTGGACTTCCTTCGGGGCAAGACGGCGGACGGACATGGCTCTTCAGTCTTTCATTGCATGCGGCGCGCGGCACTTGCATTGAGCGCTGCGACGCGATTCTGCCAGAAGGCACTTGCAGTTCCGAACACGTTATAGCCGACGTGAGCGGACGCCTTGATGCGGTCGAGGATCGACAGCTCGGTCACGATCTCGAAGCGGCCGCTCGCGGGGTCGTAGACCATCAGTTGCATCGGCGTTTCATCGAGGATGTAGCGCGACACCGTATGATTGCGATCCTGGCCGTGCTCCTCGCACAGGACCATGCTGTCGGTCGCAAGCAGCCGCGCCCCACCCTTGATCGCCTCGATCTCGACGCCCTCGACGTCGAGCTTGATCAGGTACTTGCCGGAAGCGGCGACGTTGCCGTCGTCGATGAGGTCATCCAGCGCCATCACCGGCACCTGCTCACCGCCAGCGCTGTCGCCGGCGATACTGAAGGCCTCGTGCTTGGTACCGGTGAGATGCGCGACGCCGCGGCGTTCGCCGATGGCGCACTTCATCACTTCGAAGCGGCCGCCGTTGATCTGCGCATTGTTCGCAAGCTTGGCGAAGTTCGCCGAGGACGGCTCGATCGCGATCGCCTTGTGCGAGCCGTAGGGCGTGCTCGACACCAGCACCGACCAGTAGCCGTAATTGGCCCCGCCATCGATGAAGGTGTAGTCGACATCGACAGTGCCGAGGAACAGGAGCTCGAGCTCGTCCTCATAGTGATAGTCGCGGTTGAGAAGCTTGCTCCAGTAGCCGTCGCCATAGGGGAACTCGAACACGGCGTCCGGGTTGAGCTTCACCGCGATGTCGCGCTCGGGCAGCGCCAAGCGCAGCAGGTTGGCGCAGCGATTGTAGCCGCGATGCGAGAAATGCGAGGAAATCTTCGAGCCGGTCGACAACGCCAATGCAGCCGTGCGCTCCCAGAGGTTCGCTCCTTCGAGCGCTCCGGAAGCACGATCGAACTGGATCGGCGCATGGCCCATCAGCGGTCCACCTCTCCGAACACGATGTCGAGCGAGCCGAGAATGGCCGAGACGTCGGCGAGCAGATGGCCGCGGCAGATGAAATCCATCGCCTGCAGATGCGCGAAGCCCGGCGCGCGGATCTTGCACTTGTAGGGCTTGTTGGTGCCGTCGGCGACAAGATAGACGCCGAACTCGCCCTTCGGCGCCTCGACCGCCGCATAGATCTCACCCGCGGGGACGTGCACGCCCTCGGTATAGAGCTTGAAGTGGTGGATCAGCGCTTCCATCGAGCGCTTCATCTCACCGCGGCGCGGCGGCGCGATCTTGTTGTCGGTGATCATCACCGGGCCCTGCCCGTCCGGTGCGCGCAGCTTCTGGATGCACTGCTTCATGATACGCACCGACTGGCGCATCTCTTCCATGCGGATCAGATAGCGGTCGTAGCAGTCGCCGTTCTTGCCGATCGGAACGTCGAACTCCATCTCGGCATAGACATCGTAGGGCTGCGACTTGCGCAGGTCCCAGGCCGCGCCCGAGCCGCGCACCATCACGCCGGAGAAGCCCCACTCCCAGGCCTGCTTCAGGGTCACGACGCCGATGTCGACGTTACGCTGCTTGAAGATGCGGTTGCCGGTGAGAAGCCGGTCGAGATCGTCGACCACCTTCAGGAACGGATCGCAGAATGCGTCGATGTCGTCGATCAGCTTCGGCGGCAGGTCCTGGTGGACGCCACCGATGCGGAAGTAGTTGGCGTGCATGCGCGAGCCGGAGGCCCGCTCATAGAACACCATCAGCTTCTCGCGCTCCTCGAAGCCCCACAGCGGCGGGGTCAGCGCGCCGACGTCCATCGCCTGGGTGGTGACGTTGAGCAAATGCGACAGCAGCCGTCCGATCTCGGAGTAGAGCACGCGGATCAGTTGGCCGCGGCGCGGCACCTCGATGCCGAGCAGGCGCTCGGCGGCGAGGCAGAAGGCATGCTCCTGGTTCATCGGCGCGACGTAGTCGAGCCGATCGAAATAGGGCATCGCCTGCATGTAGGTCTTGGTCTCGATCAGCTTCTCGGTGCCGCGATGCAGAAGGCCGATATGCGGATCGACGCGCTCGACCACCTCACCGTCCAGCTCCAGCACAAGGCGCAGCACACCGTGCGCCGCCGGATGCTGCGGGCCAAAGTTGATCGTGAAGTTGCGGAGTGCCGGGCTCTGCTCGTTCATGCTCGCGCTCCCACTCACTTCGTCGCTTTCTCGTCGCCGGGCAGCGGATAGTCCGCGCCTTCCCAGGGCGACAGGAAATCGAACTTGCGGAATTCCTGGTTGAGCCTGACAGGCTCGTAGATCACCCGCTTCTCCTGGTCGTCGTAGCGCACCTCGACGAAGCCGGTGGTGGGGAAGTCCTTGCGCAGCGGGTGGCCGTCGAAGCCGTAATCCGTCAGCAGGCGGCGCATGTCGGGGTGACCGACGAAGATCACGCCGTAGAGGTCATAGGCCTCGCGCTCGAACCAATCCGCCCCCGGGAAGACGTCGATCAGCGACGGCACCTGCGTCGTCTCGTCGGCCTCGGCCTTGAGCCGGATGCGTGCGTTCAGGGTCGGAGACAGGAAATGGTAGACGACGTCGAAGCGCTTGGCGCGCTCCGGGTAGTCTACCGCGGTGATGTCGGTGATGTTGACGAACCGGAGAGCCGGATCATCACGCAGATACTTCACAACCTCGACGATCCGACCCGGCTCCACGCTCACCGTGAGCTGATTGAAAGCGACCGAATGGCCGATCGCCGCGCCCGGAAGCGCGCTCACGATCGTCTGCCCAAGGGCGTCGAGCCTGCCGTCGTCCATAACGAAAAAACCTTCAGCGTTCGATGGTGCCGGTGCGCCGGATCTTCTTCTGCAGCAGCAGAACACCGTACAGCAGCGCTTCCGCGGTCGGCGGACAGCCGGGCACATAGATATCAATGGGAACGATGCGGTCGCAGCCGCGGACCACCGAATAGGAATAGTGATAGTAGCCGCCGCCATTGGCGCACGACCCCATCGAGATGACGTAGCGCGGCTCCGGCATCTGGTCGTAGACCTTGCGCAGCGCCGGCGCCATCTTGTTGGTCAGGGTGCCGGCGACGATCATCACGTCCGACTGGCGCGGCGAGGCGCGCGGCGCGAAGCCGAAGCGCTCGACGTCGTAGCGCGGCATCGAGACCTGCATCATCTCGACGGCGCAGCAGGCCAGGCCGAACGTCATCCACATCAGGGAGCCGGTGCGGGCCCAGGTGATGAGATCGTCAGCGGTGGCAACGAAGAATCCCTTGTCCGACAGCTCGTGCCTGACCTCGAGGAAATACGGGTCGTTGGCACCGATCGGCCTGCCGGTCGCGGGATCGAGAATGCCCTTCGGGGCCGGTGCGATCACCGGACCGGTCGAGGACGTGGTCGGGCTCAATCCCATTCAAGCGCGCCTTTCTTCCATTCGTAGGCAAACCCGACCGTCAGCACGGCCAGGAACACCAGCATCGACCAGAAGCCGGCCGCGCCGAGCTTGCCGAATGCCACTGCCCAGGGGAACAGGAAGGCGACTTCGAGGTCGAAGATGATGAAAAGGATGGCCACCAGATAGAAGCGGACGTCGAACTTCATGCGCGCGTCGTCGAACGCATTGAAGCCGCATTCGTACGCGGAGAGCTTCTCGGGATCGGGCTGCTGGTAGGCGACCAGGAAGGGCGCGATCAGCAGAACCACCCCGATGATGGCTGCGACACCTATGAACACGACGAGGGGGAGATAGTTCTGGAGGATGCCGGTCATCGGCGCCACTTTCCTCTGCGGTTTCGGTGCAAACCGCAGATTCGTTGCATTGGAATTGGTCGAAGCCTTAGCGCAGCGCACCAAGCCGCGCAAGACAAGCCGTCTCGCCGGTGTCATCCCTCCCCACATTGCGGAAACCTGGACACACCGAGCCACGGCGCCACGGATGACGCGTGCAGGAGCCGCATTGCAGACCCGCAGCATTACGGTGTCGCACGGACCGGCGCGGGATGCTGAGGTGATCAGCGATCGCGAGCGCGCACGCCGCCGTGCGCAGGCTGGGCGGGGTCGGAGAGGGATGCGGATCAGCGTTCGATCGAGCGATCCAAGCAAGGCGACTGGACCGTCACCCGATAGGCGTCCGTTATCACGTCAGATGGTCACGAAGGGCCGCCGGATCAAGATCACCTGCGGCGGCCGGCGCGGCCGCGGTCACCGCCGATGCCGGCATGGGTGCCGATCATGGGCTCCGGCCGCATACTCCCGATTGCCGGCGCGCCGACTGCAACCGATGAAACCATTTTGAGGAAACGAAGAAACCGGATCGAAACAAAGCGGAGGTACATGTCCAGGCAACAAAGTGGCGCTCTGAGACGCCGGGAGGCTGACATGAACCACTCGCTGCATTCCGCAGACCGATCGACTCACATGAAGATCGTCGTCGTTGCCCTGATCGCAGGCATCGCGGTAACCGCTTTCGGTATCGCGACCCGCGCCAATGTGGACTACAGCCAGACGGCATCGCACGTCGTGAAGGCCGGCAAGCCTGTGACCGTGACGAGTTCCAGCGACTCGATGGTGCGCTGAGCCGTCGGTCCGCTGCTGACAGCGGTCGCAGGCCACCCGCTGGGTGGCCTTTTTCGTGCCCGATCGGAAAGATTAGCGACGGAGCGCCTGCAGTTCGGCGAAGCGTCAGGTGGTGGCCGGGGAGAGATCACGCGGTCGCACGGCTTGCGGCGGCCAAAGGATCAAATCGAAAGCTAAGCCATTGAAAACATGGCGCGAGAGACGGGGCTCGAACCCGCGACCTCCGGCGTGACAGGCCGGCGCTCTAACCAACTGAGCTACTCCCGCGTGATCGCGAAATCCGCGGAGGAGTGCGACTTAAAGGGGCGATGTTTCGAAGTCAAGGACAATGAACCGATAGCTGTGCGAAGTCCTTGATGAGCGGTCAATCGAGGACGCCGGAGCGCGGTCTCTCTGAGTGGCGTCGGGCATCCGCCGTAAATCGCGCATGATGATGGGCCAAGTCGATGATCCGTCTTTTTTCTTCGGGACCGCAACGGCACGACCGCAAAGGAAGATGAGTTTCGAATCGCCGGACTGGGTATCCTTTAGGTCCCATGCGCGCAGGAGCGCGCAATTCAGCCGCCGGCGGGCGGTACCGATCACAGCGGGTCGCGACGTCTTCCGCAGCAAAGGAGCCGGCGGATGCGCTTTGGTCGGGGGAACCACTGATAGCCTGATGAACCCTGGTATCTGGCATGCAATAACTGATATATTAATATACCGATGCATACGGTAACATATTGTTCCCTCTCCTGTCCTTGTGGTGCACATGTCCGATCCGCTTCGCAGCTACACCCACTCCGTCACCGAGCGTCTGCTCCGTTATGTCGTGATCGACACCCAGTCGGACCCGACATCGCCGACCTGCCCTTCGACGCTCAAACAGAAGAATCTCGGCCGGTTGCTCGCAGCCGAGCTGCAGGCGATGGGCCTCTCGGACGCCCATCTGGACGACCACGGCTACGTCTATGCGACCATCCCGGCCACCACCGACAAGGCCGTGCCGGTGATCTGCTTCTGCTCGCACATGGACACGTCGCCCGACTGCTCCGGAGCCGACGTGAAGCCGCAGATCGTGCGCAACTACCAGGGCGGCGACATCGTGCTGCCTAAGGACCCGAGCCAGATCATCCGTGCGGCCGAGCATCCGGCGTTGAGGGACCAGATCGGCAACGACATCGTCACCACGGACGGTACCACGCTGCTGGGGGCCGACAACAAGGCCGGCATCGCCGAGATCATGGACGCGGCGCAGTTCCTGATCAGCCATCCGCAGATCAAGCACGGCACCATCAAGATCCTATTCACGCCGGACGAGGAGATCGGCCGCGGCGTCGACCGGGTCGACCTGAAGAAGCTCGGCGCCCATTTCGGCTACACGATGGATGGCGAGACCGCAGGCAACATCGAGGACGAGACCTTTGCCGCCGACGGTGCCACCATCCTCATCAACGGTGTCAGCGCCCATCCCGGCTTTGCCAAGGGCAAGATGGAGCATGCCATCAAGATCGCATCTGCGATCATCGAGCGGCTCCCGAAGGATAGCTGCTCGCCGGAAACGACGGAGGGCAAGGAAGGCTTCCTGCATCCGGTCGGGATCTCCGGCGCGCTCGAACAGGCGCGGCTCGATTTCATCGTGCGCGATTTCAGCGAGCAGGGCTTGCGGCAGAAGGAAGCGCTGCTCGAGGACATCGTCAGGGACGTCCTGAAGGACTATCCGCGCTCGAGCTACCGGATGGAGGTTCGGCAGCAATACCGCAACATGAAGGAGGTCATCGATCTGCATCCGGAGATCGTGACCTATGCCGAGGAGGCGATCCGCCGCGCCGGCCTGACGCCGGTCAGGACATCGATCCGCGGCGGGACCGATGGTTCGCGGCTGTCGTTCATGGGCCTGCCCTGCCCCAACATCTTCGCCGGCGAGCATGCCTTCCACTCGCGTCTCGAATGGGTCAGCGTCCAGGACATGGAGAAGGCGGTGCAGACCATCGTCCATCTGGCGATGATCTGGGAAGAGCAGTCCTGAGCGCCGTCAGGCGCGCGCCGTCACCAGCCAGATCGAGCCGGCGAGCGTCACGCTGTCGCCGCGTACATACTGCGTCAGCAGCTCGCGGACCGACTGCCGCGCCGCATCGCGCGTCTCCTGGGGATGCCCCTCCAGCGCGCGGCTGGCGGGGCCGATCTCGAAGGCCGATTGTACGGCCGCATCGAGCCCCTTGCCGATCGCGACGTCGAGCGACAGCGCATGTGCCTCCAGCGCGACGTCGCTGAAGCCGGCCTCGCCCAGGATGCGCGTCACCCGCGCTTCCGATGCGAAGGCAAACGGACCGGGATCGTCGGGCGCCATCTCCGGCAGCTTCGGGACGTGGCGATAGACCGCCTGCAATGGCGCGATCATCCAGGGATTGGCCTTCGGCTCGCGCCAGCAGGCGAATACGACCCGGCCGCCCGGCTTCAGCGCGCGGCGGATGTTGGCGAACGACGCCACCGGATCGGCGAAGAACATCACGCCGAACCGCGACACCAGCAGATCGAAGCTCGCCGGCGCGAACGGATGCACGGTCGCGTCGGCCAGCACGAACTCGGCGGGAAGCCCGGCCGGCGCCACCGCGCGCGCCCGCTCCAGCATTGGGGCGGAAATGTCGACCCCGAGCACATGCCCGCCAGGCGCCACCTGCCCGGCCAGCGCGATCGACAGGCCGCCACAACCGCAGCCGATATCGAGCACACGATCACCCGGCTTGGCCGCGATGCGGTCGATCAGGATCTGCGACACCGGTGCGAGCAGGATGTCCTGCGCCTCCTGGCGATCGGACCAGCGCTGGCCGCCCGGCCCGTTCCAATAGGCGATCTGGTCGGCGTTGCGCTCGTCCCCTGCCGGCAATTGCATGATGTGCCCTGTCTGATTGAGGTCATCGCAAGAGCCGGCATGGCGCATGCAGCCGCCTGTCCTGTCAAGGCACGAGGCCGCGATGCGCTCGAGGAAGAAAGTGGGCCGGTTCTGACCACGGTTCGGAGAGACTTTCGCCGACGGCGAGAGCGCTCCAACGTCGGCTCAGCCGCGCGAACTCCTGTCGGATGGCGTCGCGCCGCATCGGCGTGTAGGCCGCGCGCTCCTCCGCTGACATCCCATTTAGCAGGCTGCGCGCCGACGGTGCCATCTCGGCCCCGCGCGCCCGCAGCGCCGGATCGTCAGCCTGCTGCAGCCAGTCCTGCCAGCACACATAGGTGGCGCGCTCGGAGCGGGCATAGTCCTCGCTGCGTTCCGGCATCAGGCGCTGGTCCCTGGTCTCATGCCTGCGACGCAGCCGCGCGGCCTCGCGGGACGAGGTCGCATGCGGGACCAAATGAAAAGTCCCGGCCGTGCCGCCGGCCGCGAGCCGCCCGAACACGGCGCCGTCAATCCCGAGATGCTTTTCGACGATGAAGTGTTGCAGATCATGCGGCATCCAGGGATCGAAGCCAGGCGCCGGGCTCATTTCGAGGGTGCGTCCATCACCGAGCGTCGCGCGCACCGCGTAGCGGCGCTCGCCGGTGCGGACGAAGGAAACAGTCATGGGCGGTCGCGGACGACGAGACATGGGACACTCGCAATTGGCAGCTGCGGCTGAAAAACGGCCCCATCATACCGCCGCGGGCGAGGGATCGATAGATGCGCGCGGACCTGCTGGCGAGCGCAGCAGCGCAATGCAATAGCGGGACAGCCTCTGGTCTCGCTGGTTCTGGTCTCGCTCTTGCTTCGATCAGGCGCGTCAGGAGCCACATGCGCACTCTCATCGTTGCCGATCTTCATTACTCGCTGCCGCAGTTCGACTGGCTGGTGGCGGCTGCCGATCATTTTGATGCGGTGGTGTTCGCCGGCGATGCGCTCGATCTCGCCTCGATCGTCGACATTCGCGCCCAGATCGTGGTCGTGAAGACATATCTCGTGCTCCTGGCGGCCAAGACGCGGGTCATGATCTGCTCGGGCAATCATGACCTGGAGGAGCGCAGCCCGGATGGCGAGAAGATCGCGGCCTGGATCGGGACGGTCCGCGAGCTCGGCATCGCGGCCGACGGCGATGACGTCCTGATCGGCGATACGCTGTTCTCGCTTTGCCCATGGTGGGACGGTCCGCTGGTCAAGGCCGCGATCGGACGCCAGCTCGATGCCGCCGCGACGCGCGACGCAGCCCGCTGGATCTGGGTGCATCATGCGCCGCCGGCCAACTCGCCGGTGAGCTGGGGCGGCAAGCGCTTCTTCGGCGACACCGAGCTCGAAGGCTTCATCGCGCGGCACCGCCCGGCGATGGTGATCTCCGGCCACGTCCACCAGTCGCCGTTCATCAAGGACGGGTCCTGGTTCGATCGCGTCGGTGAGACTTGGGTGTTCAACACCGGACGGCAGCCCGGGCGACCGCCGACCTACATGGTGCTCGACACCGATGAAGGGCGCGCCTTCTGGTTGGCGGCCGGGCAAGCCGAATGGATCGATCTCGCCGGCCCGCTGCAACGCCCGGCGCAACCCGTAACGGCGGCGCCGGACTGGCTCAGAGTCGTGGATCGGATTCCAGATCCGTTCCTGGCGAAACCTGCTGCGGCGGCAGGTTGATCATGCTCTGCAGCACCTCGCCGACCATCGAAAGATGGGTGCCATGGCCGGCATATTGCCGCTTCAGGTCGGCGAGATAGCTGTTGGCGACGTTCAGGCGCTGCGCCAGCATGCGCGCAATCGCGAGCGTCGCCTCGGGATTTTCAGCCAGGAAGCGCCGAGCGTCGGGAATTTCGTAGATCAGGCAATCCGCGGCGGCGCGCACGGTCGCCGTGTGAGGCTGCTCAAGCAGCAGCGACATTTCACCGAACAGCGCGCCCGGCTCCGACACGACCGCCACCGTGGCGCCGGCCTTGATCACCTCCAGCCGCCCCTCGAGCAGGATGTAGAGATGCCCGGTGCTATGCCCCTCCTCGAGCAGCATGGTGCCCGCCGGAATGGCACGCTCATGTCCGCCGGTGCAGTGGCGCAGGAAGTCGGTCATCGGTTCGCCCGCGATGTTTCACTCCGCGCGCCAAGCTAGCCGAAGAACGGTTCATCGCCACGCGAAATCGTCCGGGCGCTTCGCACCAGCCGTCGCAAAGGATTTTAAACCCCTGTCCGAATTGAGCACTCGGCGGCGCCATCATCGTGATCGGGACGTGGGTTTGGCTCAGCCGCCGAGGCTCGATGGCAAGGTGGCTCAGCTTTACGAGAGCAGCAAATCGATGAAACCCGACGCACAAACGCGCTTCTGGAGAGCATCGCCATCAGCTTGGAAAATCGACGCGCACGACAATAGCAGCGTCACCATTGCGAGGGTGCGTCCCAGCGGATGCTAATGGTAGGCGGCGAGAGATTCGAACTCCCGACCCTCTCGGTGTAAACGAGATGCTCTAACCAGCTGAGCTAGCCGCCCTCACGTCGCGCTTCTTTACCCCCTGCCCGATCCTCAATCAACGCCGGAACCACGCGGCGGCAGCGAGAAACCGCCGCAGCGGGAACGGTGGGGGCAGACCACGCACGCTCGAAGGGTCGGTGGTTCGATCTCCCAACGAAAACGGCGCCCTGACGGGCGCCGTTTCCTTGGATCAGTTCAGTCCTCAGTGGGCGGTCAGGCCGCCGGCGGCTTCGTCGCCATCGGCCTTCACTGGCACCTTGGTGTCCTCTTCCCAGACGATCGGCACCGGCTTGCGGACCAGGGCCCGGGCGACGACGTCGTCGAGACGGGACACCGGGATGATGTCCATGCCGCCCTTGATCGCATCGGAGATCTCCGTGAGATCCTTGGCGTTGTCCTCGGGGATCAGCACCGTCTTGATGCCGCCGCGGGCAGCGGCCAAGAGCTTCTCCTTCAGACCGCCGATCGGCAGCACGCGACCACGCAAGGTGATCTCGCCGGTCATCGCGACGTCGTGGCGGATCGGAATGCCCGTCATGACCGAGATGATTGCGGTTGCCATCGCGACGCCCGCCGACGGACCGTCCTTCGGGGTCGCCCCCTCCGGAACGTGGACGTGGATGTCGCGGCGGTCGAACATCGGCGGCTCGATGCCGTAGACGATCGCCCGCGAGCGGACGTAGGACGCCGCCGCCGAGATCGACTCCTTCATGACGTCGCGCAGATTGCCCGTCACCGTCATCTTACCCTTGCCGGGCATCATGACGCCTTCGATCGTCAGCAGCTCGCCACCGACATCGGTCCAGGCCAGGCCCGTCACGATACCGACCTGATCGTCGCTCTCGATCTCACCGAAGCGATACTTCGGCACACCCAAGAATTCCTCGACGGCCTTCTCGGTGACCTTCACCGACTTCTTCTTGGACATCATGAGCTCCTTCACGGCCTTGCGGGCCAGTGTGGAAATCTCACGCTCCAGGTTACGCACGCCCGCCTCGCGGGTGTAGCGCCGGATCACGAGCAGCAGCGCGTCGTCGTCGATCGACCACTCCTTCGAATCCAGGCCGTGCTTCGACAGCGCGGACGGGATCAGATGCTTGCGGGCGATCTCGAGCTTTTCGGTCTCGGTGTAGCCCGCGATGCGGATGATCTCCATGCGGTCCATCAGCGGGCCGGGAATATTCAGCGTATTCGCGGTCGTGATGAACATCACGTTCGACAGGTCGTAGTCGACCTCCAGATAGTGGTCGTTGAACGTCGTGTTCTGCTCGGGGTCCAGAACCTCCAGCAGCGCCGACGACGGGTCACCCCGGAAGTCCGAGCCCATCTTGTCGATCTCGTCCAACAGGAAGAGCGGGTTCGAGGTCTTGGCCTTGCGCATCGACTGGATGATCTTGCCGGGCATCGAACCGATATAGGTCCGGCGATGACCGCGGATCTCCGCCTCGTCGCGCACGCCGCCCAGCGACACGCGAACGAACTCGCGGCCGGTGGCCTTCGCGATCGACTTGCCGAGCGAGGTCTTGCCGACGCCGGGAGGTCCGACCAGGCACAGGATCGGGCCGGTCAGCTTGTTGGCGCGCGACTGCACCGCCAGATACTCGACGATGCGATCCTTGACCTTCTCCAGCCCATAGTGATCCGCATCCAGAACCGCCTGCGCGGCCTCCAGATCCTTCTTCACCTTGGACTTCTTGTTCCACGGGATCGACAGCAGCCAATCCAGATAGTTGCGCACGACGGTCGCTTCCGCAGACATCGGCGACATCTGGCGCAGCTTCTTCAGCTCGTGCTGCGCCTTCTCTCGTGCTTCCTTGGAGAGCTTGGTCTTGTTGATGCGCTCTTCCAGATCGGCGAGCTCGTCGCGGCCGTCCTCGTCACCCAGCTCCTTCTGAATGGCCTTCATCTGCTCATTCAGGTAGTACTCGCGCTGGGTCTTCTCCATCTGGCGCTTGACGCGCGAGCGGATGCGCTTCTCGACCTGCAGCACCGAGATCTCGCTCTCCATCAGGCCCAGCACCTTCTCCAGGCGCGTGGTGACGGACAGCGTCTCCAGGATGCCCTGGCGATCGGCGATCTTGACGGCGAGATGCGAGGCGACGGTGTCGGCCAGCTTGCCGAAATCGGTGATCGACTGAACGACGCCGACGACTTCGGCGGAGATCTTCTTATTCAGCTTCACGTAGCTTTCGAAGTCCGACACGACGGACCGCCCGAGCGCTTCGGCCTCGACCGACTTCGCATCGGTATCCTCGAGCGCAACGGCAGTGGCTTCGTAGTAGTCGGCACGATCGGTGTACTTCTCGACGCGCGCGCGCTCCAGACCCTCGACCAGCACCTTCACGGTGCCGTCGGGCAGCTTGAGGAGTTGCAGCACGCTGGCGAGCGTCCCGGTCTCGTAGATAGCATCCGCAGCTGGATCATCGTCGGACGCGTTCTTCTGCGTCGCCAGCATCACCAGCGCGTCGTTCTTCATCACCTCTTCGAGCGCGCGGATCGATTTCTCGCGGCCGACGAACAGCGGAACGATGTTGTGCGGGAAGACGACGATGTCGCGGAGCGGCAGAACCGGATACGCGTGGCTCTCGCCGTAGACGATGGTCGGCCGGGGTTTGGGGGTCGTCATGGCCTGTTCCTTTTGTTTAGCCCCCTTGCACGCAGTCCGCCATCGTGCGCAACCGCCACAAGGTGCGATCTGATCCGGACATCACTGACGCGTCGATATCGCCCGCTTGTTTCGGATCGTTTGTTGAGGCGAATCCCGGGATTGAGATTTGTATCGCCACGCGACATTAGGTGGCTATCGACCCGGGGGGTGTCAAGTATCGGTAAACACCCGCCAAAAATGGCTCTACGCGGCGGGACGCTGAAACGCTGCGATGCCGCGGACATGATGTCCGCAGCGATCGCCGATCTAACAAATCGAGGTCTTCTGTCTCTCGTGCCAGCGCGCCTCACGCGCTGGCGCTGCTTTCCACCGCACGATCGGACCGATCGGCGTAGATGTAGAGCGGACGGGCCGTGCCCTCGACCACTTCGCGCGAGATGACCACTTCCTCGACGCCCTCGAGACCCGGCAGGTCGAACATCGTCTCGAGCAGGATGCTCTCGAGGATCGACCGCAGGCCACGCGCGCCGGTCTTGCGTTCGATGGCCTTGCGCGCCACTGCGCCCAGCGCCTCGTCGGCGAAGGTGAGCTCGATGTTCTCCATCTCGAACAGCCGCTGATACTGCTTCACCAGCGCGTTCTTGGGCTCGGTCAGGATCTTCTTCAGCGAGTTCTCGTCGAGATCCTCGAGCGTCGCCACGACCGGCAGACGGCCGACGAACTCGGGGATCAGGCCGTACTTCAGGAGATCCTCAGGCTCGACGTGACGGAAGATCTCGCCGGTACGGCGGTCTTCCGGCGCCAGAACCTGGGCGGCGAAGCCGATCGAGGTCGACCGGCCGCGCGCCGAGATGATCTTCTCCAGTCCGGAGAACGCACCACCGCAGATGAAGAGGATGTTGGTGGTGTCGACCTGGAGGAACTCCTGCTGCGGGTGCTTGCGGCCGCCCTGCGGCGGAACCGACGCAACCGTGCCCTCCATGATCTTGAGCAGCGCCTGCTGGACGCCCTCGCCCGACACATCGCGGGTGATCGACGGATTGTCCGACTTGCGACTGATCTTGTCGATCTCGTCGATGTAGACAATGCCACGCTGCGCGCGCTCGACATTGTAGTCGGCCGCCTGCAAGAGCTTCAGGATGATGTTCTCGACGTCCTCACCGACATAGCCGGCCTCGGTCAGGGTCGTCGCATCCGCCATCGTGAACGGCACGTCCAGGATGCGGGCGAGCGTCTGGGCGAGCAACGTCTTGCCCGAGCCGGTCGGACCAATCAGCAGGATGTTCGACTTCGCGAGCTCGACGTCCGAGTGCTTGGTCTGATGGTTCAGCCGCTTGTAGTGGTTGTGGACGGCGACCGACAGCACCTTCTTCGCATGGTTCTGGCCGATGACGTAATCGTCCAGGACCTTGCAGATCTCCTTCGGGGTCGGAATCCCGTCGCGCGACTTCACCAGCGAGGACTTGTTCTCCTCGCGGATGATGTCCATGCAGAGTTCGACGCACTCGTCGCAGATGAAGACGGTTGGACCTGCGATCAGTTTGCGGACTTCGTGCTGGCTCTTGCCGCAGAACGAGCAATATAGCGTGTTCTTCGAGTCGCTCGTGCCGACCTTACTCATTCCTGTCTCCGTCCGCGGTTCGCTCTTGTCCGCTCGTTCGTTCCGATCCGGCACGGGCCGGACCAGACTGGTGAAAGAGCAAATTTCGTACCAAAATTAACACCTTGTTCTTCACCCGTCGTGCACCGACGACCTACGCGAATCCCCCACGATCCATAACTGGACACTCTAGCCAATCATGCTGTCATCCGACTATCAAGAATTCGCTAATCGAAGCACAGACCCTAGACCGTGACATTACCGTGATTTTGGGGCTTGACACGGTAAGAACACGCGAAATCAGCGAAGCGTTGCGTGTTTGCCACGCCTATTTGCCGGCCGCACGGCAGGGTTGCGGCCCTTTTGGGACCCCACCTTGGTACCTTTGCCGGCCCGAGCCGGCAAAGGCGATGCTGTTGCGTTCCGAGGCCCGTCAATCGGACCCCGCCTCGATCACGGACGGCTCACTTGCCCATCGCCGCCGGATCCTCCGGCCGCTTGTCGAGAACCTTGTCGATCAGGCCGAACTCCTGGGCCGCTTCCGCCGTGAGGAATTTGTCGCGCTCCAGGGCGTCCTCGATCGCCTTGTAAGACTGGCCGGTGTGCTTGACGTAGATCTCGTTCAGCCGCTTCTTCAGGTTCAGGATCTCCTGGGCGTGCAGCATGATGTCGGTCGCCTGGCCCTGGAACCCGCCGGACGGCTGATGCACCATGATGCGCGAGTTCGGCAGCGAGAAGCGCATGTCCTTGTGGCCGGCACAGAGCAGCAGCGAGCCCATCGAAGCCGCCTGGCCGGTGCACAGCGTCGACACCGCCGGACGGATGAACTGCATCGTGTCGTAGATCGCGAGGCCCGACGTCACCACGCCACCGGGCGAGTTGATGTACATCGCGATTTCCTTCTTCGGGTTCTCGGCCTCGAGGAACAGGAGCTGCGCGACGATCAGGGTCGCCATGCCGTCCTCCACCGGACCGGTCACGAAGATGATGCGCTCCTTCAGGAGGCGTGAGAAGATGTCGTAGGCGCGCTCACCGCGGTTGGTCTGTTCGACCACCATGGGCACAAGGTTCATATAGGTTTCGACGGGATCGCGCATGAATCACCCAAGGGTTGGACCAGCAGTTGAGACGACCGGCCGCCGCAGGTGAGGCTCATTTCAACGAGCAGCGACGGACAGGTGTCCCGTGATGCAGAACTTCAAGACCGAGCTCACAGATATGGACCAATTCGCCGGTGACAAGACCGGGTCCCCTGGCCAGCCGCGAGCAAGGTCGTTGCGCTGTTCAAGCTGATTCCCGCGGCGGCGGCCAGCGCCTGAACCGGGCCGACCGGCGCTTTCGCCGGTCAACCTTAATCACGCGCTTATGTCGCGAACCCTACGATGGGCGACCTGTTCAGGCCGCCTTGTCGCTGTCGTCGTCCTTGAACAGCTCGTCCTTGGAGACCTTCTTCTCGGTCACGTTGGCGAGCTCGAGGATGAAGTCGACGACCTTGTCCTCGTAGATCGGCGCGCGCAGCTGCGCGAGCGCCTGCGGGTTGTTGCGATAGAAGTCCCAGACCTCCTTCTCGCGGCCCGGCATCGAGCGCGCGCGCTCCATCACGGCGCGGCCGACCTCGTCGTCGGTCACGGTGATCTTGTTCTTCTCGCCGATCTCCGACAGCACGAGGCCGAGACGGACGCGGCGGTCGGCGATGGTGCGGTACTCGTCCTTCGCCTTGTCCTCGGTGGTGTTCTCGTCGGCGAAGGTCTTGCCGCTGGAGTCCATCTCGGCCTTGACCGAGTTCCACATCAGGTTGAACTCCTCGTCGATCAGCGACGGCGGCGCATCGAACTTGTGGGTCTCGTCGAGACGGTCGAGCAGCGCGCGCTTGACACGCTGGCGGGTCGCCTGGCTGAACTCGCCGGCGAGGCGGTCGCGCATCAGCTGCTTCAGCTTGTCGAGCGACTCGAGGCCGAGCGTCTTGGCGAACTCATCGTCCACCACCTTGTCCTCCGGAGCCTCGACCGCGGTCGCCGTGGTCTCGAACTCCGCGGCCTTCCCCGCGAGCTCGTTGTTGAGATAGTTGGTCGGGAACGTCACCTTGAGCGTGCGGGTCTCACCGACGCCGATCCCGATCAGTTGGTCCTCGAAGCCGGGAATGAAGGTGTTCGAGCCGATCACGACATCGATGCCCTCACCGGTGCCGCCCTCGAAGGCGACGCCATCGATCGTGCCCTTGAAGTTGATCTTCACCCGGTCGCCGCTCTCGGCCTTCGCGCCCTCGGCCTTCGCGGCGTAGCTGCGGTTGGCATCGGCCAGGCGCTTGATCGCCTCGTCGACATCGGCGTCGGTGATGTCGGCCACGGGCTTCTCGACCGAGAAGGTCTTGAAGTCGGCGAGCGCAATCGCCGGCACGACCTCGACGGCCACGGTGTAGGTCAGGTCGGACTGGCCAGCGAGGATCTTCTCGACCTCGGCCTCCTCCGTCGGCATCGTCACCTTCGGCTCGGTGGCGAGGCGGAACCCGCGCTCGGTGAAGATCTGCGTGTTAGTGTCGCGGATGGTCTGGTCGATGGTCTCGGCCATGACCGACTTGCCATAGATCTTCTTCAGATGCGCCACCGGCACCTTGCCGGGGCGGAAGCCGTTGATGCGGACCTTGTCCTTGAGATCGACCAGCTTGGCATCCGCCTTGGCGTCGAGATCCGCCGCCGGAACGCTGATCTGGAACTCGTGCTTCAAGCCTTCCGACAAGGTTTCTGTGACCTGCATGGCGTCAATCTTCTTCCGCTTCGGTCCGAACCCTTGCGATCCGGACACATCTGACTCAATTGTGGACGACGCGCGGCAAAGGGCCTTGCGTCGGTGGGATCGGCGGCCCCGCTTCTCTGTCCGAGAGGGCGGGTCTGCCGGTAAAACTTGGGGCAAACGCCGGAGAAGCGCTTGGTGCGGGCGGAGGGACTCGAACCCCCACAACTTTCGTCACTGGAACCTAAATCCAGCGCGTCTACCAGTTCCGCCACGCCCGCGTGAACTGCATCGATAGCCCGGCCGCGGTGCCGCGGGCGGCGCGGCTTATACCACGCACGAAACCGTCCGCAGCAAAAAAATGGGCTGTCGAAAGCACCACCGGCAGGCCGATCGACCGTGTCGCACGCACAGATAAGGGAAAACAACATGATCCGCATCCCCCTCATCGCACGATGTTTTGTCGCATGACGGAACCGTCCGAGGGGCTCAGCCGCCGTGCCCTGCTCGGCGGCCTCGCCGCAGCCGGCGCGGCCTCGTTTGCTCGCCCGGCTCCGGCCGCTGGCCGAATCTCGGTTTCCTTGGACGCTCGCGGCGAATCTCTCGCGCTGAGCCCGGGACGTTCACCGAGCCCGCTATGGCGGCTGGCTGCACCGGTTCCGGTGGTCCGGCTCGCACGCGGCACGGCGCTCGATCTGGACCTTTCGAATGGCCTTTCGATCCCGGCCGCGCTGTCCAGTCGCGGCCTCACTTTGCCCGCACCGCTGCTGGCGCAGGCGGAGATCGGCCCCGGCGGCCGGGCCACCATTCCAGCCTTGGCGTCGCGCGCCGGGACCGGCCTGCTCGACCTGCGGCTGCTCGCCGACGCCGTGCCGATCCGGCCGCTCCCTGTCATCGTCGACGAAGCCGAGACGGTAACTGTCGACCACGACGAAATTCTCCTGGTCGAGGACTTCAGGCTCGCGGCGGACGGAACCGCGGTTGCGCCACGAACCGAGGCGAGAGACGCCGACCCCCTTTACACCGTCAATGGGCACATCCAGCCGGAGATCGCGCTGCGAACCCATGCGCGGGTCAGGTTGAGGTTCATCAATGGCTGTCAACGCGCTGTGATCGCGATCAAAATCGCCGACCTCGACGCCGTCCGCGTGATGGCCATCGACGGCCAGCCGGCCGAGCCTTTCCTGGCTCGAAACGGCGCGGTGGTGCTGCCGCCCGGCGGCCGCACCGACGTCTTCCTCGACATGCCCGCCGCCAAGACAACGCTGGCCATGCTGCTGCACGACGGCAGCAATGCGCGTCCCCTCGCGCGGCTGGTGGCGTCGAGCGAGCCGCCGCTCCGTGCCGCCCCGTTGCCGCCGGCGCCGCCTTTGCCTTCGAACGGTTTGCCGGACAAGCTGGACCTGAGGACCGCCGCTCGGGCCGAGCTCACGCTCGACGGCGCCGGCTGGCAACCGCCCGCCGCGTTCAACGCCGCCGGCGCCCCCACCTTCCAGGCCAAGGCCGGCCAAGCGGTCGTGCTGGCATTGGCAAACAAGAGCGCCGGCACCCATGTGGTCCACCTTCATGGCCAGCCGTTCCGGTTGCTCGACCGGCTCGACGATGGCTGGAAGCCCTATTGGCTCGACACGCTGGCGCTGGAGGCCGGCCAGACCCAGCGCATTGCATTCCTTGCCGAGCAATCAGGCCGATTCCTGGTCGAGAGCACGGCGACCAACTGGGCGGCGCCGCGCCTGCTGCGGTGGTATGAGATCCGGTGAGGAACGAACCTGAGGGAACAGTCCCCATGACCACTGCCGCCATCACCGGGGTCACGGCACGCGCCGTGATCACGCCCATGAAGCGCCCCTTGCGCAACGCGTTCGGCATCATCGACTCTGGACCGCTGGTGCTGATCGACGTCGCAACCGATCAGGGGGTTACCGGCCATTCCTACCTGTTCGCTTACACCAGGCTCGCCTTGAAACCGCTGCTGCATCTGGTCGAGGAGATCGGCCGCGAGCTCAAAGGCCAAGCGCTGGTCCCGTTCGACCTGATGAAACTCATGGACGCCAAATTCCGCCTGCTCGGCTGGCAGGGTCTCGTCGGCATGGCCGTCTCGGGCCTCGACATGGCGTTCTGGGATGCGCTCGGTCAGCTCGCGGGCAAGCCCGTGGTCGAGCTGCTCGGCGGCACCGCGCGACCAATTCCGGCCTATGACAGCTATGGCGTGCTCGATGCCAAGGACGACGAGCGCACCTTGCGCGCCGCGCGCGACGAGCACGGTTTCCGCGCCATCAAGACCAAGGGCGGTCATGGCGATCTCGCGACCGACGAAGCGATGATCAAGGGCCTGCGCGCCCTGCTCGGTCCGGACATGGCGCTGATGCTCGACTTCAACCAGTCGCTCGATCCGACGGAAGCCACGTGCAGAATCACGCGCCTTGCTGCCTACGACCTGACCTGGATCGAGGAGCCGGTGCCGCAGGAAAACCTCTCCGGCCATGCCCGGGTGCGCGAGCGCTCGGAGATCCCGATCCAGGCCGGCGAGAACTGGTGGTTTCCGCGCGGCTTTGCCGAGGCGATCGCGGCCGGCGCCTCCGACTTCATCATGCCCGACCTGATGAAGGTCGGCGGCATCACCGGCTGGCTCAACGTCGCAGGGCAAGCCGACGCAGCCTCGATCCCGATGTCGAGCCACATCCTGCCCGAGGCGAGCGCGCATGTGCTGGCGGTGACGCCGACGGCGCACTGGCTGGAGGTGCTGGACTTCGCCGGCGTCATTCTGGCCGAGCCGCTGCAGGTGGTGGACGGCAAGGTCACGGCACGCGGGCCGGGTCTTGGGCTCGCGTGGAACGAGAACGCGGTCGCGAAGTATCAGGTGCAGTGAGCCCGAAACACGCGCTGCCGCCCTGCCCTGAGCCGTCATCGCCCGGCTCGACCGGGCGGTCCAGTACGCCGAGACGCTGATTGTCACGTCGATGGGCCGCGGAGTACTGGATGCCCGCCTCCGCGGGCATGACAATCTTTGCCGTCAATACTCGACGCCGAACCGGTCAAACAGCCGCCGGAACACCGCAGGCAAGGTCTCCGTCAGATCCTCCGCGATCAGCCCCGGCCCCGCCTCGTTGCCCGCCTCGCCATGCATCCAGACGCCGATGGTGGCGGCTTCGAACGCCGGCACGCCCTGCGCCAACATTCCGGCGATGATGCCGGCGAGCACGTCGCCGGCGCCGGCGGTGGCGAGCCAGGGCGGCGCATTGGCGGCGATCGCGGCGCGGCCGTCGGGCGCGGCCACTGTCGTGTCGGCACCCTTCAGCAGCACCACGGCGCCACAGCGCGCGGCAGCCGCGCGCACGCGCTCCAGCTTGGAGCGGCCGGGATGCTTGTTGCTGAGATCCGAGAACAGGCGCGGGAATTCGCCCTCGTGCGGCGTCAGCACGATCTGCGCGTCGGCCATCGCCCTGATCTGCTCGAACAGCCGCTCCGGCGCATCGGCGAAGCTCGTCAATGCGTCTGCATCGAGCACGAGATGACGCTGCGCCGACAGCGCGGTGAAGACGAGGTCGCGCGTGCGCTCATTGACGCCCGTTCCGGGCCCGATGATGCAGGTGTTGTAACGCTTGTCGCCGAGCAGCTCGCCGAACTCGATCGCGGTGTCGGCGGCGCGCACCATCACCGCCGTCAGCGCCGCCGCATTGACCGCGAGCGCATCGCGCGGCGAGGCCAGCGTGACCAGACCGGCGCCGGCCCGCAACGCGGCGCGCGCGGCCATCCGCGCCGCGCCTGTCGCGGCGACGTCGCCAGACATCGCGAGCACATGGCCACGCGCGTATTTGTGGCCGTCGATAACAGGCACGGGAAAGCGGCCCTGCCAGAGTTCGGGTTCGTTCTCGAAGGCCTGCGGCCTGATCTCAGCGAGCACCTGGGGATCGATGCCGATGTCGGCGAGCCGGACGCGCCCGCAATGCTGGCGGCCCGGCAGCAGCAGGTGCGCTGGCTTCTTGCGGAAGAAGGTCACCGTCTCGGTGGCGCGGACCGCAATGCCCATCACCGCAGCCGTGGTGCCGTTGATGCCGCTCGGCAGGTCGACGGCGAGCACCGGCGCGCCATTGCCGTTGATCGCTGCGATGACGTCATGGGGCTCGCCGGTGACGGGCCGGCTGAGACCGGCGCCGAATAGCGCGTCGATGATCAGCGCCGGCTTGCCGATCGCCTGCGGCGTGAACGGCAGCACCGGAAACTTCCAGCCCTTGGCGGCGGAGGCCGCATCGCCATGCAGCGCGTCGCGCTCGCACATCAGGATGACCGACACGTCCCTGCCCTGCGCGGCGAGCTCGGCCGCGGCAACGAAGCCGTCGCCGCCATTGTTGCCCGGCCCGCACACGACCACGATCGGCCCGGTCTCGACCAGGTCCATGGCCGCCTCGGCCACCGCCTGTCCGGCACTCAGCATCAGCGAAAAGCCCGGCGTGCCGGCCGCGATCGTCAGCCGGTCGGCGCGCTCCATTTCGCTCGTGGTCAAGATTTCCATAAACCGCTCTCGTCTCCAGCCACCGTCTTGCGCCGGCGGCCTGATGTCGTCCCCATGGCCTCGCAGGGGACGTCGGCGCCCCGTTCCTCGGAACCGGTGCGCGCGAATCCCGCGCTTCCTATTGCCGCGCCGGCCCGCAACTTCCAAGGGCGCTGCACATCTGGCAAGGCGCGACGAAACCCGGCACGTCGCCTTTTCCCTGGGCATTTCGGACAGCGCCCGGCTCCGCCGTCAAGACCTGCACAACGTTTGATCTGTTTGCCTAATCTCAAGGCTCCGGTATTCTAGACGTTCCTTGAGGGAATCGTCGGGTGCTCGTGAAATGCCTGATTATCGGCTCGATTTGGGCCCGTTAACGACTTGGCATAGACCCTGCTTTTGTGGAGCCACTTCGGCACGGGGCAAGTCGGGCAGTCAATCACCGGGCCTCCGCCGGAGAGTGTCGGGCCCGGTAACGAAATGATCGAACGACCTGCGCGTGCGCGCAGCCTGACGATGACCCACCTGTTGTTTATAGCGGAATGCCCGGGAGGCGCTCAGTGAAGAAGATCGAAGCCATCATCAAGCCGTTCAAGCTCGACGAGGTGAAGGAGGCGCTTCAGGAAGTGGGACTTCAGGGCATCACCGTCACCGAAGCGAAGGGTTTCGGCCGGCAAAAAGGCCATGCCGAGCTCTACCGGGGCGCCGAATACATCGTCGATTTCCTGCCCAAGGTGAAGATCGAGATCGTGATCGGCGACGACCTGGTCGAGCGCGCGATCGAGGCGATCCGCCGCGCCGCCCAGACCGGCCGCATCGGCGACGGCAAGATCTTCGTGTCCAACATCGAGGAAGCCATCCGCATCCGAACCGGAGAATCCGGGCTGGACGCGATCTAGCCCGACCGCAGGCCTGGAACGGACCGTCCGCTCCAGGCCCCGCACGGAACGTTTGCTGCGCCAGCAGCCCCTACGGCAGCTCAAGTGTCCTCTGCGAGGCGCTTGCACGCGGCCGTTTTGCCGTTTCCGATGTTGTCTTGGCCCCCGCACGAGGCTATGGAGCATGACCCGCGGACGCCGTCCCGCGCCGGGCCGTGACGTTATAAGCCAAGAGGGGTATTCATGAAGACCGCCAAGGACGTCTTGAAAGCAATCAAAGACAACGACGTCAAATACGTCGACCTCCGCTTCACCGACCCGCGGGGCAAGTGGCAGCACGTCACCTTCGACGTCAGCATGATCGACGAAGACATTTTTGCCGAAGGCACGATGTTCGACGGCTCCTCGATCGCCGGCTGGAAGGCGATCAATGAATCCGACATGTGCCTGATGCCCGACCCGGTCACCGCGACGATCGATCCGTTCTTCGCCGAAACGACCATGATCATCACCTGCGACGTGCTCGAGCCGACCACCGGCGAGCCGTACAACCGTGATCCCCGCGGCATCGCCAAGAAGGCCGAGGCGATGGTGAAGTCGATGGGCGTGGGCGACAGCGTGTTCGTCGGTCCCGAAGCCGAGTTCTTCGTGTTCGACGACGTCCGCTACAGCTCCTCGCCCTACAACACCGGCTTCCGCCTCGACTCCTCGGAGCTGCCGACCAATTCCGACACCGAGTATGAAGGCGGCAATCTCGGCCACCGCATCCGCACCAAGGCCGGCTACTTCCCGGTGCCGCCGCAGGACTCGGTGCAGGACATGCGCTCGGAGATGCTCGGCGCCATGGCCCGCATGGGCGTCAAGGTCGAGAAGCACCACCACGAGGTCGCTTCCGCCCAGCACGAGCTCGGCATGAAGTTCGACACGCTGACCTTAATGGCCGACCAGATGCAGATCTACAAGTACTGCATCCACCAGGTCGCGCACATCTACGGCAAGACCGCCACCTTCATGCCGAAGCCGGTCTATGGCGACAACGGTTCGGGCATGCACGTCCACCAGTCGATCTGGAAGGACGGCAAGCCGGTGTTCGCGGGCAACAAATATTCCGACCTGTCGGAGACCTGCCTGTCCTACATCGCCGGCATCATCAAGCACGCCAAGGCCATCAACGCCTTCACCAACCCGTCGACCAACTCCTACAAGCGTCTAGTCCCGGGCTATGAGGCGCCGGTGCTGCTCGCCTACTCCGCGCGCAACCGCTCGGCGTCCTGCCGCATCCCCTACACCTCCTCGCCGAAGGCCAAGCGCGTCGAGGTCCGTTTCCCCGATCCGCTCGCCAACCCCTATCTCGGCTTTGCCGCGATGCTGATGGCCGGCCTCGACGGCATCAAGAACAAGCTCGATCCGGGCCCGGCGATGGACAAGGACCTCTACGACCTGCCGAAGGAAGAGCTGAAGCAGATCCCGACCGTCTGCGGCTCGCTCCGTGAGGCGCTCGAGAACCTCGACAAGGACCGCGCCTTCCTGAAGGCCGGCGGCGTGTTCGACGACGACTTCATCGACAGCTACATCGCGCTGAAGATGACCGAGGTCGAGCGCTTCGAAATGACCCCGCACCCGGTCGAGTTCGACATGTACTACTCGGGCTAAGGCCCGATAAGATCGGCGGATGACGACACCAGGGCGCCCCTTGCGGGGCGCCCTTTTCGTTGGTGTCGCAGTGCCGTGCTGGCGAATGCCAAGGCCGGCATGAGCGCCAGAACGGCGGTACGACATTCCGCCCAATGACGAATAGGGACAGGCGCAAGGAATAGATCGGGCCGGAATGAGTTTCTATCCCTGTGATCCACATGCATTGGGAGATTTCGAATGACCAAGCTTTCGATCTCGCGCCTCTTCCTGACCGCCGCAATCTCACTCGCGGCGATCTCGTCCGCCAGCGCGGCGCCTCCAACCAAGAGCGGCAGCAGCACGAAGGGCGACATCCTCACCGACAACAAGGGCATGACGCTCTACACGTTCGACAAGGACGTCGACGGCAAATCAGCCTGCAACGGTCCCTGCGCGACCAACTGGCCGGTCCTGAAAGCCGAAGCCAGCGACAAGGCCGACGCCAACTACACCATCATCACCCGGGACGACGGCTCCAGGCAGTGGGCTTACAAGGGCAAGCCGCTCTACACCTTCGCCAAGGAT
This sequence comes from Bradyrhizobium sp. SZCCHNPS1003, assembly GCF_032381555.1. Lineage (NCBI taxonomy): Bacteria > Pseudomonadati > Pseudomonadota > Alphaproteobacteria > Hyphomicrobiales > Nitrobacteraceae > Bradyrhizobium > Bradyrhizobium sp. SZCCHNPS1003. The sequence goes on from NZ_JAUHIU010000003.1 coordinate 414,371, forward strand.
CAGAAGCCCGGCGACATCACAGGCGACGGCTTCCTGAACAACGCCTGGCATCTCGCAAAGCCCTGATCGCAGCCGCGCTCTCGCCACGCGCGGGACGAGCTGTACGGATTGGGCTTGGCCGTAGGAGACGGCCACTCTCGGAGAATCCGCCGGACGCGCCTGCGACCGGCGCCCATTGACGAGCGCTGCGTTGTCGTGGCTATCGAGAAATGCGGCAAGCTTTCCTGATGGAGATCTTGCCGCACCACCCCTGCCCCCAGCGCCCTTCACCGGGCGCCTTTTGTTGGTGGCTGCTCATCTGCGATGATCCAACGGGACTCGTCCTTCGAGACGCTTGGCTATCGCCAAGCTCCTTAAGGATGAGGAGATGGAGGTCGCGCGCAAGGCCGCGGTTTCTCCTCGTGGTGAGGAGCGCCCGTGAGTCAATGAGATCATCCGACAGAAGTGCGCGCGCCGTCTCGAACCATGAGGCCCGAGGGCGCAACTCAGCCGCTATTTCTCGGGAAAGCTCACCACGATCTGCTCGACCACCGGTCCCCATTTGCGCAACTCCGCCTTGTCGGATGCGATGCGATCACCGATCGGATTTCCCTCGTGGTCGTCACTGCCGAAGCGAACGCTGACGGAGCATCCACCCGGCAAAGGACGGCTCAGCGTGCCGCCTTTCCAGTCGACAACGAAGCCGCCACCATCGGTGAAGAACTCGCGGATCAGAAACGGCCTGCCATTGATCTTCTGCACCTCGGCCAAGGTCGAGCCGAGCGTCACGCCGGCAACATTCCAGTGACTCGTCTTGGAGTCGATCAAGGTGAGACGTGACACCCGCTGCATCGTCTCGTCAGCAAAGCCGATCTCGATACGCCGGTCCGGCGCTTTTGGCGACAGCACGACGCCTTGATAAGTGATGTCCTCCACCCCGGTGAACAACTGGTCGTCAGTCACCGCCTCCTGGCCGTAGCGCTGCATCAGGCTCTTGGCGGAGTCCGTGACCGACACCGGCGAGGTGCAGGTGATCGGCCCCTCGGCAGGCGGCGCGGTCTGTGCCCATGCCGGCGCAGCCAGAAGCATCAACAACAAGCTCGTTCGGCGCATGCTCATCCCGGTCAATCCTGCGACTATGAAGCCATCACTTCGCGGCGAAATTGATGCCGATCTCCGTGACGACGGGCGCGAATTTGACGAGCGCCGGATTGTCGGACGACACCTTCACGCCATCGCCCGAGAGCGCTCGCGGTGGGTCCTTGTCCCTGCCGAAGCGCACCGTGACCGAGCAGCCGCCCGGCAGGATGCGTCCCAGCGCGCCGTTCTTGAAGTCGGTGACGAAGCCGCCATAATCCCAGCCGAAGCCTGAGACGACGAACGGCTTGCCGTTGGCCTTCTGGACCGCGGCGAGGCTCGCGCCGATGGTGATGCCCGCAACGCTCCAGCGGCTGGTCTTGGCCGTGTCGCGCAAGGTCAGCCCGGACACCGTCGCGATCTTGTCGTCGATGAAGGCGACCTCGATGCGCCGGTCCAGCGCCCGCGGAAACAGCACGAGACCCTTATAGGTCCCGCCTTCGGCGCCGGGGAGATCCTGAAACACGGCCTCATCGCCGTAGCGCTGCTTGAGACTCTTCACGGTGTCCGTCGCCGCCACGGGCAGCGTGCAGGTGATCGGTCCTTCAATGGGCAGCGCGGTCTGGGCGAAGGCCGGAGCGGCGAGGAGCAGAGCTGCAGCAGTCAGGACGTGGCGCATCCGGGCTTCCTTGTGACGAGCTCACGATGAGGCGTCTCTGCAGCTTCGTCTGCCGCGCCGGAAATCCGGTTCAGTCCCGGCCTTCAGGATGACAGATGGCGCTTCTTGACCGCCGCCCCGAACGCCTCGAATAGCTTGCGGTTGATCGGGTTCTTCTGCGGGTCATATTCGGCGTGCCATTGCACGCCCAGCGCAAAGCTCGGCGCGTCGGCGATGCGAATGGCCTCGATGGTGCCGTCCTCGGCGATGCCCTCGATCACGACGCGGTTGCCCGGCTCCAGGATGCCTTGACCATGCAGCGAATTGACCTTGATAATGTCGCAGCCGAGGATGCCGGCGAAGGCGCCGCCCGGCGTCAGCTTGACCTCGTGGCGATCGGCGAAGATGACGGTCGGATCGGGATGGATCTCACCGTTCTCCAGCCGGGGCATGCGATGGTTCATGCGGCCGGGAATCTCGCGGATCTCCGGATGCAGCGAGCCGCCGAAGGCGACGTTCATCTCCTGCAGGCCGCGGCAGATGCCAAACAGCGGGATGCCTCTGGAGACGCAGGCCTCCGACAACTGCAGCGCGACCTCGTCGCGGTGGATGTCGTAGGGCTCGTGCTTGAGGCTCGGCTCGGTGTTGAAGCGGGTCGGATGCACATTGGCGCGGGCGCCGGTCAGCACCACGCCATCGACGACATCGAGCAGCGCGGCGATGTCGGTGATCTCGGGAACGCCGGCAAACATCAGCGGCAGCGCGCCCGCGACCTCGGCCACGGCGCTCAGGTTGCGCTCGCCCACCATCTGCACGGTGAACCTGTTCTCGACGCGATGGCTGTTGCCGATCACGCCGACCACCGGACGTTTCATTGCTTTCGTTTCTCTCCCTTTTGTCCGGCCTTCGGCTGCCGCATCCGCCAGTCCGGCAGGCACAAATCATGCCTGCGTCGCACGGCAGGATCAACATATGGCCACGCGGGTCCCCAATGCCAATTGCGGACACCCCCGCAAGCGTCCTGCAGCGCCCCACTTCCCCAAGCCTGCGCTTGATCCGCCAGCCGTTTTCGCCAATGTGTGGGGGCCGATCAGCACAGAGGATGCCTCATGACCGCCCCCGCCGACCCACGCCTCCAGGCCCGCAGCGACCTGGCCTGGGCCATTGCCGTGGGCGGCATCGGGGTAGCCCTGTTCATGGCCGGCATGGCCTTCACCTGGTATTACGCGGCTGCGATCTTCCTGTTGTTCGCGGGCATGCTGCTCGGCGTCGCGCTCAACGCGATGACCAGCCTGCTCGGCCGCGTGCTGCCCTGGCCGCATCCGGCGCGGCTCGTCATCGTCTGCTTGGCCCTCGCGGCCGTGCTCGTCGGCATCGTCTTCCTCGGCGGCACCACCATCGCGGACCAGGCCAAGGTGCTGAGCGATACGATCAAGTCGCAGCTCGGCAACATCAAGGGCTTCCTCGACCGCAACGGCATCGACACCAGCTTCTTCGACTTCAACGCCGCGAGCACGGCCACATCCGCGCCTGATGGCGGCTCGACCACACCGACACAGACGCCGTCCCATGGCCTGCCGGGCGGCCTGCCCTCGCCGAGCGCGCTGGCCTCCTCCGGCGGCGCCATCGTCAGCCAGACCTTCAAGCTGCTGCTCGGCACCGTCAGCGCCGTCGGCAACTTCTTCATCGTGCTGTTCTTGGGATTGGCCTTCGCGGCCCAGCCGGCGGTCTACCGCAGCGGATTGCTTTTCCTGGCGCCGGCGAAGTACCGGGACCAGGCCACCGTGATCGTGGACCGCATCAGCTACACGCTGGAACGCTGGCTGATCGCCCAGATCACGACGATGTTCGCCGTGTTCCTCGTCACCTGGATCGGCCTCGCCATCATCGGCGTGCAGAGCTCGTTCATCCTCGGCATCCAGGCCGGCCTGCTGGCGTTCATTCCGACCGTCGGCGCCATCATCGCCGGCGTCATCGTGGTGCTGGCGAGCCTCGCCTCGGGCTGGGTCGCGGCCGTCTCTGCCTTCGTGCTGTTCCTCGGCGTGCACGCGATGGAGAGCTACGTGCTGACGCCGCTGATCCAGCGCCAGGCACTGGACATCCCGCCGGCCACGCTGTTTGCGTTCCAGATCCTGCTCGGCATCGTGTTCGGCGTCTGGGGCCTGACCCTGGCGCTGCCGCTGATGGCGATCGCCAAGGTCATGATCGACTATTTCAAGAGCGACCGCCGCACCGAGGACGCCGCGGCCGCGATCTGAGGCCCGCTCAGCCGGCCGGCATCGCGGTCTCGACCAGCTTGGCCCAATAGCTGATGCCGTGCGGGATCACCTCGTCGTTGAAATCATATTCCGGGTGATGCACGCCCGCCCCCTCGCCGATGCCCATGAACACGAACGCGCCGGGCCGCGCCTGCAGCATGTAGGCGAAATCCTCGCCGCCGAGCCGGGGCGGCATATCGGTGATGACCTGCTCCGGCCCGACGACGCTGCGCGCCACGTCGGCTGCGAACGCGGTCTGCTCCGCGTGATTGATGACGACCGGATAGCCCCATTCATAGTCGATCTCCGCCTCGACGCCCATCCCGCTCGCGAGCGCCGTCACGAGGCCCTTGAAGCGCTCGTCCATCAAACGGCGGATGTCCTCGTCGAGCGTGCGCACGGTGCCGCCGATGATTGCGGTCTGCGGAATGATGTTGTCGGCGGTCGTCCCCGCGTGAAAGCGCGTGATCGACAGCACCGCGCTTTCGACCGGATCGACGTTGCGCGCCACGATCGTCTGCAGCGCGGTCACGATCTGCGCGCCGGCGATGATCGGATCGACGCATTTGTTCGGCCGCGCGGCATGGCCGCCGAGGCCCTTCAGGCGCACCTCGAAGGTGTCGGCGGCGGCCATCACGGCGCCGGTGCGCGTCGCGACAGTCCCGAGCGGCAGACCCGGCGCGTTGTGCAGGCCGTAGACCTCCTCGATGCCGAAGCGCTCCATCAGGCCGTCCTCGACCATGGCACGGCCACCGGCCCCGCCCTCCTCGGCCGGCTGAAAGATGACGATGGCCGTGCCGGCGAAGTTGCGCGTCTCGGCGAGATAGCGCGCCGCGCCCAGCAGCATCGCGGTGTGGCCGTCATGGCCGCAGGCGTGCATCCGGCCCGGAATGGTGGACTTGTGCGGGATGTCGCTGATCTCCTGCAGCGGCAGCGCGTCCATGTCGGCACGCAGGCCGATCACACGCTGCGACGGCTCGCGCCCGCGGATGACGCCGACGACGCCGGTCCTGCCGATACCGCTGACGACCTCGTCGACACCGAACGAGGCCAGCAGCTCGGCGACACGCGCGGCCGTCCGATGCACCTCGTAGAGCAGCTCGGGATGCTGGTGGAAATCGCGGCGCCAGACCTTGGCGTCTTCCGCCAGCTCGGCGGCGCGGTTGATGATCGGCATGACGGAGTTCCAGAAAATGAGGAGCACGCCATGGCGACGCGCATGTCATCTCATTGCATGTCGAGCCGCAGCAAAAGACAAGCCACATTCGCTCATGCGATGCTGCGCAGGCTGCATTGCCGCAGCGATGCGGCCGCTCGAAATGCCTGAGCTGATCCTGCCTATGATCGAAGATCGCTCAGCTCGCGCGCGAGGTTGGCCCGCGCCTTCTGGTCGAGGGCAGCGGCAAAGCCCGCATCCGGATAGATCACGGGGCGCGCCGCGAACCGCTCCAGCACGGCCGCGCGCCCGGCGCGGTAGGCGTCGTCCGGCACGTGCGCATATTCGCGCCGGATCGCATCCGCATAGGCGTCGTAGCCGGCCTCATCGGTGCCGAGAATGGCGAGATCGATCGAGACGAGCAGCGCGCCCAGCCGATCGCCGGGCGCGACATCGTGCGTCCGGGTCAGCCGGATCAGGCGTCCGACCTCGTCGCGCAGCTCGGGCGCGACGTGACGCTCGGCAAGGATGGCGCTCTGCTCCTCATTGTCGGAGCGCGTGGGATCATACACGACGTCGTGCCACCAGATCGCGAGGGTCAGGATCTCGCGGTCGCGGACGCTGAGGTCCGCGACGCGATCGAGCTGGGCCAGGCAGTCCCGGACGTGGCGAAGATCATGGTAGTGCCGTCCGGCGGCAGCGTAGGCTTCGACCAGATCGTCATGCGTCATGATGGTGTTCCGCGGCGAGCAGCGCTGGCGCGGCCTCAGCCGGCCGAAGTCAGCACCGTCTCGGTGTGCTCGACATCCGGAGGACTGGCAAAATACTGCCCGACTAGGCCGCGCCATTCGGTGAAGTTCTCCGAGCCGCGGAAATCGACCGTGTGGTTTTCGAGCGTCTCCCACTTCACCATCAGGCGGTAGCGCTGCGGCTTCTCGATCGATTTGTGCAGCTCGAAGCCGTGAAAGCCCTTGGAGCGGCCGAAAGCAGCGCGTGCTTTCGCGACCGCGGCCTCGAAATCCTTCTCCGTGCCCGGCTTGACGTCGATCTGGGCGATTTCCGTGATCATGTTCTGTCGGCCTCCCCTGGTGTGGGCCGCTTGTCTAGCCCAGACCTCGGGAGAGCGAAAGCCGCGCCTCAGCTGGACAACACCGCCTGTCCCGACTGCGGCAGGCTGGCAGCGGCGCGCTGGCGGCGGTAGCGGTCGAGCGACAGTGGCAGCTCCGCCGACGCTTCGACCCGGTTGCGCCCGGAACGCTTGGCCTTGTAGAGGGCGGTATCGGCGGCCGCGAGCAGCACGTCGAGATCGGTCCCGCCCGGCCCGCCGGCGACACCGATGCTGACGGTGGTGTCGACCGGCTTGTCCTCGCACACCACGCCGGAGGCCGCGAACGCCTCACGGACACGCTCGGCGGCGACCATGGCCTCTTCGATCGAACAGGGCAAAAGTGCTGCGAACTCCTCGCCACCGATCCGCCCCGAGAGATCGGTGAGGCGCAGATTGTTGACCACGACGTTTGCGAACAGCTTCAGGACCTCGTCGCCCTCGGCGTGGCCGAAGCGGTCGTTGATCGACTTGAAATGATCGATGTCGAAGATCAGCACGCTGACCGGGCGCTGCTCGCGCGCCTCGCGCTCGATGAGCTGCGCGGAGGACTCGGCAAAGCCGCGGCGGTTGAGCAGGCCCGTCAGCGGGTCGGTGGTCGCCGCGCGCTTGTGGGCGCTGACGATGCGCTCTGACACCAGCATGAAGATCACGAACACGGTGCCGACCGCATAGAGCACGAGCTCGATCGAAAAGATCGTGACCCAGGCCGCGGCGAAGGCGCCGTCGGAATCGCGCAGCATGTTGCCGAGCAGGATCGGCAGCATCAGGACGAAGCCGTGCATCACCGGCACGATCAGCGCCGGCCAGCGCTTGTGCAAGGTCCGCCGCCGCTCCTGCCACAGCTCGGCCGCGGTCAGCATGGCGTAGATCACGACGATCGCGGCGCCGATCGTCAGCCGCAGCGCCTGCGCCGACGCATCGAGCAGCATGCCGCTGGCGATCCAGACCGTCGCGCCGAGCACGAGCCCAAGCACGCTCGGCGGCTTGCCGTGGAACACGCGCGCGGCATTCCACACCATGGCGGTGGCGATCAGACCGATGGAGCTCAGGAACAGCGACACCACCTCACCATAGAGCTCGCCGATCAGCGTCCACAGCGCGATCGCGACGGCGCCGAGAATATAGGCCGCCCCCCACCAGCGCAGCGCCGGCGTGTTCTCCTGTCGACCGAAATGGAGCAACATGGCGCCAAGCAGCGCCGCGACCATGGTCGCTACGATGTCGAGCGTCATGCTATCAAGCGCCATCGATCACCTCGGTTGCTGCGGCGGCGCGGGAAGTCAGGGTTAGCGCGGCCTTATCGCGATCAACCTAGCGGGCGGTTTGTTGGAAAGAGGTTTGCCTGGGATGCCAAGTTTTCTCGAAAAGCCCGGCGCAACTCGTCAACAAATTGCTGCGCAAGAAATCTGCAAACAGGATTCAAAAATGCCGAGGCAATCCGCGCGACCGCCCGCCCAGATTGCACACGGCACACACCCCTTCATTGATAGTTGTGCCCCCTCGCGTGCGGAATCAATGGTTTCCCGTCCTGCGGCGAACACTCATCGAAACGATAAGAAACCTTCTCAAATTTGAGATCATCTCTCCCTAACACGTCCCGACCGCGGCGCGATCCGCCGCTCGAGGTGGGGACGAGGATGTCTTTCGACGACGATTCATCGAACAACAAGCCGGCCGCAGGCCATCATCCGTCGCGCGGTCCGGAGCCGATGCAGGGCGTGGACCGCCGCACGCTGCTGCGCAACGCGATGGGTGTTTCGGCGCTCGGCCTCGGCGCCAGCCTGCTGCCCGGCCAGGCGGCGCACGCGCATTGGCGCATGCATCATCACCACCATCACGTCACCACCAGTTTCGCGCTCGCCGTCCTCCCCGATACGCAGTTCTACTCGCGCTATGCGACGTCCGAGGAAGGCCAGGCCTATCAGCGCCAGTATGGCAGCACGCCCTATCCGGCGCAGACGCAGTTCATCGTCGACAACGCCGCGAAGTATCACATCCCGTTCACGATCCATCTCGGCGACGTCGTCGACCAGTCCAAGCATCCGCAGCAATGGGCGGTCGCCGACGCCGCGATGAAGCTGCTCGAGAACGCCGGCCGGCCCTATTCGGTGCTCGCCGGCAATCACGACGTGCTGTCGGCGCTGGAGTTCGAAAGCGCGGCAAGCCAGAGCGCTGGCACCGATGCGCAGCGCGGCGCGTCCGAGCCTTATCTCACATGGTTTCCCACCAGCCGCGCGGCGAAGCAGCGGACCTTCCTGGAGCGCCATCCGACCGGCTGGCACGAGGCGCATGTGTTCCACGCCTGCGGCGTCAGCTTCATGGTGCTGTCGCTGTCCTGGCGCGCCTCGGATGATGCCATCGCCTGGGCGCGCAGCATGATCGCGCGCCATCCGATGCTGCCGGTCATCCTCGCCAATCACCAGTTGCTCAACATCGCCAATGACGGCACGAGTCCGCTCGAGGTCGCCTACGGCCAGTATCTCTGGGACAAGCTGATCCGCAGCAACGACCAGATCTTCATGACCCTCAACGGCCACTATCATGGCGGCGCGCTGCTGACGAAGATCAACGACTTCCACAATCCGGTCCACCAGATGGTGGTCGACTATCAGATGGCCTATCAGGGCGGCAACGGCCTGATGCGGCTCTACGAGTTCGACTTCACCCGCAACAAGATCGACGTCGCCTCGTTCTCACCGTGGGTGGTCGCGAAGCCGAAGGACAGCCTCAAGCAGTTCGACCGCGCCTGGCTGACCGAGGACAATCACGAGTTCACCATTCCCATCGACTTCCGCCGCCGCTTCGCCCGCTTCACCAATTTCTGCCATCTGCCGGCCTTCGCCGGCACGCCGATCCTGCCGCGCGTCAAGCAGGATCTCTACGCCAACTACACCGAGGCGCCCGAGCCGGTGGTGGTGCCGCCGGCGAACGAGCAGGACTATCCGCTGATCGCCGAGACGGTTGCGCATTGGCGGATCGCCTCGTCGGCGATCGGCAAGGCGGTGGCCGCCGGCACTGCACTGCCGGACCTCACCGCCGCCAACCCGATGCAGCGCGCCTCGCTCACGGGCGCAGCTCAAGTGGCTGACGTCGCCTTCACCGCCGACAAGCATCGGCTGTCCTCGGCGCCGGGCAGCATGCAGTTCCTCAACACGACCAAGCAGGGCGCCGGCCGCTTCAGCTGGTTCACGACCGCGGCCAACGCGCCGATCAACGCGGCAACGTTCGCATCCGGCTATACCGTCGAAGCCTTCATCAAGATCGATCCGAACTGGAAAGCCAGCGACCACGCCTGGTGCAACATCCTCACCCGCTTCGGCAACCGCGGCTGGCTGCCCGGCTATGCCGGCGGCGACCCGGAATCGCCGCCGATCCTGTTTGCGATCTCGAACCTGCGCGAGGTGCAGTGGGAGATCGTGCCGTCGAGTTCGACCCAGCAGCCGCAGACCGATTGGTCCGGCGAGATCATGCTGAACACCTGGTACCACCTCGCGATCGTCAACGATCCCAAGGACAATTCGACCGTGCTCTACATCGAGGGCGCGCCGGTCGTGCGCAGCGTCATCGGCGGCAACGGCCTCGCGAGCGTTGCGGCGAGCCAGCCCTGGGCACTCGGCTGCGGCTGGTGGGATCGCGCACCGTCGGACGGCTTCATCGGCAGCATCGGCGAGGTCCGCGTGGTGTCGAAGCCGCTGGCACCGAACCAATGGCTGACGGCGCGCCGCGCCAGCGCCTGATCCGCACAGGCCTCACGCAAAACAAAACGGGCGCCCGCGAGGGCGCCCGTTCGTATTGGAGAGCAAGGGATCCGGCCGCAGCCGGAACCCGAGAGATCAGCGCTTCGAGAACTGGAAGGAGCGGCGGGCCTTGGCCTTGCCGTACTTCTTACGCTCGACGACGCGCGAGTCACGGGTCAGGAAGCCGCCCTTCTTGAGGACGCCGCGCAGCTCCGGCTCGAAATTCGTCAGCGCCTTGGACAGGCCGTGACGGACCGCACCGGCCTGGCCGGACAGGCCGCCGCCGGCGACCGTGCAGATCACGTCGTACTGGCCCTTGCGGGCGGCGACGACCATCGGCTGCTCGATCATCATGCGCAGCACCGGACGAGCGAAGTAGACCTCGATGTCGCGGGTGTTGACGGTGACCTTGCCGGAGCCCGGCTTGATCCAGACGCGGGCGACCGCGTCCTTGCGCTTGCCGGTGGCATAGGCGCGGCCGAACTTGTCGACCTTCTTCTCATACTTCGGAGCGTCCGGAGCCGTGACGGCGCCCTTGAGCTGCGACAGCTGATCGAGAGACTGGATGCTTTCGGCCATCTTATGCGGCCCTCGTGTTCTTGCGGTTCAACTTGGCGATGTCGATCTTCTCGGGGTTCTGCGCCTCGTGCGGATGATCGGGTCCGCCATAAACACGCAGATTGCCCATCTGCACGCGGCCCAGCGGCCCGCGCGGGATCATGCGCTCGATGGCCTTCTCGATCACGCGCTCGGGGAAGCGACCCTCGAGGATCTGGCGCGCGGTGCGCTCCTTGACGTGACCGACATAGCCGGTGTGCTTGTAGTACACCTTCTGCTCGCGCTTGCGGCCGGTCAGGACGGCGTGCGCGGCATTGACGATGATGACGTTGTCGCCGCAGTCGACGTGCGGCGTGTAGATCGGGAGGTGCTTGCCGCGCAGCCGCATGGCGACCAGCGTTGCGAGACGGCCGACGACCAGACCCTTGGCGTCGATCACGACCCACTTCTTCTGGACCTCGGCCGGCTTTGCCGAAAAGGTTTTCATGAGAGATATCCGTGACAGGGAGATTGCGGCGCGGGTGACGCGCCGAACTGGTCGCAGCTTCTAGAGAAGCCGCCCGCATTCGTCAACGCCATCCGAGCAAAATTATAGCAACAAAAACAATTGCTTATAAATAAGGTGCAATAATACCCTCGAAAACCTCACGCATTCGGAATGGAATAGGTGGCCGTGACGTGGGCGATCGGATCAGGCGATTCCCCTGACAATAGCGTGACTTCGCCGACCGCGAGCCGCTTGCCGAGCTTGAGCAGCCGCGCCTCGGCCAGCACGTCGGCGCCGGCCGCGCCCTTGCGCAGGAAGTTGATGTTGAGATTCGTCGTCACCGCGAGCCCGACCGGGCCGATCGCCGACAGCAGCACCACGTACATCGCGAAGTCGGCCAGCGCCATCAGGGTGGGCCCGGAGACCGTGCCGCCGGGACGCAGCATGCGCTCGTTGAAGCGCTGGCGCATCCGGCAGCTCCGGCCGTCGGCGCTCTCGATGCTGATGTCGCCGCCAGTGCGGAAGGCCTGGGGAAATTCCGCGTGCAGGAACGTTTCGAGTTCCGCGATGGTCATCTTCGCCGTCATGTCTCCCCCTGCTCTGTCGCGTTGCCTTCTGTTACATTAGCCGCGATCCAGCGCCCAAACGGAAATCGCCAACCGGAAATCGCAATGTCCGCCCCTGCCCCCGCCAATGCCGCCGACGTGCCGATCCTCGCGCGCGAGATGGCCGGCGCCGTCGCCGTGCTGACGCTGAACCGGCCGGCACAGCGTAACAGCCTGTCGGAGCCGCTGATCGCGGAGCTGCATCAAGCCCTGGCCGAGATCGGTGCCGACAAGGCCGTGCGCGCCGTGGTGATCGCGGCCAACGGCCCGGCGTTCTGCGCCGGCCATGACCTCAAGGAGCTCACCGCCCGTCGCAGCGATGCCGATCGCGGCCGCGCCTTCTTCGCCAAGCTGATGAACGCCTGCAGCGCGATGATGCAGGGAATCGTGCATCTGCCGAAACCCGTCGTCGCCTCCGTGCAGGGCATCGCCACCGCAGCCGGCTGCCAGCTGGTCGCGAGCTGCGATCTCGCCGTCGCCTCCGAGCGCGCGTCGTTCGCGACGCCCGGCGTCGACATCGGCCTGTTCTGCTCGACGCCGATGGTGGCGCTGTCGCGCAACGTGCCGCGCAAGCAGGCGATGGAGATGCTGCTGACCGGCGAGCCGGTTCCAGCTGTGCGTGCCCGCGACATCGGCCTGATCAATCGCGTGGTCACGGCCGGAACGGAACGCGACACGGCGATTGCGCTGGCACAACAAGTCGCGCGCAAATCCGCCTATACAATCAAGCTCGGCAAGGAAGCATTCTACCGCCAGGCTGAGATGAGCCTTGCCGACGCCTATCGTTATGCGGCAGAGGTGATGACGCAGAACATGCTCGCCCGCGACGCGGAAGAAGGCATCGGCGCCTTCATCGAGAAGCGGACTCCGACCTGGCGGGATGAGTGACGCCCGCCGCTCTCTCCTCCGTCATTGCGAGCGCAGCGGCGTGTCGGCCGAAGCCTGCAAGGCGAAGGCGGACGCAATCCAGAGTTCCACCCGAGCCCCTGGATTGCTTCGTCGCGGAGCCTGTCATCGGGCCGCGCGTTCGCGCGGACCCGTTGGCTCCTCGCAATGACGGCATCAATAACTTCGTCATTCCGGGGCGATGCGAAGCATCGAACCCGGAATCTCGAGATTGCTGAACTCAGCTCGGGATTCCGGGTTCGCCCTTCGGGCGCCCCGGAATGACGATGCCCGATATAACTAATAGAAACGTGCCCCATGAATCACGACACCTATCCCGACGACTACATCCGCGGCATCCTCAACGGCGTGAAGGTGATCGCGATGGTCGGCGCCTCGCCGTCCGAGATCAGGCCGAGCTTCTTCGCCTTCAAATATCTGGTGCAGCGCGGCTACGACATGATCCCGGTCAATCCCGGCCATGTCGGCAAGAGCCTGATGGGCCGGCCGTTCGTCGCCTCGCTCGCCGACATCGGCCGTCCCATCGACATGGTCGACATCTTCCGCAGCTCGCAGCACATCATGCCAGTGGTCGACGAGGCCTTGAGGCTGTCGCCTTTGCCGAAAGTGATCTGGATGCAGCTCGGCGCGCGTGACGATGCGGCGGCCGAAAAGGCCGAGGCCGCTGGGCTGAAGGTCGTCATGAACCGCTGCCCCAAGATCGAATATGGCCGGCTGTCGTCGGAGATCTCCTGGATGGGTGTCAACTCGCGCACCATCAGCGCCAAGCGCGCGCCGATCCCGACCCAGGGCATGCGGCTGTCGCTGAACCGCACCAGCGTCGGCGGCGGCACGACGGCAGCGGCCGACCGCGCCGCGAAGGACAGAAGCGATCCCTCCTGACGCATCTGCGAAAGGATCGTGTCGCGACGACGGCGCGACACAGCAACGCATTTCAAATCCGACTGATTATCGCCGCCAGCCTTGACGGCATCTTGCCCGGTGGCAAATGTCCTCCGCCGGGATGACGCGGAGGCGCACGACGGCGCGCTATTGACACCGTCTCCCATCATCGATCCCTGCATCAGCCGGCGCCGCTGCGCGAGGGATCAAGCCAAGAGGAAACATCATGACCGACCGTGCCCCGGGATTTGCCACCCTCGCCATTCACGCCGGCGCCCAGCCTGACCCCACCACCGGCGCGCGGGCGACGCCGATCTATCAGACCACGTCGTTCGTGTTCAACGATGCCGACCACGCCGCCTCGCTGTTCGGGCTGCAGGCGTTCGGCAACATCTATACCCGCATCGGCAACCCCACCAACGCCGTGCTCGAGGAGCGCGTCGCAGCTCTCGAGGGCGGCACCGCCGCGCTGGCCGTGGCCTCTGGCCATGCCGCGCAGGTCGTGGCGCTGCAGCAGTTGCTGTCCCCCGGCGACGAGTTCATCGCCGCGCGAAAACTCTATGGCGGCTCGATCAACCAGTTCACGCATGCGTTCAAGAGCTTTGGCTGGAACGTGGTGTGGGCCGACACCGATGACGTCGCGAGCTTCGAGGCGGCGGTGAGCCCACGCACCAAGGCTGTATTCATCGAGTCGATCGCTAATCCCGGCGGCACCATCACCGACATCGAGGCGGTCGCGCAGGTGGCGCGCAAGGCGGGCGTGCCGCTGATCGTCGACAACACGCTGGCCTCGCCCTATCTGATCCGCCCGATCGATCACGGCGCCGACATCGTGCTGCACTCGCTGACCAAGTTCTTAGGCGGCCACGGCAACTCGATCGGCGGCGTCATCGTCGATGCCGGCACCTTCGACTGGGCCGGCAGCGGCGACAAATATCCGATGCTGACGCAGCCGCGTCCCGAATATCACGGCATCCGGCTCCACGAGACGTTCGGCAATTTCGCCTTCGCCATCGCCTGCCGCGTGCTGGGCTTGCGTGATCTCGGACCGGCGCTGTCGCCGTTCAACGCCTTCATGATCCTGACCGGCATCGAGACCCTGCCGCTGCGCATGCAGAAGCATTGCGACAACGCCAAGGCCGTCGCCGAATATCTCAGCAAGCATCCCGGCGTGGCCTCGGTGAACTACGCCGGCCTGCCCGAGGACAAGTATTACACGCTGGCGCGCAAATACTGCCCGAAGGGCGCCGGCGCCGTGTTCACCTTCTCGCTCAAGGGCGGCTACGACGCCGGCGTCAAGCTGGTGTCGAACCTGAAGCTGTTCTCGCATCTCGCCAATGTCGGCGACACCCGCTCGCTGGTCATCCACCCGGCCTCGACCACGCACAGCCAGCTCGACGACGCCGCCAAGATCAAGGCCGGCGCCGGCCCCGACATCGTCCGCATCTCCGTCGGCATCGAGGACAAGGAAGACCTGATCGCCGACCTCGAGCAGGCGCTGAGCGCGTAAGGCGCGTTTCGCTCTACGGATCGCGCCGCGCATCGGCGTGCGGCGTGACGAGCGCATCTCTCACCACGTCATGGCCGGGCTTGTCCCGGCCATCCACGTCTTCGCCCCGGCAATGACGACGTGGCTGCGCGGGCCGTCGCCGCGCCGAAGGGGCTTCGGCCCCGCAGGCGGGACAAGCCCGCGCATGACGAGTAACTGACGGCTGAGACAGCAAGCGGCCCCGAAAACAAAGAGAGCGCGGGCGGCCCCCTGGGCTTCCGCGCTCTCCTTCGTCCCACGGCCGGGCCGTTGCCGGCTTCTCGGACCGCGCCCTCGTTAACTCCAGGTGATCATCTCATCAGCTGCAACAGGCGCGCGTGCATCTGGCCGGCCAGTGGCAGCGCGGAGGCCGCGATCAGCCGGCTTGCCGACAGCGCCTGCAGTCCTGCGGCGCCCTCGTCGATGGCAGCGAGTTCAGCGTTGACTGAGCCGGTCCGTGATTGGAGATTTTGGCGCGCCGACGCCGAAAACATGATCACCGACATGCTCGAAACCTTCTGGTCTGAGACTCTGATGAAATGCAGCAGAGATTTTCGCGCCCGGACGCAGCGGCCGGGCTGCATTCGGCCGACCTTCAAAATCGCCGGCAGCAGTAAGCTTGCACCCGCAGAACTTAACAAAAGCTGAAAATGCCCGTCCTTCTACGGATGATTGCAGCCAACTGTCGGATGCCGGAAGGATTTCGTTAACCATACCCGGCTCATCCTGCCGCCCGTGGAATCGCCTTCCGGACCCGCGTGAAAGCAGCGGTGGATGTATCGCGAAGCGCCGACGCCACCCGAACAGAAGTCGAGGAGAGCAGGATGCGAACGTTGGTGATCATGATGCTGCTGGCGGCCATCGCGGCGAACGGCGTCGTGCTCGCAGCCGACCTGCCGGCCGTCCACGACAAGATCGTGCACATCAAGGCCCGCCGCGCCGTGAGAGCGCCGCCGCCGACGGTCGTCGTCGTCAGGGACCAGGACTCGCTGATCTCCCCGATGTGGCCCTCGACGCCGCTGCTGTTCGGCCGCCAGGAGCTGCCCGGCTATTACGGCCGCGCCTTCTCCTACGACTACCAGGGCCCCTATTACGGCGGCGAAGGCTACACCAACTACATGTTCCGCCTGCCTTATGCCTGCGGCGTGTATGGGTATTGCTGAGCGGGGTGCCGTTGGCATGCAAGTAGCCCGGATGAGCGAAACGACATCCGGGACGACAAGGACGAGGTCCGCATACCGCCAAGGCTCGTACGGATGACCGCAATAGACGCCTATTTTGCGTAGGCACCGCCATAGCGCCCCGCGCGGATGCTCGCCAGGATTTCGGCTTCACGCTGCTCCTGCGCGCGGGCGGACTCGAGCAGTTCGGATGCGATCGCCGGCGCGAAAGCGACCACTCCGTCGGCGTCGGCAACCACGATATCGCCTGGCGTGACGATCATGCCGCCAATCGACACCGGCACGTTGATCGTACCCGGACCGTTCTTGTAGGGGCCACGGTGATTGACCGCACGCGCGAACACGGGGAAGTCGGAATTCATCAGCACGCCGGAATCCCTGATCGCACCGTCGACGACAATCCCGGCCGCGCCGCGTTCCCTCGCGATGGCGGCGATGATCTCGCCGACCAATGCCCGCGTCTCGTTGCCGCCGCCATTGACGACGAGGACGTCGCCAGGCGTAATAAGATCGAGCGCGCGATGAATGAAGAGATTATCCCCCGGCGCCGTATTCACGGTCAGCGCGATCCCGGCCATCGGCGAGCCCGTATAGAATGGCCGTAGACTGGCTGCACCAGGCAACCGCTGAAGGTTGTCGCTGATCACGGCCGTGGAAACGCTCTTGAACGCGGCGACGACCGCCGCATCGATCGGCGCACCAGGCTGCGCTTGTCCCTCACCCATTCTCGCTCCCCGTCTTGCACAGTCCAGAGCGTCGCTCGATGGCGCCCCGCCTCGGCGGTGTAGGACTCGTCTTGAATTCAGAAAACCGATAAATGGAGATATCGATCCATCTCTTTTTTGAATGCGAACATGGTCACCCTGAAGCAGCTAGAAGCTTTGAACTGGATCGCGGAGCTCGGCACGTTCGAACGCGCCGCAGCCAAGCTGAACACGACGCAATCGGCGATCTCGAAGCGCATCCAGGAGCTCGAGGCCTCAGCGCGCGTTCCGCTGTTCGATCGCAGCCAGCGCGGGGCTCGTCTGACCGAACGTGGCGAGCAGATCCTTGCTCTTGGCCGACAGATGTTGGCGTTGCAGGACCAGATCCTGGAGTTGAAGGACGGCCGGCAGTCACCGGCGCGCCGTCTGCGGCTTGGGGCGACGGAGCTGTCAGCGCTGACATGGCTGCCGCGTCTGGTTTCGGCCATTCGCGAAGCCCATCCGGCGGTGATGATCGAGCCTGAAGTCGAAACCTCCCGAAGCCTCTACGATCGGCTGATCGAGGGCAGCCTCGATCTCGTCGTCATCCCGGACGTCTTCTCTGACCCGGAGGTGACGTCGCTGCGGCTTGCCGAAGTGCAGAACGTGTGGACGGCGCGCCCCGGCCTGGTCAGAACGCGCCGGAGCCTCGATTTCGACGAGCTTGGTCATCATACGATTCTGATGCAGGGCCGTCGCTCGGGCTCCGGCCTCTTCGTCAACAAATGGCTCGCGGCCAACGGCGTCTCCTTCAAGCGCGCCATCTCGGTCGACAATCTGACTGCGCTGGTCGGGCTCGCCGTGGCCGGCCTCGGCATCAGCTATCTTCCGCAACGCTGTTTTCGTCCTCTCTTCGAGCAGAAGAAGCTGGTCATCCTGCCGGTCAAGCCGACGCTGCCGGCCGTGCCCTATGCGGCCATGTATCGCAACGACAGACCCTCGGCCTTCGCGGCCGCCGTAGCGGATCTGGCGCGCCAGACCTGCGATTTCGGCCGTCAACTCGAAGGTTAGACAGGGCAGGTGAACCCGGCGACGACGCCCGGCGCGGCGATCCATCACCTCCAGGAATGAGAAAGAAGGCGGTTTTATCCCTTTTCATCCAGGCCGGACGCAGCGAGGCTGCATCGCCGCTGCGCGTGCAACGCTGCACGCGCAAAGAGGATTGCTGCGAGGAGAGGCTTTGATGCGCATTTGGGGACTTCTGCTGACGGCAGCGCTCGCTGCAAACGCCGCCGGCGCCGAGGAACTGACGGGCACGCTCCAGAAGGTCAAGGAGACGAACAGGATATCGATCGGCTTCCAGGAATCGTCGGTGCCGTTCAGCTATCTCGACGGCAACCAGAAGCCGGTGGGCTACGCGCTCGACATCTGCGCCCGGATCGCGGATGCGGTCAAAAAGGAGCTTGGGCTTCCTAACCTCACGATCGAAACCGTTCCGGTGACGTCATCCAATCGCATACCGCTGATGACGAATGGCACGATCGACCTCTTGTGCGCCTCCACTACCAACAACGCCGAACGCCAGAAACTCGTGACCTTTGCCAATACGCACTTTCTCAGCGCCACACGCTTTGCGGCCAAGAAGTCGCTCTCGCTCCAGACGATCGACGACCTCAGGGGAAAGACGGCCGTCGCGATCGCTGGATCGACCAACATCGCACAGCTGAACAAGGTCAATGTCGAACGCAAGCTCGGCATCAACATCGTGCCGGCCAAGGACCAGGCCGAAGCGTTCCTGATGCTGGAGACCGACCGGGCTCAGGCCTATGTGCTCGATGACGTCCAGCTCGCGGTCGCCATCGCGCGGTCGAAGGACCCGGCGGCGTACATGATCAGCAGCGACGCATTCTCCAAGCCCGAACCTTTCGGCATCATGCTGCGCAAGGACGATGCGCCGTTCAAGGCCATCGCCGATCGCGTCACGGCCGAGCTCTATCAGAGCCCCGCCATCGAGGCGCTCTACAAGAAGTGGTTCGAGTCACCCGTGCCGCCGACCGGGATCAACTTCAACTACCCGATGCCGGCCCCCTTACGCGCCGCGTTCAAGTCGCCCAGCAGCAGTCCCGACCCGGACGCGTATGCGCCCGATTGAAGCTCGCGATATCCGTGCCAACAGCAACGGCGGAGATAGCCTCATCCGCCGCAGTCGCCTGCGACGGACGGCCCTCGGCTATTGCCAAGATCAGCGGCGGCGGCGCTCCTGATATCTATTTCGCCGCCTTGATCCGCGCGATCTCCTCCTTGAGGAGCGTCGCGACCAGTTCGTCCAACGACGAGCCGCACTCGGCGTTCGAGAAGTCGTATTCGTTCTTCATTGGTTGAGAGCAGCTGTGATCTTGTTGATCCGCGCGCCCGTAACTCACTCCGCGGCCACGACGCGCACGTCGAGCTGCACGCCTGTCTCTGCCTGCAACACGCCGATCACGCCAAGCAGGTTCTCGGCCGTGGGATTGCCGGATGGCCCTAACATGCGCATCAGGCTCTTCGACGGCCGCCCGAGCGCCTTGCTCAACGCCTCGAAGCCGATCGTTGCGTTGATATACGCACGCAGGCCGGCGCGGCCGTCATCGACCTCTCCGCGCAGCAGCGCACTCACGGCTTCCTGGAACAACGCCTCGCGAAACGCCGGATCGCGGTCCGAGCGCGCCCGAACCGTGTCGCGGAAGTCTGGTCGCGAAGGCATCATGAGGTGCTCGCAGAAACTCCCAAAGAGCTATTTCGCAGCCTCGATCCGCTCAATATCCTCCTTGAGAAGCGTGTTGACCAATTCGGTCAACGATACGCCCCGCGCGCTGGCCAGCCCGGTCAGGTGATCGAGCACATCAGGCTCGAGATGCACCGGAGGCAGCATTCGCGCGCCCTTGCGAAAGAACTTGCCGCGTTCGGCGTTCGAGAAATCGTATTCATCCTTCATCGGATCACCCATTCTCGTAGGAGCGGATTTCGCGCCGGGTCGGGCGACGGACAGAAATGATGCGGATCGCTGCGCGGTCTGCCGATAGCTCCGTGTACGTATGCACGACCAGCAGTAGCTCGTGCGCAATATTGCGTCCCATCGTAACCCATCGTTCCTCGCCTGCGCCAGATCCGTCATCGAGACGCGAGAGCGCCAACGGATCGCTGAAGATGCTCATCGCCCGCTCAAAGGCAACGCCATGCTTGCGCAGATTGCTCTCTGCCTTGGCCGGATCCCAATCGAACTCGAATTGCGTGGTCCGCCCCACCCGGCGATGTCCGCGACACGCCACGCTTGCCAAACGACGCAAATCAGCTTATGTTCTCTTTTTGTTCCTATCCAGCCGAGGGGCGCTTCCGGATCGTCCAGTTGCGTAGGGCAGGAATGCGGTGGACGTGGCGGGCCGTGCGTGGACGAAAGTTTGCGAGGACGAGCGACCTGTCACGGACGGCGAAATCGCGTGGTCCTGGCGCCCCGACGCTGGCGCTAAGTTTCGTGTGGGTGCTCAACGCATCGCATGAGGTGACGGGGGCAAGACAGCCCGGTCCCCGGGGAGATCGCGTATAAGCGTTAAAACCATCGCGCGGGGAAGGCCGGGTGTTTTCGGCCGTACCTGTGGTGACCGCCGCGTGCTTTTTTCTTTGCACGCGGGCCATGGGTGCCGGCCAGGCATCCGGCCTTCCCCGCGCCCTCGCGTGTTTTCGAGGGTGAAACGATCGGCAAAGCTCGGCGCGATAGCGCGCGAGGATGAAAACTGATGTCTCCACGTCATTGCGAGCGAAGCGACTTGTCCGCCGAAGCTCGAAGAGCGAAGGCGGAAGCAATCCAGAGTCGCGCGCGGGACTCTGGATTGCTTCGTCGCCTTCGGCTCCTCGCAATGACGGAAGAGAAACTCTACCCCACCTGCCCCGCAGCCACGGCCGCCTGCGGCACGGCGACAACAGCGACACGTCGCGGCGACAGACGTTCGGCCTGCAGCACGGCGAAGGTCAGCACGATGATGGCCGTACCCTGATGCAGCAGCGCCAGCGAGATCGGCACCAGTGCGAGCAGAGTGAGAATGCCGAGCACGACCTGCACCAGGATGGCGGCGAGTAGCCGGTGGGCGCTGCGCACCACCGCCCGTCCGGCGCCCGCGCGCATCACGTCGAAGGCGTGCCACGCGGCCAGCGCCAGCAGCGTGTAGGCGGTCATGCGATGCATGAACTGCACCGTCAAATCGTTCTCGAACAGGTTGATCCACCACGGCGACTGGATCCACAGATTGGCCGCCTTCGGGATCAGGCCGCCGTCGATCTCGGGCCAGGTGTTGTAGACGAGGCCGGCGCGCAGGCCGGCCACCAGCGCGCCGAGATAGAGCTGCACGAAGGTGACGCCGACCAGCAGCCAGGCTGTCAGCCGCAGCCGCGCCGGCACCTCGGCCTCCTCGCGCGGCGCGAGTCGGCGCAGGGTCCAGACGATCGACGCGTAGATCAGCAGCGCCAGCGCGAGATGGGTCGCCAGCCGGACCGGCGCCACCTCGGTGCGCTCGGTGAGGCCGGAGGCCACCATCCACCAGCCGACCGCGCCCTGCAGCGCGCCGAGGCTGAAGATCAGCCACAGCCTGCGGCCGAGCGGCCCGGAGACGGCGCCGCGCCACAGGAACCACAGGAAGGGCAGCAGGTAGACCATGCCGATGACGCGGCCGAGCAGCCGGTGGCTCCACTCCCACCAGAAGATGGTCTTGAATTGGTGCAGGGACATGCCGGCGTTCATCTGCCGGTACTGCGGAATGGTCTTGTAGGCCTCGAAGGCGTCGGTCCAGGCCTGCTCCGACAGCGGCGGCAGGGTGCCGGTGACCGGCTTCCATTCGACGATCGACAGCCCGGATTCGGTCAGCCGCGTGGCGCCGCCGACCAGCACCATCAGCGCGATCAGGCCGGCCACGACGAGCAGCCAGATGCGGATCGCGGCGAGATCTGTGGTGCGGGGAACCGTGGTCATGGACGTTGAACGCTCGATTGAACCGGGGCTGACAGGCCCTTATAATCCCGAGGAAATCGCGCGCAAGCCGTGCCGCCCCCAGCCGAGGCTGACAATCCCGTCATGACGATCCGCACCCGCAAACTGATCGGCGCCGTCGCGCTGCTCCTGCTCGCTTTCGCCTGGTCGATGATGGGCATGGTGATGGCGCAATTCCCTCTGATCGCCAATTCCGGCTGGCTGCAGGCGGTGTATTACGTCGTGGTCGGCATGGGCTGGGTGCTGCCGGCGATGCCGATCGTGAGCTGGATGCTGCGCCCGGATCCGGAGCGGCAGCAGGGCTGATCAGCCGAGATCGAGTTTCGGCTGCGGCGCGGATTTTTCCCGCGGCAGGGTGATGCCGGCCATCAGCACCTTCAAGGCGCGCAGCGAGCGCGAGCGGCCGTCCCAGGCGATCCGCGGCAGCATGTGCAGGCTGGTGCGGCCCTCGCTTTGCACGACGCCGCCGATGGCGGAAGCCGCACTGACGAAGCCCGCCTGCTCCGCGAGCACGACGTCGCTGCGGCGGAACGAATAGCGATCGCCGAACGGATACGCCATGTGCCGGACCGGTCGCCGCAGCGCCGTCTCCAGCACCGCCATGCCCATCGTGATCTCGCGCTGGGCGTCGGCATCCCGGAGATTGGCGAGGACGGGATAATGCACGGTGGCACTGCCGATCGTGACGTTGGGGTCGGCGGCGAGACGGGCGATGTCGGTCCAGTCCATCGAGGACTCGCGGCTCAGGGCGGCGAGATCGACCGAATGGCGCGCGCAGAGGTCGCGGATCGCGATCGACAGCTCGGCCGGAGGCAGCTTGCGCAGCCAGCCCGCGAGATGGGCGAACAGCTCGTATTTTTCGGCCGTCGTGGACACATTGAAGCGCTGCTCCCGATGCTCGATCACGAGGCTGATGCGGGCCTCGCGCGCGATCACGGCCTCCAGCGCCAGCCACCAGGCTTCGCCGAGACCATCGGGAAAGGCCGGGGGCACGTAGACGGTGAACGGCACGCCGTGGCGGGCGAGCACGGGATAGGCATGCGTGATCACGTCCTTGGAGGCGCCGTCGAAGCTCAGGCAGGCGAAGCGACGGCTTTCGGGCAGCCGGACCGACCGGTGGCAGGCCTCGTCGAGCGAGACGATCTCATAGCCCCAGCGCTTCAGCGCCCGGATCACCTTGTCGAGAAAAACGGGCGTGATCTCCGCGCACTTCAGCGGCTGAAACGCCCCCTTGCGCCGCGGCCGTACCCGCTCGAACCGCAGCACGGCGCCGGCGCCGCCCGTGGCCCGCGACGCGAGCAGCGTGCGTCCGCTGAAATAGGCCAGCTCGAGCCGGGCGCTGCGCAGCCACCTGTTGTCCGACGACAATTCCCGCGCCCCTTCCCCGAATCCCACTTGAAACCAGACCGTCCGCGCCCACCTGATGCTGTCAGACCATGGCGCGATCGCGTCATGATCACCGCCATCCGATGATAGCGATCGTCCGCCGTCAAGATCGCGTGGCCGCTGCCGATTTGAACAGGTCTTTGTTTGTGCCATTCCCGATTTGGGACGAAGTCATTGCCATTACCTTTTGTTGAGACTTCTTTGCGAGGGTCTCCCGACGTCAAGCAACAAAATTCCACGACAACGCGAGCTGCGCGATGACCATGGCCGCCGTGATCGAGAGCCGGACGGCGCAGGCGCCCGCGCGGCGGCTGCCGTCGGGGCTCGCGCGGGTCGACGTCGTGTCCGATCTGGCCGCCGCCGAGCCGGTCTGGCGCGCGCTCGAAGTCCCCGAACATGTCTCGACGCCCTACCAACGCTTCGACCTGCTCGGCGCATGGCAGCGCGACGTCGGCGCGCGCGAGCATGCGACGCCTTTCATCGTCATCGGGCGTGATGCCGAGCAACGCCCGCTGCTGCTGCTGCCGCTGACGTTGCAGCACGCCTGCGGCATGCGCATCGCCACCTTCATGGGCGGCAAGCATACGACCTTCAACATGCCGCTGATGGATCGCGAATTCGCCACGCGCGCCAGCGCCGGCGATCTCGACGTCCTGCTCGCAGGGGTGCGCGACCGCGGCGGTGTCGACGTGCTCGCCTTGACACAGCAGCCGCTGCACTGGCGCGATCTCGCCAATCCACTGGCGCAATGGCCGCACCAGTCGTCGGTGAACGACTGTCCGGTGCTGTTGATGCCGCCGGGGGCTGCGCCGACTGCGCTGTTGTCGAATTCGTTCCGAAAGCGACTGAAGAGCAAGGAAAAGAAGCTGCAGGCGCTGCCCGGCTATCGCTACATGGTCGCGAGCAGCGACGCCGAGATCGCCGAGCTGCTCGACTGGTTCTTCCGCACCAAGCCGATCCGCATGGCCGAGCAGAGGCTTCCGAACGTGTTCGCGGAGCCCGGCATCGAGGCCTTCGTGCGAAGCGCCTGCATGGCAAAGCTCGACTGCGGGCATCGCGCCATCGATATCCACGCGCTGCGCTGCGACGACGAGATCATCGCGTTGTTTGCCGGCGTCGCCGACGGGGCGCGCTTCTCGATGATGTTCAACACCTACACGCTGTCGGAGAATGCGCGCTGGAGCCCCGGGCTGATCCTGATGCGCTCGATCATCGATCATTACGCGCGAGAGAATTTTCGCGCCCTCGATCTCGGCATCGGATCTGACGACTACAAGCGGATGTTCTGCAAGGATGACGAGCCGATCTTCGACAGCTTCATGCCGTTGACCGCGCGGGGCCGCGTCGCCGCAACGACGATGGCTGCGGTCGGACGGGCCAAGCATGCCGTCAAGCACAGCCCTGCCCTGTTCCGTCTGGCACAGCAGCTGCGCGGCGCGCTGCAATCGCGTGGCGGCGCCGCCCAGGTGGACGAAAAGGCCGACGAGAAGGCCGGAGACTAGGCGGCGACGCCGCGCGGCCCCGGCTGGTTGCGGTTGGCGCCTCCGACCGGTGCCTTCAGCATGGTGACGGCGCCGAAGCCGACCTCGCGCAGCTGCTCGCTCATCTGGCTGCGTGCGTCGGCAGACATGTTGGGATCTGGCACGACGATGGCGCGCGCGCCCGCGGTCAAAAGCTCGGCCGGCAGGTCGGAGGCATTGCCGGCGTCGAGCAGCACGTGGTCGTAGACTCGCAGCAGCGCATCGATCGCGAGCGCGAGCCGCGGCGATTGCAGTTGGCTGCGGTCGGCGCCGGGGCGGCCGGCGTTGACCAGATGCAGCCGCGAGGCCTGGTCCTTGGTGATGATGGACGCGAACGATGCCTCACCCAGCATCAGCTCGATGAGGCCGGGCGCGGCCGGATCGACCGACACGCCTGCAAGCAGTTGCGGGCTGCCGGCGAGGTCGACCAGCACCACGCGCGCCTGCGCTGCCATGGTGCGCGCGATCGCGAGCGCGGTGGACGTGACGGCCTCGCCGCCGGCCGTACCGAGCACGGTGACCTTGCGGGCGCCCTCTCCCGCGGCGAGCAGATCGGATGCGAGCTGCTCGAACTCGTTCATCGGCGGCGGCTTGACCGGTTCGGGCGCGACGGCGGCCACCGCTGGCGGCACGACCGCGGCGGGACGCGCCGCTGCAGTCGTTGCCGACGCGGCAACGGCCGGCGCTGCGGCGACCATGGGCGCCGCGATCATCGGCTCGACCCGGGCCGCGAGCACCATGACATCCGGCATCGCGCTCGCCGCTGGGATCTGGCTCGCTGGGCGCGGCGCGGTCAGACGCAGCAGCTCGCCGGTGATGACCACGCCCGAGGTCAGCATCAAGGTCGCCAATGTGGCGATCAGCACGATCGGCAGCTTCTTCGGGTACGCCGGCGTGTTGGACAGCACCGCCCGCGAGATGATCCGCCCATCCGCCGGCGGGGTGTCGAGCGACTCACGGGTGTTCGCCTCGCGGTACTTGGCGAGATACGATTCCAGCAGGTCGCGCTGCGACTTCGCATCGCGCTCCAGCGCCCGCAGCTGGACATCGAGGCCATTGGTGGAGGTGGCCTGCTTCTTGGCCTGATCGAGGCTCTGGCTCAGCATCTGCACCCGCCCGTCGGCGATGCGCGCGTCGCTGTCGAGCGAACGCGAGATCTTGCCGGCCTCGTCGCGGATCTGGCGGTCGAGATCAGCCAGTTGCGCTTTCAGCTCCTTGATGCGAGGGTGATTGTCGAGCAGCGTCGACGACTGCTCCGCGAGCTGCGCGCGCAGATTCACGCGCTGCTCGGACAGCCGGCGCATCAGCTCCGAGTTGACCACCTCGGACGCCTCGATCGGCTGGCCGCTCTGCAGCATCTCCCGGATCAGCCGTGCCTTGGTCTCGGCATCCGATTTCAAGGCGCGCGCATTGTTGAGCTGGGTGTTGACCTCGCCCATCTGCTGGTTGGACAGCGACGTGTTGTTGGTCCCCATGAACGAATTCGACTTGGCGCGGAACTCCTCGACCCGCGACTCCGCCTCCTCGACCTTCTTGCGCAGCCCCTGGATCTCCCCAGAGAGCCATTGGCTGGCCGATTTCGCCTGCGCCTGGCGGGCATTCTGCTGAACTACGAGATAGCCATCCGCGATCGAATTCGCGACTTGCGCCGCAAGCGCCGGATCCTGCGACTGGAACTCGACGACGAGCACCCGCGATTTGTCCACGGCGTAAACGGTCAAGCGCTCGTAATAGGCGTCCATGACGCGCTCGTCCGGCGTCATGGCGAGCGGATCTTTCACGAGGCCGATCATCGCCGCGACCGACTTCAGCGGCGACACGCCCCGCAGCACGGGATCGAACTCCGACAGCTCGCCCAGCTTGTTCTTCCTGATGATGTCGCGGGCCAGATCGCGCGACAGGACCAGTTGCACCTGGCTCGTGACCGCCTCGGCATCGAGCGCCGTCCGCTCCTCGGTGCGCTCCCCGTTCGGCCGCACGAACACGTTCTCGCGGCCGTCGATCAGAATCCGCGCTTCGGACTTGTAGCGCGGTGTGATCATGTTGACTGCGGCAATCGACAGAACGAGAGCGAGCAGCGTGGGCAGAAGGATGAAGCCACGCTTTCGCGCCAGGGCACGACCGACCAGCCGGATGTCGAGATCGCCGGCCGGGCCGGGCTCCGCCGACGACGGCGAGCCTGTCACAGGTCGGGCGGAGGCTCCGTCAACCTGTGTCTTCTTGCCGGCACGCCAGAACGCCAACCGCATTATCCACTCCCGCGAGACCCGCGCCACGCCGCCACCATACGTGGTACAATTACACTCTATTAAGGTTGCTGACGGGTTAACCGGAGCGCCTGCAACCTCGCCCTATCGAACAATCGTCATCCTTCGCCATATGCTGCTCGCAACACGTGAGCTTGCGCCAGATCGTCACAATGCTGGTGCGAGCTTGCCTGGTAGTGACGACAAGTGAGACTTTGTTAACCATCAAGCCTCTATCGAGGTTGGAGCTATCGATATTCAGCGACGAGAGGCGCCCGTGCTTCCGCTATCCGCCAGTCGTCAGATCAGCTCGCGCAGCGGCGCCTGGCAAAACCAAGCGCAAGCCGAGGGCGCGGGCGAGTTCGACATGGCACCGTCGCAGAACAAACCTCTCAAAATCCTTCACGCGGTCAGAGCTCCCGTCGGCGGCATCTTTCGGCATATCCTCGACCTTGCCAACGGTCAGGTCGATCACGGGCACGACGTGGGCATCATCGCGGACAGCCTGACCGGCGGCGAACGCGCCGATGCCGCGCTGGCCCAGATCGCGCCTCGCCTGACACTCGGCGTGCACCGCATCCCCATTCATCGGGAGCCTTGGCCGAGCGACATTCTGGCGCTGAGACGGTTTTATCGACTCGCCCGTACACTCGCCCCGAACGTTCTGCACGGCCACGGCGCCAAGGCCGGCGCATTCGTCCGCCTGCTGCCGCACCGGCCAGGAACGATCCGCATCTACACGCCTCACGGCGGTTCGCTGCACTACCCACGCGACACGTTCAAAGGCGCGCTGTATGGCCGGCTTGAACGTGCGCTGATGAACCGGACCGACCTCTTCCTGTTCGAGAGCGTATTCGCCCGCGATACCTATGAGCGCATGATCGGCCATCCTCAGGGACTGGTGAATTGCGTCTTCAACGGTGTCACTGCAGGCGAGTTCGACCCGATCGCACCAGCCCGGGACCAGACCGACCTGGCGTATGTCGGCGAGTTCAGGCACATCAAGGGCACGGATCTGCTGATCGATGCCGTCGCGGAGCTGCGCTCCCGTGGCCGCCCGCTGACGCTGACTTTGGGCGGCGACGGCGAAGAGATGACGAAACTCAAGGCTCAGGTCGAACGCCTCGGTCTTGCGGCCGCAGTACGCTTCATCGGCCACGTGAAGGCCCGCGACGGATTTTCGAAAGGGCGGCTGCTCGTCGTTCCCTCGCGTGGCGATTCCATGCCCTATGTTGTGATCGAGGCGGGAGCCGCCGGGGTTCCGATGATCGCAGCGAGAGTCGGCGGCATCCCTGAGATCTTCGGACCGCACGACGACGCGATGTTCATGCCGGGCAACGCGACCGCGCTGGCCGACGCAATCGCTGCCGCACTGGACGATCCGGCTACCACGCAACTGCGCGCCAAGGCGCTGCGCGAGCGGGTCTTCCAGCATTTCTCACAGAAAGCGATGGTCGATGGCGTGCTCAACAGCTATCGTGAGGCGTTTACCAAGACCTGACGTCATTTACCATCGCTAACCGTTTCTTTCGATTTGGCCCTTAATCCCGCCGGTGGGGAATTTCCCCCGGCGCTATCAGCGCTTACATGACCACAAATACTAACAAACATAATCCGGGCTTGTACGACTGTGGAACCGATCAACGCTCGCTCGATGTTGGATGCTGCTGCGGCGACGGCCGCATCGACCGCCGCGGCCGGACGGCCGGCCGTTGAACGGCGCCGCCGCTTGTCGCCGGCGGCCCTCGCGGTCGCCAATCAGAAGGTTCACCGCGCCTACTCTCCGATCGTCCTCGCCGGCATCGTTCGCATCATCGATTTCGTGCTGCTGAGCGTCGTCGGCAGCGTCATCTATTTCGGCTACGTGGTTCCGCTCAGCGGCTTCCATTGGGAGTATCTCGTTGCCATTCTCGGCCTGGCCGTGACCACGGTGGTGTGCTTCCAGGCCGCCGACATCTACCAAATCCAGGTCTTCCGCGCCCAGGTGCGGCAGATGACCCGGATGATCTCGTCCTACTGCTTCGTCTTCCTGCTGTTCATCGGGCTCTCCTTCTTCGCCAAGATCGGCAACGAAGTCTCCCGTCTCTGGCTCGCCGCGTTCTTCTTCGTGGGGCTCGGCGCGTTGATCGCGAGCCGCGTCGTGCTGCGCAACCTGATCCGCAGCTGGGCCAGGCAAGGACGCCTCGATCGCCGGACCATCATCGTCGGCGCCGACCAGAGCGGCGAGGACTTGGTGCGTGCCCTGAAGGCGCAGGACGACTCCGAGATCGAGATCCTCGGCGTGTTCGATGACCGCAACGACTCCCGCGCGCTCGAGACCTGCGCTGGCGCGCCGAAGCTCGGCAAGGTCGATGATATCGTCGAGTTCGCGCGCAGAACCCGCGTCGACCTGGTGCTGTTCGCGCTGCCGATCTCGGCGGAAACCCGCATCCTGGACATGCTGAAAAAGCTGTGGGTGCTGCCGGTCGACATTCGCCTTTCGGCCCATACCAACAAGCTGCGCTTCCGGCCGCGCTCCTACTCCTATCTGGGCGTGGTCCCGACGCTCGACGTGTTCGAGGCCCCCATCACCGACTGGGACCTGGTGATGAAGATGCTGTTCGACCGGCTGGTCGGCGGCCTCATCCTGCTGCTTGCGCTTCCGGTGATGGCGCTGGTCGCGCTCGCGATCAAGCTCGACAGCCCGGGGCCGGTGCTGTTCCGGCAGAAGCGGTTCGGCTTCAACAACGAGCGCATCGACGTCTTCAAGTTCCGTTCGCTCTATCACCACCAGGCCGACCCCACGGCGTCCAAGGTCGTCACCAAGAACGATCCGCGCGTGACCCGCGTCGGCCGCTTCATCCGCAAGACCAGCCTCGACGAGCTGCCACAGCTGTTCAACGTGGTGTTCAAGGGCAACCTCTCGCTGGTCGGTCCGCGGCCGCACGCCGTGCAGGGCCAATTGCAGAACCGGATGTTCGACGAGGCCGTCGACGGCTATTTCGCCCGCCACCGCGTCAAGCCCGGCATCACCGGCTGGGCGCAGATCAACGGCTGGCGCGGCGAGATCGACAACCAGGAGAAGATCCAGAAGCGCGTCGAGTTCGACCTCTACTACATCGAGAACTGGTCCGTGCTGTTCGACCTCTACATCCTGCTCAAGACGCCGCTGGCGCTGATGACCAAGAGCGAGAACGCCTATTGATATCGGGGATCCGGAGCGGGCACACGCCCGCTTCGCGCGTGTGTCTGGCCGATCCCGCCATGCGTTGCGTATGAGTGTGAGTTCGCGATGGCCATGACGGCGGCAGCCGGAGAGTTCGCATCGAGGCCGATCGCCCCTCCGGGCGTCGTCGCCCTGCAGCGTGCGCTGGTCTGGATGGTCGGGGTCTCCGGCGCCATCGTGTTCATCGAACCGAGCCCCTATGAGCTCGTCACGCTCGCCTCCGCCGCGGTGTTCTTCGCGACCGGCATGAGGCTGCGCCTCGTATTCCTGCCGCTCCTGCTGTTGCTGGTCCTGGTCAATCTCGGCTACACGATCAGCGCCATACCGCTGCTCGACGATTCCAAGATCGCGACCTGGATCGCTACCTCCTGGTACATGGCCTTCACGGCGATCTTCATCGCCATGCTGACGTCGGACGACACAGAAGCGCGGCTCGACATGCTCCGCCGCGGTCTCGTGATGGGCGGCGCGATCGCAGCCCTCGCGGGCGTCGCCGGCTATTTCCATCTGGTGCCGGGTGGATACGATCTCCTCACCCTCTATGGCCGTGCGCGCGGCACCTTCAAGGACCCGAACGTGCTCGGCGCGTTCCTGATCCTGCCGGCGCTGCTCGCGCTGCAGAACGTCGTGACCGCCCGCTTCGCCGCGACCTTGCGCGCCAGCTTTGCGCTCGGCGTGATGGCGCTCGCCATCCTGCTCGCCTTCTCGCGCGCGGCCTGGGGCGGCCTCGTCCTCACCGCCGCCTTCATGCTGGCGATGATGGTGCTCACCAGCCAGACGCGGGGCGAGCGCTCCCGCATCATCTTCATGACGTTGGCGGCCGCCGTGGCCGGCATCGTCCTGATCGGCGTTCTGCTCTCCATCGATTCCATCGCCGACATGTTCAAGCAGCGGGCAAGCTTCGACCAGAGCTATGACGAGGGCCGGTTCGGACGCTTCGGACGCCACATTCTCGGCGCCGACATGGCGCTCGACCTGCCGTTCGGGATCGGGCCGCTGCAGTTCCACAACTACTTCCCCGAGGACACCCACAACTCCTATCTGAACGCCTTCATGTCGGGCGGCTGGCTGTCCGGCATCTGCTATCCCGCTCTGGTCTTCACCACCGTCATTCTCGGCTTCCGCTATCTGTTCGCGCGCGTACCCTGGCAGCGCACCTACATCGCAATCTTCGCCGCCTTCCTCGGCACGGTCGGCGAAAGCTTCATCATCGACACCGACCACTGGCGGCACTTCTTCCTGATGCTCGGCACGATGTGGGGCATGATCGCCGCCACGCGCGCCCATCAGGCCGAAGCGAACCGATCCGCAGCGATCGGTGCGCACATCACCTCTTAGTCCTCCACCGCAAACGTCAGCCCGGCATTATCCACCAGCCGCTTGATCAGGCTGTCGCGGAGCGCAGCGCCCGGCGTCCAGAACCCGCCTTTCACGCCGGCGCCGTCGCGTAGCAGGCCGACGGCGCATTCACTGATCATCTTCGAGGTCGAACCGTAGCCGGGATCGCGGTTGCCCTTCACGGATGCGCGGACCTGGCGGCCGTCGGGGGTGATCGCGACGAAGAGGAGATTGTAGTAGCCCTTCTCGCGCTCCTCCTTCGAGGGACCCTCGCCCGGCTTCGGCGCGTTGGGCCCGGTTTTCTCGGCATTTGCCGCCATCACCTTCTTGGCGTTGGCCTCGCCCTTCTCGCCCGGGCCGGTCAGCACCATCTCGTCATAGACGAAGTCCTGCCCGTAGGGAAAACCCATCAGCATGTTGGAGCGGTGGACATTGCGGGTGTTGATCAGCGCCATCATGAACGGTGCCGTCCAGGACTGCAGATCTTCCTCATAGACGGGCTTGTTGCCCGACGGCTGCTTCGGGCCCTTGAAGCCGGGCGTCAGGGCGAACGAGTCCTTGAGGATCGCTACCAGGCTCAGATCCTTGGCGACCGCATCGAAGGTCGCCTTGGCGCTCGCCGCGGTGCCGCCCGAGAGCGTGCCGCTCATGCCGCGGACGCGGCCCTTCACGCGCGACGCTGCGGCGCCGAGCACCTTCTTGGCCTGCTGCTGCACGAAATAGACGCCGAGCTCGAACGGCACGGAATCAAAGCCGCAGGAGAACACGATGCGCGCGCCGCTCTTCTCGGCGGTGGCCTGATGCTTGTCGATCATCTGCCGCATCCACACCGGCTCGCCGCACAGATCGACATAGTCGGTGCCGGTTTCGGCGCAGGCCGCGACGAGCTCGTTGCCATAAAGCTGATAGGGACCGACGGTGGTCAGCACCAGCTTCGTCTGCGCCACCATGGCCTGCAGGGATGCAGGATCTGAGGCGTCCGCCGCGATCAGCGGCGTATCGGCAGGCGCACCGATCTGGTCCCTGACAGCCGCGAGCTTGTCGAGGCTCCGGCCCGCCATCGCCCAGCGCAGCGACGTATCGCCGCGATACTGCGCGGTGAGATATTCGGCGACGAGCTTGCCCGTGAAGCCGGTGGCGCCGTAGACGACGAGGTCGAATTTGGAAGACGTCATTCTTGTTCCTTGAAGATCAGCTGCAATTGAGTCGCGCCGTCATTGCGAGGAGCACTTGCGACCAAGCAATCCGGGCTCTCTCCTCCGAAAGACTCTGGATTGTGTCGCTGCGCTTGCAATGACGGAGCATGTGGCTCTCATTTCTTCCCATACGACACGCTCATGCCGGCGCGGACGTCGTTCTGGATGCCATAGGGCGCGATCGGATAGCGCAGGCCGTTTTTGGCGAGCTGTTTCATGCCGGTGATCGCCCTGGCAAGATCGGCCGGCTTCAGCGCCATCAACATCTCCTCATCCGGCACGCCGCCATAGCGGCGCTCGGCGAAGCACGGCAGCGACAGGCTCGGCTCGCCGGTCTTCAGCGCGCGGCCCCAGGAGTCGGCGCAGGCGGTCTCGCCGACGACGCCCCATTCGAACTTCTTGTAGCCTGTATATTGCAGGCCGTTGATCAGGATGATCATCTGTCCCGGCGTCGCATAGACGAGGCAGATGTCCGGCGGATCGAGCCGGCCGCTCGAAAGCGGGCTGACCGCCATGGCCTGGTAGCGGCCGAACGGCACGACGTCGAGCGCCTCCTGCCGCTTGCGCGCATCCTCGGCCGTGCCGTGCCAGACTCCGACATAGTTCTCGCCCTTGAGCCACGTCTCGTCCTGCGGGCCGAGCCCGATCACGGCCCGGCATTGCGCGCCGACGAGATCGTCGCCGGTGATGCCGACGGTCCAGCCGAGCCGTGCGGCCATGCTGACGATCTGGTCGGTCGTGTGCACGGCGTTGGGACGGCGGATCTTCTCCACCGCCTCCATGTCGGCGACGCGGGCGAACATCTTGATGCCGATGACGGTCGTCTTCAGCCGCAGCAGGTTGTTGAGATCGGCGACCATGGCAACCAGATCCAGCCTGTCCGGCGCGCTCGGCTGTTGCATGTGGCGTTCCCCTCTGCCGCACCCATCGGATGGCGCGATCCGTGCGTTCGATGTCGGGCGCTTGTTAATGCCTTGCACCGGCCGAGGCCAGTATTTCTGCGCGACGCGCTCGCACGCCATACCACGATCCTTCTCGATGTCCCTAGAATCACTTATGAATTTTTGATCCTCGGACAGGGCCCCGCGATGAGCCAGCGCGACCGGAAAGATGGCGCGACAAGCGCGAAGGCCGGCCCCGGCGGAGCGCCGGTGCTGTCGCCGGCCGCGCTCTACGAGGCCGGGCTGCATCACCTCGGCGCCGGCCAGCTGCTCGATGCGCAGATGTGCTGCGAGCAGGCGCTGGCGGCCGACCCGAACCACGCCGACAGCCTCGCGCTGCTGGGCATCGTCGCGCTGCAGACCGGGCAGCACGACCACGCCGTGGCGTGGTTCTCGCGGGCCATCCGACAAACGCCGAAGATCGACTATCTCACCAGCCTCGGCTTCACCTTGAAGCAGATGGGCCGGCTCGACGATGCGCTCGCGGTGTTCGACAAGGCGATCCAGCTCAAGCCCGACGATGCCGAATTGTGGAAGCATATGGGCGGCGTACTGCTGGCGCTCGACCGCGGCGCCGAGGCGCTGCTGAGCTATCAGCACGCGCTGACGATCGATCCCGCCCACCGTGAGGCTGCGTTCCAGAGCGGCCTGCTGCTGCATCAGCAGCAGCGCTATGAGGAAGCCGCCCGAGCCTTCACGATATGCCTGACGCAGCGGCCGGACGACCTGCAGTCGCTGCAGATGCGCGCCCGGTGCCTCCGCGAGCTCAGACGCTACGACGCGTATCTGGCCGATTGCGAACGCGCGCATGCGCTGGCGCCGACAGAGCCGATGGTCTGCAACAATCTCGGTGATGCCTTTGTCTGTCTCGGCCGCAGCGCGGAGGCGCTGCCGTGGTTCGATCAGGCTCTGGCGTTGCGGCCGGACTTCGTCGAGGTGCTGCTCAACAAGGGTTTTGCGCTGCTGCAGCTGCTGCGTTTCGAGGATGCTGCTGCCGTCTACCGGCAGATTCTCGCGCTCGTCCCCGATCATCCCAAGGCGGCGTGGCAGCTCGCGCATATCGAGCTGCAGTGCGGCGACTTCGTCTCCGGCTGGGCCCGGCGCGAGGCCCGCTGGGCCATGCCGGATTTCTCGATCGACTATCCGCGCTTTGCCGAGTCCAAATGGCTGGGCCACGAGGACATCGCCGGCAAGACCCTCCTCATCGAGGAGGACGAGGGTTTCGGCGACACCATCCAGTTCGCCCGCTACGTGCCGATGGTCGCCGCGCGCGGCGCCAAGGTGATCCTGGTGGTGCGGGAGGCGCTGCGGCCGCTGATGGCCGGCATCGACGGCGTGACGCAATGCCTCGCCTACGCACCGGACCTGAAGCGGCCGGTCTTCGACATGCACTGCCCGGTGATGAGCCTGCCGCTGGCCTTCGGCACCACGCTCGATACCATTCCACCGCCAAGCTATCTCCCGCCACTGCCGGCCGAGCGCATCGCGGCCTGGGAGCGGCGGCTCCGAGCGCATGACCGGCTGCGGGTCGGTCTCGTCTGGTCCGGCAATCCGCATCAGGGCAACGATCGCAACCGCTCGATGCCGCTTGCGACCCTGCTGCCGCTGCTCGATCTCGGGGCGGATTTCATCAGCCTGCAAAAAGAGCTGCGGCCAGCCGACAAGGCCGTGCTGGCGCAGCAGAGCGGCATCCGCGACCTCACCGTCGAATTGACCGACTTCGTCGAGACCGCGGCGCTGATCTCCTGTCTCGACGTCGTCGTCACCGTGTGCACCAGCGTCGCGCATCTCGCCGCCACGCTGGGACGTCCGACCTGGATCATGCTGCCCCATCTCGCCGACTGGCGCTGGCTGCGCGATCGCGACGACAGCCCGTGGTATCCGAGCGCGCGGCTGTTCCGGCAGGACGCGAGCTGCCGCTACGAGCCGGTGGTCGAGCGCGTGCGCGGCGAGCTGGCGGCAAAGGCGGCGGGCTTCAGCAAGACGATTGCCTAGGCCGGTCCCGGAAACAGATCGTCGATGCGGCCGCGCAGGCGGTAGGCCACGAGCCCGACCCATTCGCGCACGGCGATGTCGGCGCGGCGCAGTCCGAGCAGCGAGATGCCGTCGAAGTCGAGCACGCGGCCGACGCGCCAGTCCACGGGATAGGGCTCGACCGGGAAGCCGGCCTTGCGGAACAGCCCCACCGAGCGCGGCATATGATAGGCCGAGGTCACCAGCAGCCAGCGCTCGCCCGGCTTCGGAGAGATCATCGCCTTGGAGAAGATCGCATTCTCGTAGGTGTTGCGCGACTGCCGCTCCAGCAACAGCCGCTCCTTCGGCACGCCGAGGCTGAGCAGGATCTCGGCGCCGACATCGGCCTCCTTGGCCTCTGTCGCGATCAGGTTGGCGCTGCCGCCGGTGAACAGGATGCGCGCATTCGGGTAGCGCCGCGCCAGCGCGGCTGCCTGGATCACCCGGTCGGCGCCCGCCACCGTCACCGGCATGCCGTACATGACCGACAGGTCGGAATCGACGGGACCGCCAAGCACGATGATGCCGTCCGGCGCGCCGCTCGCCGGGTCCCATTTCGGAAACCGGCTCTCCAGCGGATAGAGCATGAGGCTGCCGAGCGGCGTCAGGCCCACGATCGCCAGCAGCAGCATGGCAGAGACCACGAGCCTGCGGCCGAGCACGGCAAACCGGGTCAGCATGAGGATGGCGCCGAGCAGGCCCAGCGCGATCATGAAATTGGTCGGCAGTGCCAGCAGGCCGAGCGTCTTCGACAGGACAAAGAACATTGCGAGCTCCGGCGCGGGGTGAGGTGCCACGGCCGCCCTCATACACGACAGCCGCCATGCGTCGCCATCTCTCTGCGGCGGCCAGCAGATGCGCTATGCTCGGTCCCGAACCGGTACGAATGAGAGGACCATGGCCCATCACCATCTGCACGCGAGCCCCGAGACCTGCCATTGGGGCTTCTTCGAATCCCGGCTGAAGCCGGTGCTGACGATCGACAGCGGTGACGAGGTCGCGATCGATTCGATCAGCGGCGGGCCCGACGTCGTGCCCGACACCAGCAAATTCCACGTGCCGCCGGAATTGTTCGAGGTTCACGCCAAGAGCGAGCGCATGGTGCCCGGCCACATCCTGACCGGCCCGATCGCGGTCAAGGGCGCGGAGGTCGGCGACGTGCTCGAGGTCGACATCCTCGACGTCCAGCTGCGGCAGGACTGGGGCTACAATTTCATCCGGCCGCTGGCTGGCACCCTGCCCGACGATTTCCACGAGAGCCGGCTGATGAACATCCCACTCGACAAGACCAGGATGGTCGGCAAGATGCCGTGGGGGCTGGAGCTGCCGCTGGCGCCGTTCTTCGGCGTGATGGGCGTGGCGCCGCCGCCGGCCTGGGGCCGGATCACGTCGCTGATCCCGCGGGCGATGGGCGGCAATCTCGACAACAAGGAGCTTAGGCCGGGCGCCAAGCTGTATCTGCCGGTGTTCGTGCCAGGCGCGCTGTTCTCCTGCGGCGACGGCCATGGCGTGCAGGGCGACGGCGAGGTCTGCGTCACCGCGATCGAGACCGCGCTGCAGGGCCGTTTCCGTCTCACCGTGCGCAAGGATCTCAAATTCGACTATCCGCGCGCCGAGACGGCCACCCACTACATGACGATGGCGATGGACCCCGACCTCGACCAATGCGTGGTGCGGGCGCTGCGCGACATGATCGTGCTGCTGGGCGAGAAGCGCAATTTGTCGCGCGAGGACGCCTACACGCTGTGCAGCCTCGCCGCAGATCTGCGGGTGACCCAGACCGTCAATGGCTCCAAGGGCATTCATTGCATGATCGCGAAGGCCGTCGTGCACGGGTGAGAAGACAGGGCTGAGCGTCGGGCCAAACACACTGCTGTCGTCCCTGCGAACGCAGGGACCCATAACCACCGAGCCAAGTCCTGACGAGAGGTGGTTGGACTTGCGCAAGCCAACTGCTCCCTGGGGTTATGGGTCCCCGCGTTCGCGGGGACGACGCCATTGATGCCGCGCGAGGGAGCGCATCGAACGACGCGTGACGTCGCGCTGCCGCGGCAGGTCATGCCCGAGTTCTGCTGCAGCATCTCACCCTCTGAAAGGTCGGAGGGCGCAGGGAAGGCCAGGCGTCGGCTGACGCCCGCGGCCCGCCTGCGAGAAAAAATGCAGGCGGCAGGTACCACAGGTGCAGCCGAGAAACGCCCGGCCTTCCCTGCGC